>CAMWXE010000037.1 GCA_947178145.1 uncultured Lachnospiraceae bacterium | reverse complement strand
TTTTAATCCGCTGTATTTGTGCGGGAGATAGGAAAGAAAATTCGCTGTCCGACATCTCAGGTTTCAGAATATGAAGAAAAAAATGATACGGTTTTACAGATTCAGGTAAAGGACAACAATCATACGATTATTTTTGAACTGAATGACAGTCCGGCTGCCCGGTCTTTGTATGATCAGCTTCCTTTGACGGTTGAGGTTCAGGATTACAGTACTAATGAGAAAATTTTTTATCCGCCGGAACCGTTGGATACAGACAATGCCGTGGAAGGAGAGGGGCCGGCCGGCAGCCTGGCATATTTTTCACCATGGGGAAACGTGGTGATGTACTACAGCGACTATGGCCCGTATCATGGCCTTTATCACATGGGAAATGCTGTATCCGGCAGTGAGTGGATTTCCGAATTGACCGGAACATTGGATATACAGCAATTTGTGGAAAAATAAGCATTTATGATACTGGAAATCAAAATTGTAATTCAGATTTTTCGTAAAATACTGGTTTTGCATGAATGACAGATAAAAATCTGTTGGTAGTGTAAAATCGGTATTTTTTTATAAAGGCAAAATTTGATTTGATGGATAATAAATGACATAGATCGGATGGAATACCAATAATTCGGCAAGAGAATTCTTAGTTGAGTTATGGATTTGTATTCATAGAAAATGCCTATTCAAACGGATAAAGTATAAGTATTTGCTATTTACATGCCATCTTGATAAGATAACCATGAAAGCAGATAAAAAGGTAATTGAGAAATCTGCAAGAATTCATTTAGAAATTGTTTATTTTTCTGTTAGTTGGATGTTATCTGGGGCGGCTATAGTATAGTCACAGACACAGAGAGAGAGGGATAAAAACAGTGAAAAAAAGATTTAATATAGGTCTGCTTTTAGCTTTAGGGATATTGGGCTTGCTGTCAGGATGCGGAAGAGATCCCAGTGATCAAACGGAGGGAAACAGCCGCAGCGAGGAAAGTTCGAAAAGTAGGACAGCGGAAGAAACAACAATGGAAGAAGAAAATGAAAAAGGAAGCAGAGATGAGAATGCAATCTGGATTACTCCAACTTCTGAAATCGCGGAACTGGAAGCAGGACTGTCAACCGTCCGATATGAAGGGGATTATGGCTTTGACACATTCTTAGAGCAGGGAGGAGCCGCCACTGACGCGGATGTTGCGGCTTATATCACTTCACTGCTGGCACAGGAAATTCAAATGGAAGAAGCTCCTTTCGGATGCAGTACTTTGTCAGTGGAAAATCAGGATGGCGGATACCTGTTCGGAAGAAATTTTGACTGGAATACCTGTAATGGATTGATTGTCAGCGCCAGACCGGAAAAAGGCTACTTTTCCGTTTCAACCGTCAATATGGACTTTATTCGTGCCGGCGGGCTTGATATTTCACAATTACCGGATTCCATGCAGGCTTTTGTTTCCTTATATGCGCCGCTGGATGGCATGAACGAAAAGGGACTGGCCGTTTCTGTGAATATGATTCAGGACTCTGCAGATATCAATCAGGATACGGCCAAGCCGGACATTACTACTACAACAGCAATCCGGTTATTGCTTGACAAAGCAGCAGATGTGGAAGAAGCACTGGAGCTCCTGCAGCAATACGACTTTCACAGCTCCATGGGAATGATGGTGCATCTGGTCCTGGCGGACGCGGACGGAAGGAGCGTGGCCGTGGAATATGTAGATAATGAGATGATTGTTACCGAAACGCCGGTTGTTACCAATTTTTACCTGGCGGATGGAGAGAAGCAGGGAATCGGAACCGCCCAGTCTCATACCCGGTATGAAATCCTTACCCAGACACTGGAAGAACGAGGGGCGATGACAGAAACAGAAGTGCGGGACGCATTGGACAGCGTGAGCAAGGACAATTTTGGCGAGTTTGAATCAACCGAGTGGAGCATTGTGATGAATCAGGAGACAAAGGAACTGATTTATTACCACAGGGAAGATTATAAAACGGCATATGTCATTTCGGTTGAATAGGTGAAGTTGCGAAGGGACTTTACCAAATTGCCGTAAGCGGTAATTTATAGTGCCATCGTGCAGCGATTTTGAATGGAGGAAGAAAATGAACTACTTAAAGACTTTAACTGATTTATACAGACTGAAAAAGAATGTGAAATTAAGTGCCGAAAAGATGCGTTCCCTGCAGGATGGAAAACTGCGGAAGCTTCTCAGGTTCGCATGGGAGCATTCAGTTTATTACCGGGCAGCTTTTGAGAAGGCGGGAATTACAGAGGAACAGTTGGATACGCTGCCTCTTTCCTGCTTTCCCACCATCGACAAACAAACGCTTTTAGAGCATTTTGATGAACTGGTCACAGTGCCGGATTTAAAACAGGAAAACCTGCGGGAATTTGATGCGGGGGAAGCGGCAGACCGGAAGCCTTATCAGGGAAAGTATCATGTGGTTCATTCCTCTGGCAGCACCGGGAAACCCGGATACTTTGTATATGATGAGGATGCCTGGGGCCAGATGCTTATGGGTATCATACGGGCGGCTCTTTGGGGAATGTCCATGCCGCAGATATTGAGACTTCTGATGAAACGTCCCAGGATCGTCTATATTGCGGCCACAGACGGAAGATATGGAGGCGCTATGGCGGTGGGAGACGGAATCCGTGGAGTAGGTGCCAGCCAGCTCTATTTGGATATCAAGACGCCGGTCACAGAATGGATCAGGCAGTTAAAAGAGTTCCGGCCCAATATTGTTATTGGCTATCCATCTGCCATCAAGATCCTGGCACAGCTGATGGAGAACGGGGAAGTCAGCCTGGATGCGGAAAGGATGATTTCCTGTGGCGAACCATTGGGGAACAGTTTACGGACCTATCTGGAAAATATATTCCGGACACAGGTTGTCAATTTTTATGGAGCCAGTGAATCCTTGGCCCTTGGGGTGGAAACAGACTCGGAGGAAGGGATGCTCCTTTTTGATGATATGAATATCATTGAGGTGGAACATGGGGTGATGTACCTTACCTGCCTTTATAACTATGCACAGCCGCTGATCCGGTACCGCCTTTCTGACCGTCTGACTCTGCAGCCGCCAAAGGAAAAAGAGCTTCCTTTTACCAAAGCAGTGGGGCTTTTGGGAAGAAACGAAGATGTCCTTTGGTTTGAAGACGGAAGAGGAAACAGGGAATTTCTTCACCCACTGGCCATCGAAGGTTTCTGTATCGAAGGGCTGAAAGATTATCAGTTCCGGCAGACTACGAAAGATACCTTTGAAATGTATGCGGAAACAGGCAATGGCGTTTCCAGGGAACAGATCCGGCAGGAGATGCTGCTTCGGATGAGGAAGATCCTTGCAGAGAAAAGACTGGACTATGTGCAGTTCTATGTGAACTTTGTAGAAGAAATCCTGCCGGATATCCGGACAGGGAAAAAACCTTTGATCCTGAAGGGAAAGGTGGCGTAACAAATGGCAGACACAATCTTACATGGAGAAAAAATCACCAGAGTTTTTTTCCAGGGAAAGACAGAGACAAAAGTCCTGGACGGAATTGACATTGAAATATATGAAAATGACTTTACTGTGATTATGGGGCCTTCGGGAGCCGGGAAGTCTACGCTTTTGTACAGCTTAAGCGGTATGGATCCGTTGACCGCAGGACATGTGTTTTACAAGGATAAGGAGATCAGCGGCCTTTCTGAAAACCGGATGGCAAAGCTACGGGCAGAGGAATTCGGATTTGTATTCCAGCAGACCCATCTGGTCAGCAGCCTGACGCTTTTGGAAAATGTGCTGGTGGCAGGATATGTGAGTAAAAAGGACAGCGCCGAAAATGTAAGGGAGAGGGCTGCGAATCTCCTGCGGCAGATGGATGTGGAGGCAGCAAAGGACAGACTGCCCTCCCAGGTATCCGGGGGCGAGGCGCAAAGGGCAGCCATTGCCAGGGCCATGATCGGAAAGCCGGGGCTTCTGTTTGCAGATGAGCCTACAGGGGCATTGAATCAGGCAAATACCCGTGAAGTCCTTGGGCTATTGACCGACTTGAACCGTGAAGGCCAGAGTATCCTGATGGTGACACATGACCTGCGGGCCGCAGCCAGAGGGAACCGGGTTCTTTATCTGGAGGATGGAAAGGTCTGTGATGAACTGGCGTTGGAGCCGTACAATGAAATGGAAGAGAAGCAGCGGGAAAGAGATGTAAGCCAGTGGCTTTCCAAGCTTCGATGGTAGCAGGGCAAAAAGAAGTTCTAACCCTGCAAAGTACGCAGGATAAGAACTTCTAAGTTTTGCCCGGAAGAATGCACACAGAGCGTGCGTTCTTCCAGACTGAAGCAGATAGGGAGGAGATGAAAGGAATGGAAAACCAGATTGTAATCCGGGCAGGAATAAAAAAGCATAAAGGAAGCCTTTTGGGAATCGGAATCCTCCTGTTTCTGACAGCGCTTTCCCTGACAGCAGTGCTGATGACTGCATTTGTGGGGAACCGTTATATAAGGGAAGAGATGGAGAGACTAAGGTTTGGGGATCTTACCGCATGGGCATCGAATGTGCCGGATTTGGACTTCCTGACAGAAAGTATCCGGGGGCAGGAAGGAGTAGAGGCGGCAGAGACACAGAGACTGATTTTTTCTGAATATGAAGCAAACGGCATGGAATCTGACAGCGAGGGGCAGCTGATTCCGTGGACAGGGGGTAGGGACCGTTTCTTTCAGAGTGACCTTTCGGGCTATGCCGAAGCTCCGGAAGAAATCGGGGAAGAGGAAGTATATGTATCTCCTTCCATGAAATCCATGATGGATCTGAAACCTGGGGATGCAATCACATTTTCCATAGCCAGAGGCGGACGTAAGATCAGCCTGACGGTGGCTGGGTATTATGAAGATCCTTTTATGGGCAGTTCCATGATTGGGATGAAAGGTTTTTTGATCTCAGAGCAGACCTATGAGGAAATCTGCTCTGTCATAGAAGAGGCGGGAATGGATGCCCTGGCCAGGGATGGCGTCATGATCCATATTCAAATGGAAGAAGGCAGGACTGTTTCGGAAGTAAACAGAACATTGACAGAAAACACACCTCTTTCTATGTATACGGAATTTATCCACAGCGCAGATACGATTGCGGGTTTTATGGTCATTCTCCAGGATGCTTTCTCAGCCATTTTAGCGGCTTTTGCATTTGTGCTGCTGGGAGTGGCCATGGCAGTCATGGGACACAGTATTTTCGGGCTGGTAGAACAGGAATGGAAGAATCTTGGGATTTTAAAAACGATAGGGTTTACCGGGAAACAACTGGCGGGCCAGCTGATGGTACAGTATATGGGAGCCGTGGGAATTGGCGCGGTTTCGGGGATGCTTCTGGCAGTTCCGGCAGCAGGGATCATCAGCCGGATTACAGTGACTACTACGGGTGTTTTGCTGCCGGTTCAATTTCCTGTCCTTCCCTGCCTTGGTATCCTGGCCGTCCTTCTTTTGGTGCCTGGAGGCTTTTGTGCCCTGTGTCTTCGGAGGATTGGCAGGACCACCCCCATGGCAGCCATCCGCAGGGAATCCGGGGAGGCGCAGGATGCAGGAGCCGGTATTTTCCACCATAAGCTTCGGGCAGAAGGGCTTAGCTTCCATCTGGCGCTGCGGCAGGTCCTGACAGGGGGGAAACGCTATACAAGCGCCTGTCTTGTAGCGGCACTTCTGGTGTTTTTCGCTTCCTTGGCAGGCCGGATGAACGGCTGGCTGGGGGCGGACGGAAAAGGGATGATGGATGCGTTTAACCCGGCAGACCTTGACCTGGGAGTGCAGGTTCTTGGGAAGCTTTCGGCCGAAGAAATGGAAACAATGGTGCTTTCTTATACGGATATCACAGACAGCTATCTGCTGGCCATGCCAAGCGTTTCTGTAAATGGGACGAATTACACGGCAAATGTGATCACGGAGCCGGAGCGGTTCCATATCAGCAGGGGCCATACCAGCAGGGCGGCAGACCAGGTAGTGCTGACAGAGGTGCTGGCAGCAGATTTGGGAGTAGATGTTGGGGATACTGTTACAATCCGGGGGAATAAAGGCAGTGGAGCGTTTACAGTTTCAGGCATCTATCACTGCGCCAATGATATGGGGGCAAATCTGGGTATGAGCAGGGAAGGGTACCTTTCTGTTGGAGAGGACGACAGCCGCCTGTGGTGCTGCCATTATTTTCTGGAAGATCCTTCACAGAAACAGGCGATTACCGAGGCTTTGGAACAGACCTGGGGCGGGGATGTCCATGTCCATGAGAATTCCTGGCCGGGGCTTTTTGGAATTATTTCCGCCATGCATATGCTGATTCTTTTCCTGTATGGAATGAGTGCGGCGTTTATCTGTATCGTAACGGGAATGACAGGAACAAAGATTCTGGATGCAGAGCAGAAGGATATGGGAATCTATAAATCCATCGGATGTTCTGTCCGGATGCTTAGGCTCTCCTTTGCCTTTCGCTTTGGACTTGTGGCAGGAATGGGGGCAGTCATTGGGACGCTGGCAGCTATGGGGCTTACAGACCCCATTGTATCCAACCTCATGCGGCTGGCTGGGATCAGCAATTTCACATCTGGAAATACGCCTGGAAGCGTTCTCCTTCCTGGAATTGTGATCACACTTTTGTTCTTTGGATTCGCCTGGCTGTTATCAGGCAGGATCGGAAAGGAGGACATGAATGTGCTGACGGCGGAAGTATGATATGTTTTTTTGAACATGAAAAATGGGACAGCAGGAAAATAAAAAACACCGTAAGGGTCATCAATATGCCCTGAAAAATGAGCTAAGAGAAGAAAGGATGAAAACAATATGAAAAACAAAAATGACAGAACAAGTATGGTGAATAAGGGAATGGGAATGGTAGCAGCCGTGGTACTTACTGCCTTGCTTCTGGTGGGGTGCGGCCAGAACAATGGAGATACAGAAAGCGCAAGGGACACCAATGCCGGCAGCGTTGATGTGACAGAAGCACAAAGGGCGGAAAGCAATATTGGAGCAGGAGACTCTTCAGAAAATCATGTAGACACAGAGAACATTACCAGTATGGAAAACCAGTCTGCGGAAGATCAAACGATGGAAAGCGGAAGCACACAGCTGGAGGTCCGGTTTGGGGATAACGGAGAGGCATTTATGATGACACTTCTGGATAATGAAACTGCGGCAGCGATTGCAAGGTATGTAGGAACTTCTGACTGGAGGCTTCCCATCTATGAACGGGATGCGGATGCGGACTACAGTGTGCTGCAATATTATGACATTCCCAGCAGATATGAGATTCCTTCCGATCATCCGGAGACTGTGACAGAGGCAAAGGCGGGAGACGTATTTTATTCGGATCCTAACCGTATCGTATTGTTTTACCATGATGCAGAGATTTCGGCAGAATATACAAAGATCGGTACATTTGATGCAACGGAAGAATTTATAACGGCAGTGGAAGAAAATCCGGTGCTGGAAGGATGGGGAAATAAGATTATCCAGATTTCACAGCCATAAATGAAGAACACAGAGAGGTACGGATGGATATGGGTATTATTTCTTATATAAAGGCGGAAGCAAAAGTAATTCGTGAAAGAGATCCTGCAATCAAAAGTAATCTGGAAATTATCCTATATCCCGGATTCAGGGCGGTTTTGTATTATCGGCTGGCACATAAGCTGTATTATCTGGATGAAGCAGGGGATGAGTATGTTGTAAGGAATGAGATGCTTACAGGATTCACCGTCATAGGACAGGCAGGAGTGTGTCAGGAAATGCTTGATTTACTTCGCACGAAAGGCATTATGAAACAGTTTAAGGGAACAGAAAACAATCATTCTAATAACGCCTCTGGTGGGGATGATGTACTGAAGCAGATAGAGAAGCTGGCTTCCCTAAAAGAAAATGGAATTATTACTGAGGAAGAATTTAACCAGAAAAAGGCGGTTCTTCTGGAAAAACTTTAAAAGTTTACTGAGTTGTTTGTTTGAGAGCTGTTCTGTGATGAACAGCTCTTTTGCTATGCTATAAATTAATATCAGTCGTTTGATAGAAGTTTATATTTCAGGATAAGATAACAGATGTTGTGATTGCTGTATTGAAATAGCTGAAAATGTTAGGGGCTTTACATGTTGATAACAGAAGAAAAAATTATAGTTGAAATGAGCTTGTCGAGAAATTTCCTGACAAGTTGACGAGTTTGTAATTGGCTGTTATCAAAGTAACAAGAATATCAACTATGAGAGAACTTCAAAAGGAAGTGGGTGGGAATTGTAAATGTCGAAGATTTTGAGTATGCAGTTCAAGAGTTGACAGTTCGTTTACTGTTAATAAAATTTGCATTGCAGGAAAAGATATCTGATGTTATGATTAAATTAAAAAGGCAGTGATTATAAATAAGGGTAGATGTTGTAAAATTGGAAATATGATATTACGGATTTTTGGGAGGACATCATTTGTTAAAAGAATTAGAAAAAAATGGTTTATCTGTGCAGATTCTTCGAAAATTATCTTACAAAAGCAAAATGGGCAAAAGCCTTGTGAACAGTCTGAGGAAATTCGATAAGGAAATTTTGTTCAGAGAAGTTTCCGAAATGATAAGATTTTATCAGGAAGTGGATATATTGGATAATGTGGATTTAGATTATCGTATTAAAAGTGAGGATTCCTGCATAAGGAAGTACAATAAGTTTTATCCCGAGATGAGATTGGAAAAAGTATTTAATGATATTTTGGGTTTTCGTATGCTGACGGGCAGTTATGATAGTCTGCTGAAAGGTGAGATTCCCGAAGAAGCACGGGTTGTCGATATGAGCCATGGAAAGGCGAATGATGACGGGTATCGTTGAGTACATATTTATTTTCAACCAAGTCATTTTTATTATCCAATAGAAATCCAGGCAAATACTTATTATGACAGGCAACTGAATAATTGGCTGCATAAATATCTGTACAAGAGGGAATCTTCTGATTCTGTAGGCAGGATGTTGCGTAGTGAGTATGAAAATGGTAAAATATTAAATGAGCAACAGCTGGAGGAGGTGTTAAGTCATGTGTTATCTCATAGCAAAAGAGTTTGACAAAAAAGGTTGCATTGCAGTAAAAACCAAACATGGAAAAGCATTGGCGGATTTTACGGAAAAGCTTCAAAGGCAAATAGGCAGAAATGGTGTGCAATTAGTTACGATTAGCCGTCCCAGTGCCTATGGAGAATATGAACCTTATGAAATCATGGAAAGTAAGGAAAAGTTTGAGGAACGTGTGTTGGGTTTAGGGAATGTCTATGGAAAAAACAGTTTCAAGTCTTAATTTCACAATTGAAAATATTCCTACATTACAGGAATATAATTATGAAATGGCAAAGAAGTGACAGGCGAGGACAGATTACATTATTCAATAAGGTTGGACAGTATTTCAATATGGGATTGACGAAATAAGGATTTAAGAAGTGCTTTGTGGGATGAAAGATGGGTTGTCTATCAATCATTTCCATAGCACAAAATAAATTAGCAGTGATAGATGTATCACAGACCATCAATAGCAGCACAGGCGGCTATATGCAGTAGGGAGGGGAAGTTATCCTCAAGTTTTTCCCAAGTTTGCTGAAAAATCCCCAGTTTTTGAAAAAATGGGAAAAAGTTGGGATTCGGAGAATGGTATAGTAATGTCCAAGTTAAAATAAAATTTTTCAGTTTGAGTTTCGACACCAAAGTTTCTGATATTTCTGAAAAGTGTGTAAGCAACCTGCTATGGGTGATATAAATAGGTTTTCCGTCAGCCCTTAAGCTGGTTCAGGGTATAGTATGGAACCACTTATTATGGAAGAAATTATCTGAAACTGTATCTGACATATAATTCAATGGCGGCACTGGTTCCAAAACACAGGACGGCAAAGGATAGACCGGTGACACAGGATGAAAAAAACATCCGGTGGGCAGTAAATAAGTATGTATACAGCCGGAAGAAAAACAGTCTCAGCACGGCTTACAAACTCATGCTGAAGGAAAAGTATACTGACAGCAGCGGCAAACTATTGGAGAAGTATCCATCCTTTAACCAGTTTCGGTATTGGTATTCAAAAAATAAAAAATACATGAGTTACTACATAGCAAGAGAGGGTAAAAGCGGATTTATGAGAAACCACCGGGTGCTGGTTGGCGACAATGTGCAGACATTTGCGGCAGCCCCGGGTGTAGGCATGGCAGACAAGAAAGGAGTAGTGGAGAAGCTTTTTGACATTATACAGGGACTCTTCAAACCTTATCTGAAAGGTGCAGGTGTGGTGGCTCCGGAATATCTGGAGAGGGGATCTTATTTCGGTGATTACAAAGAAAAAAGCTGTCTAACATTAAGGGAACTAACAGCAAGCACATCATAAATAATTTTCACGGACGAGATGATACATCTCTCTTGCTGTTTAAGATATTGATTTTCCCTGTTTGGAAATCAACATCTTTTATCTTCAGGGATACTGCCTCTGATTTTCTCAGCCCACAGCAGTAACACAAAGATACTATCAGGCGGAAAGAATGATTCAGGAAAGAAGGGGTTTCAAGACAGCAGCCGTCCAGTTCTGAAAATATCCGCTTTATTTCAGCTCTGGTAAATATATAAGGGATATAATCGCTTTCAAAACAGCGTTTATCATCTTCGCCTGTATAGATATCCTGATAACCGGCTACGGACATATACTGTTCCAGCCCCCATATAATAGCCTGTCTCCTGCAGACAGTTACAGGACGTTCCCCATCCCTTAAGGAAGTCCACTTATCATACATTTCTATGGGGATGCATGGTTGTGTTATTCCGTGATGTTCAAAAAACACATCCAGCTCCTTCATTCTGTATAATTCGGATTCCGATACCTTATAGCAAATCGAATGCCTGTATTTGATATACATGGGCATGATGTCCTGAACGGACCGGAGAAGTTAAAAGTAGTCTCGTCCCTCATTGGCAGGCACCTCCAAGGATAATTCTTTCAGATGTGTTTCATCCGTTGTAAGGTATACCTCCGTAGTTACAGTACTGGCATGTCCGAGTATGTCGGATATCCAACTGATGGGAACATTTTCAGATAAGAGGTTTGTTGCCAGTGAATGCCGCAGGGCATGTGGGTCGAAATGCCGCCCTTTATTCTCAACGCCGGACTTTTTTATGCACTTGCTCACAATGGCATAAATCCCGCCGCCATCAGGATAGCAGGCGTATGGCGCACGGCGTTTTATAAATACATGCTCCGGATCAATCAGGGCTTTCCGGCCGTGCATTTTTAATATAATCAATCAGGGGATACCTTACCTCATCCAGTAGGGAAAGCGTCAGTGCCTGGCCTGTCTTAAACTGTGTAAACGAAAGTAATCCGCTGCTCCAGTTGATGTTTTCAAAGCGTAATGCAGTAATGTCGCTTGCCCGGATGCCAAGATATGCAAGAAGGCACAGGATACAGTATTCAAGTTTTCCGTCCGGTGTGGATGTATCTGCTGAATTAAGGATCATTGCAATCTCATCCGCAGAATAATAAGACATCAGACTGTTCCGGTCTTCACAATGGATAGCGGGGAGGACCTGTTTCACCGAAAAAGACGAATAATTGTTGTCATACAGCCAGTTCAGAGCAAATCTAAGCTGAACTTTGTATCCCCCTTGCTGTTTTTGGAGCAAGATTCTTCAGCTGGCCGATAAAACCATATGCTGCCTGTTTTGTTGTCTTATGTATATCATGCAGATTTTCATTATCCAAAGAGGCAAGATATTTCGCAAATATCAGGAGACGTTTTAAACTTGTGCCCCTTTTGAAACCGCATCCGTCTATGTAAATGCTGTATTCCTGAAATAAGGTGGAAAAACATGACGGTGAAGACTTTTAAAAATGGGGAAGCTTTCCGTTAAGGAAATTGCGGAAGGTTCGACGAAAATGGGCAGTATAGGTACGATATGGAAGATATTTATGAATGGATTGATTATGTCAGAAGTATGGGGATTGAACAAATTTTTAGGTGAGGTTAAAAATAAGCTTTTTGGTTTATCGGAAAGGGTAGGTGTATCAAAAACGGTGGATTGCTATGGGAAGGAAAATGACGGGATGCAGAAAGCATTCTAACAGTAAATGGGATTAAAGAATGATTATTGATAGGGGCTGTGATTATGGATTTGGAAGATTATGTTGCACGGATTGAAAAAGGCAGAATAAGAATGGAAGAATTGGAACAGATCAAGAGTGCGGCACTGGAAGAACTGGACAGTATCAGAAAAAGAGGAAATACCGGACGAGGAACTGGCAGAGTTTTTCGTACTGGAGTCCTTTGACAAAGACAGGTTAAAGATGTTGATTGATAAAGTTATTGTTTACGGATCGGATGCATCAATTATTGTGGAGGACATGCTTCAGGACATTCTTTAAGTTTGGATTATATTAATAGAACTACAGATATAGTTCGGATTGTTGACTGTAATAACAATGCATATTATGGTATTCATTATGTGACATTATCAGAAGCTTTCAACAGCATTAATAAGGAATCAGAAAGATATTTAATTTATTAAAGGAGAGTAGCAGAATTATGGGAAAACGGTGTATAGCGCTAATATGTATGATCATAGTCAGTATTACAGGCTGTGGCGGCAGGGGCGACAGTGTTTTAGATTTTCGGGAACAGAAAAAAGAAATGGCAATCTATACAGAAGCGGACCATCTTAAAGAACGGGTCCGTTTAGAGATTATAGATGTTCCAAAACCAGAATACGCACATGTATCTGCATGGACTGTATATGATGGAATGGTCTATTATGAAGCAGACTATATTGATTATCTGACAGACCATGAAGGGAAAGGAGCCATAGAACCGACAGCAGAGCATTATACGAAGGTGATGTCATATGATATACAGTCCGGAGATACGAAAATATTGTATCAGGCGGAAGACATTATCGCAATTACGGATCTGTGTACAGATGGGCAGACATTGATATGGGAGGAGTATCCGAGACGGGAAAATATGTCATGGCGTATAGAAATGCTGTCATTGACAGAGAAGGACAGCGTGGCTGAGACAATCTTTTCAGATGGCGATACAGAAGGAGAGTTATGGGATATCATACCAAATCTGGCGGAACAGAAAATATACTGGTATGATCAGGACGATCTGGAAAAGAATGGACATCCGATCAAACTTTATAGCTATGATATCATAAGGAAAGAAATAAAGCTCGAAAAAGAGGGACTGGATCTGGCGTCACCGTATGAACAGATATCCATTCTTGACGGCAAAATATGTACTTATGAAATGCACGCTCCTGATGGTGCAAAACAAAAATATTTTAAAACTAGCAGTATCTACATTGAAGACAGGGAAAAAAATGGAAAGATTACGTTATTGACGCCATCAAAAATAATGCATCCGGTCGCAAATGATAAATTCTGCATATGGGGAGAATCCTATGAGTCAGATGATGAATTGTGGCTATATGATTACCAGTCAGGGCAATTGGAATGTATTTCCCTCGAGGAGATGGGCGGAAAATTTGCTTACATGCTATTGGATGATCTGATTATCGTATCTACGAGAAATGGAATATGGTGTATCGAACCGGAGACACAGACGTACACAAATCTGCTTTTGTTTGGTGAAGAATATTCCTATGGCAATATCTGGCATACTTTGGATGGCAGTACATGCATGCAGATTGATTCATCTGAGGAAAAGATCAGTATTGCGAAAATTAATATGGTAAAGTCCATAGCACAGGCTCAGACACTTTCGATAGACAATAATCGCGCTTACTGGAGAGTGGATGAAAATATGAAATAGACACAGAACAGACAGAAAAATCGTCAGGGAGGAGAATGTAAGGTGAGCGGTTCCTCAAGGGAGAGAGAACGGATTGGTTTAGATGAGGGAGAAGTGATGAAAAAACGAGTATATTATTTGATGTTAACAATTTTTTTACTGGCTGTGGAGGTACTGATCGCACTGTTTGTTCATGACAGGATTGTAAGACCGTATATCGGGGATTTGTTGGTGGTAGTCGTCATTTATACGTTTATCCGTATTTGGCTGCCAGATTCAGTGCGGCTATTGCCATTATATGTTTTTCTCTTTGCCACAGGAGTGGAGATTTTGCAGTATTTCAATCTGGTAGAACTGCTTGGTGTGGCGGACAATCCGTTTCTGCGCATACTGCTTGGAACAGCGTTTGATGTAAAAGATATTCTGTGCTATGCGGCCGGCTGTGTGCTGGTATGGATGGTGGAGCGGAAAATCAGGCATTTGTAATGCCTGATTTTTGTGCGAAATCGTGACGCTTGTTCAGTAATTCCTTCTGTTTTTCTTCGGGAAGTGTCTGAAAGATTTCTTTATAATCCAAATCCATCAATGGCGGATTTTCCAGAGCTATTTGAAAAAGCTGCTCATGCAGCCAGTCTTTCCACAAATCGTTAAACAGTGTCGTGCTGTCAGTGTAGCAGACAGCCTTGTCAAAACCGTACGATTCATCGTAATACAGAAGCCTTACAAATCCATATCTTCCGGCATCGGCCACAACGATATCAATATCTTCATTATCAAGTTCCACAAAAGCGTCCGCCACCTTGCGGCATTTCATATGTTCCTCGTCTGTTATGTATTTTTGATTGTTCATAATTTTTTTCCTTTTTATATCGGTTTCCCATTTTTTCTTTTGTATCGATATTCTTATTATAATATGCCGTCAGAATGCCGTCAACTTAAACTTTGCCGTCAATTTAAAGGTATAATAAGGTCAAAAAGTCATCAAAGGAGTTTTATGAAATGACGGACAAGATTATCAAGTTTACATTTCGGACGGATGAAGAAATATTAAAGAAGCTCCGTTATGTCGCGGAATATGACGCGCGTTCTGCGAACAGGGAATTGGAGGTTCTTGTGAAAAGGCATATTGCTGAATTTGAAAAAGAACATGGAAAGATAACGATTTCTTAATACATATTGCGAATCCATATTTTCACGTGTCATTTTACAGAGGGATAGCTATTTCCACAAGTGGACTATTTTTAGTCCCATTATGCGATAATTATTGGGTAAAATGAACAAAAAATGGGCTGGTTTAGGTTCAGGGGATGTGATAGAACGGAACAGAAGATTAAGCAGGACAAAACAGGGACAATTGGTCATAACATTAGGAAGATTCGAAAATCAAGGGGGATCGGACAAGTCGAGCTTGTTCGAATGATGAATCTGCAGGGGATTCCAATCACAAGGGAATGCCTTGTCAAGATTGAGAGGGGGATTCAGCATATACAGCTCCAGCAGCTTCGGGCAATCAGGGATGTACTGGAAACGACATATGAGAAACTTTTGGATTAGCATGTACATAAAAAGAGCGGTGTTTCAGTTACCGTTCTTTTTTAATGCACACGCCGATGCGCAAGTAGGGGGAAAGTTTTTCTTACGCAATTATTGACATATAGACTACAAAGTGTTATCTTGATATTAGGACTACAAAATGTCGTCATACAATCTGGCTGTGATGAGGCACAGACAGATAGAAAGAGAGGTAATTATGATACAACAGGTTTCGGATTCCGAATTGGAATTGATGAAAATTGTGTGGGCAAACGGAGGCCGTGCGCTCTATGCGCAGATTATGGAAGAGCTGGCTGGCAATGGGCGCACGTGGCAGAAGAATACCATCATTACCCTGCTCTCCCGGCTGGTGGAAAAAGGAATGCTAAAGACGAATAAAATCGGACGCCGCAACGAATATACAGCGGTCGTGTCCGAGTCCGACTATCAGGCAGCGCAGACGCAGACACTGCTCAACAAGCTCTATGAGGGAAATGCGAAAGGGTTGGTGACAACACTGATTCAAAGGGAAATGATTTCGGCAAAAGATTACGAGGAGCTGAGTCAGTTCTGGAAAAAGGAGCGTGATGGCAGATGAGCGTTGTGATGAAAATTGTCTTTTCCCTGTCGTTGTCAGGTTCCCTGTTGATTCTTGTCTTATTTTTCTGCAAGCCTTTGCTCAAAAACAAGTTTAGCAGACAATGGCAGTACTATATCTGGCTGGTAGTGATTGCGCGTCTGCTTTTGCCGATTGCACCGACGTCGGGTATTGTAGGGACGATGTTTGCAAAAATGAATCAAATGAATAAAGTAGACCATGTCAATATTCAAGTGCCGGCTACTTCGGCGGCAGAGAATGATGCCAAACCAGTTTATCCGATGGAGGAGAATACTGTCATACAGGAATCAGGGCAGACTGGAAGCAGAACGTCGGTCAACAGCAGTGCAATTACTGAGACTACAATAAATACTGTCAAAGATAAGCCGCTGCAAAATCTGTGGATTCCATGGCTGATGATCGCTTTGCTGCTGATGCTTCGCAAAGTTACGATCTACCAAAGCTTTGTGAAATATGTCAGGGCTGGACACCGGGAAGTCTCTGATACGGATTTGCTGGACAGACTGGCGCGGATCGGAGAGCTGGCTGGAGTGAGGCGTCCGGTGGAGCTGTGTGTAAACACGCTGGTTTCATCGCCTTTGCTGATTGGATTCTTTCGCCCATATATCATATTGCCGACGGCAGATTTGGCGGAGAACGATTTTACCTGTACCATCTGGCATGAATTGATACATTATAAAAGAAAAGATTTGTTTTACAAATGGCTGGTGCAGCTTACCATCTGTCTGCACTGGTTCAATCCGTTGGTTTGGCTGATGGGACGGGAAATCAACCGCGCCTGTGAGTTTTCCTGTGATGAGGTGGTGCTTGGAGCACTCGGCGCAGAGGAGCGGTGCGCATACGGGGATACACTGTTTCGCGCGCTGGGAACCGGTGGAAGCCTCAAAGATTTCCCGGTCTCCGTCACGCTCAACGAGAATGCAGAATTGCTGAAGGAAAGGCTGAGAGCGATTATGAATTTCAAGAAAAGTTCAATGCTGGTTACAACAATATCAATCGTGTTCACAGTTGTCATAATAATGGGGGCAACGGTTATGGGAGCCTATGTGGAACCTGTCACAACAGCAAAAATTACAAATGCAGTGACGAGAAGTACTTCAAGTGAATCTACAGCGACGGAAAATTTAATGAGCGAGAATTTAGTGAACGAATACACAAATGCCGAAAATGCTATTGCCGCGAATCAGAGTGCAGTCGATCACAATATTGGCGCACATGTCACTGGAAATCAGAGCGCGGTCGATACAGATAATCAAAGGATAAAAGATGCAGAAACGAAGAAATCTCTGGAAGATTTGGCAGTGCAGTATTATGAGGCGGATATGCCGTCGCAGTTTGGCGCAGTGTTTTCCACGCTGGACGAGTCTGACCAGAGAAGATGGCTGGATAAACTGTATACGGATGGTGCCAGCAGTTTCTTCTCCGCGGCAGTCTTTCGGCTGGACAGCGGCAGTCCGCTGATTGCGGAGTATGTCGGGAGAACATATGCGGACGATGCAATCAGTTATTTTGCTATATTGACAGGCAGTCTGGACAGCGGCAGTCCGCTGATTGCGGAGTATGCCGGGAGGGCATATACGGATGGCGCGATCGACTTTTTCTCTGTCCTCGTAAGGGAAATGAATGCAGACTTATACAAAAGCTGGCAGGACAGGGCAGAGGAGGAGGATATGGATATCGGTTTTCGGTATATTCTGATGGACTCTGAGGATTTGGAGCAATGGAAATGGAACGCGGAGCAGGAGGATGCCAGACAGTATCGGGAGTGGGGGATTATCAGAGACGGCCGGGATTTTTACTATCAGAACCAGCTTGTTCGCGTATTTTTCGACGAGTATGACGGGGAGCAGATTATCAGGACGCTTCAGTGGAATCCCAGCGGCACGGTGGATGTGAAAGTGACCCGCAGCATCAGGAACGAGATCATCCGTGTGGAATATATGACTGAGGAGGAAGTGACCGCGTTATTTGGCGGAGAGGAATTGCCGGACTGGAATTTTGTCGGGACGGAGTCAGATGCAGATGCCGGGGAGAGCGATTTTGAAGCGAAGTACAAGGCTGAGGAAAAGGGGTTTGATCCGGAGAATGACGTGTACAGACTGACAGGGGAGGAGCTTCCGGCGGACGTGGTCAGTCAGATGATGGACGACGGCGCAGTCAGGACATGGTACGTGTATCACTCGGAAGGACGGCAGTATCTATGCTGCAGAGGATTTGCGTGGAGTTATGGCTATCAGCTGAAATACGATGAGAACGGCTGGCAGGTTGATATCCAGCGTTTTCAGAAAAAAGATTACGGCGACGTATTTCTGGCACTGCCCGATAACGGACCAGTGACGGTATATTGCGACGGGGAGAAAGTTGAGCTGACTCATTCTCAATAAGCTATTTTGCCACGCTGTCGTTTTCGTTGCTGCCGATGACAGCGGTGGCAGTCTCTTTGATTTGCATCTTTTGCGCATTTCATATATAATAAGAAAACAAAATTGTGTGGAGAGAGGGGAATGTAAAGTGTACAGAATCGCAGTCTGTGATGATGAGCAGGCAGATGCTTCTTATGTGGCCAGATTTATAAAAAAGTGGGCGTCAGACCATGCAGTCATGATGTATGTGGAGGAGTTTTCTTCTGCGGAGGCTTTTCTGTTCCGGTATGAGGAGGACAGGACATTTGATCTCTTATTCCTCGATATTGAGATGAAAACAAACTGCATGGACAAAAAGTGCATGAATGGTATAGAATTGGCGGCAAAGCTGCGGGAGCGTGACCACACGATTCAGATTGTATTTGTCACAGGCTATATGGATTATATTGCTGAGGGATATGACGTGGAGGCACTGCATTATCTGCTGAAGCCAGTGACAGAGGAGCGGCTGGGCGGCGTGCTTGAGCGTGCGGTGCAGCGGGTGAAGGACAGGGAGAAGGAATTATGTCTGCAGATATCAGAGGGCATTGTGCGGATTCCAGTCAGTGAGATTCGCTATTTGGAGGTACAGCGAAATTATGTGACCATTCATGGTGTGGAAACCTACACTGTCAAAAAGACGCTCGGTGAGTTGGAGCGGGAGTTAGACGAAAGCTTTTTTCGCACAGGGAGGTCGTATCTTGTGAACTTGAGATTTGTCAAAAAAATCACAAAGTCGCAGGTGGTCTTAAAGGATGGGATGCAGGTTCCGCTTTCCAGAGGATTGTATGATGAGATAAACCGCGCGATGATACAGTATTTTTAGAATAATGCACAGCGATACCACAGATTCATTGCATCTTTTTTGAAAGAAGCAGATAAGGGGAGACAACAGTGTCTATATTTGACAAAATAATCGACAAACGAATTGCGGCCTATCAGAGCGATTTGCTGGCAACACACTACGCAGAGGTGGAGAATATGTACTGCCAGATGCGCGGGTGGCGTCATGATTACCGCAATCACATACAGGTGCTCAAAAGCTACGCAGATATGGGCGCACTGGACGACATCAAGCGCTATCTGGACGAGCTGGACACGGACTTAAATACAGTGGATATGGCACTGAAGACCGGAAATAAGATGACAGACATCATACTCAACAGCAAGATTTCGCTGGCAAAGTCGAAAGAGATCGCTGTGACGGCAGATGCGCATGTGGCGGTGGCACTCACCACGGCAGAAATTGATCTGTGCATCATCATCGGGAATCTTTTTGACAATGCCATCGAGGCAAGCATGGGATTGCCAAAGGAAGAGCGGATGATACGCGTCTATATGGACATGAAAAATACCCAACTCTATATGTCTTTTACGAACAGGACGGCAGTGGGGAAGCTGCAGAAGGAAAATGGGCGTTTTCGGACCTCTAAGGGGCAGGGACATGGTTATGGGCTGGTGCGGATTGACACGATTATTGAGCGCTATCAGGGCTATATCAGCAGAAACAGTGAGGATGGTGCCTTCACCACAGAAATATTGCTGCCACAGTAAGGAACCGTTAACATGATACATTGCGTTTCGTCCCCTCGGATGGGCATTTCGTCCCCGGATTATATGTCTGGGGATTTTTTATGTTATGATGTGGATATGTTTCAGGGATACAGAAAAAGAGAACTGGAGATAACTTGTGGAAGAAGGGGGACTGATTATGGAGGAAAAGACAGTGAAAAGGTACGGGGTTCTTCGGAATGCGCTCTTTATGATGCGGCAGGCAGGAATCACGGCACCGAGTGTTATCGTGTTTACGTTGCTGCAGGGGCTGCTTGCAGTGGCAGCAACCGTCTTGGAGCTGTATGTGGCACCATCCATTCTAAAAAGTCTGGAAATGCGCAGAACATTGTCCGAACTGTTGTCTATCCTTTTGTTTTTTACAATAGGAATCACGACAGTCAGTGCATTGCAGGCTTATGTGGACCAGAACAAGCTTTTTGGCAGAATTGAGGTGCGGAATACGCTTATGAATCAGATGCGGACCAAGATGAGTATCTGTTCCTACCCGCTGCATGAAAAACAGGATTTTCTGAATTTGCTGGCAAAGGCGAGCGATACGCTGAGCAATAACGACAAGGCATCAGAGGCGATCTGGAATACGTTTGCGGGGCTGATGCAGAACACGGCAGGGTTTCTGATTTACTTATATCTGCTGAAAAGCGTAGACGTGGTTGTGATGATTGCCACAGTGTTCACTGCAGTTATGGGATATCTGGTCAATTACCGGGCAAACGAGTGGAATTACAGCCATCAGAAAGAAGAAATGGAGATTGCGAAACAGGTTCGGTATATACAGATGAGAGCACAGGACCGCGATCTGGCAAAGGATATCCGCATCTTCGGTATGCAAAAGTGGCTTCGGGAACTGCAGGAAAAATACTTGAAGTGCTATCTTGATTTTGGCATGAGAAGGGAAAGACGCTATTTCGTGGCAGATTTGACGGATTTGGTGTTGGGGATATTGCGCAATGGCGTTGCATATGCCTATCTGCTCTATATGGTGTTAGACGGGAAGATTGGTGCAGCGGAATTTTTGCTGTATTTTTCAGCAGTCAGCGGATTTACCGCATGGATTAGCGGCATTATGGAAAACATGGCCACGCTCCACAGACAAGGGCTGGAGCTGGAATCCGTGCGGGGATTTTTGGATTACAGGGAAATTTTTCGCATGGAAGACGGCGAGCCGCTCCGCCAGGAACAGCATCAGAAATACACAATTGAGCTGCGCGATGTGTCCTTTCGGTATTCTGGTTCAGAGTCAGAGCCGGAAAAGGAGATTTTTTCTCATCTAAATCTCACAATTCACCCGGGAGAGAAACTGGCGATCGTAGGTTTGAATGGGGCTGGAAAGACCACTCTGGTGAAGCTGATCTGCGGATTTTATGATCCGGATGAGGGCGAGGTACTGTTAAATGGAGTCAATATCAAGGTGTATAACCGTCGGGAATACTACAAGCTGATTTCCGGTGTGTTTCAGAACTTTTCTCTGATTCCGGCAACAGTGGCGGCCAATGTGGCACAGGATGTGAAAAAGATTGACATGGAGCGGGTATGGGACTGTATCGAGAAGGCGGGATTGAAACAGAAAGTTGAAGCGTTGCCGAAAAAGTATGATACGCTGCTGGTGAGGGATATGTATGCCGATGCGGTGGAGCTTTCCGGTGGGGAGCAGCAGCGGCTGATGCTTGCAAGGCTTTTATACAAGGACAGTCCGATTGTGGTGTTGGACGAGCCAACCGCCGCACTTGACCCTATTGCAGAGAGTGATATTTATCAGAGATACAATGCGCTGACAGAAGAAAAAAGTGCGATATTTATCTCTCACAGACTGGCTTCCACCCGCTTTTGTGACAGGATTTTGCTGATTGAGAACGGAAAGATTGCAGAGGAGGGAACACACGAGGAGCTGCTTGGGAATGGAAAAAGATATACAGAGCTATTTGAACTTCAGAGCAGATATTATCAGTGTTCTTCAGCGGAGGAGATTTGAAAATGAAGGAAGAAAAAGAAAAAATGAATTGGAAAGAGAAAATACAGCTGAACAGACGTGCGTTTGCCCTGTGGTACAGAGAGTGTCCGGCGGTGTTAGTCTCGACGGCCTTATATTCCCTGGTCAATGCGGTATTTCCGTACATCACGCTTTTCTTTTCTGCGCAGATTTTAAATGAGCTGGCGGGGGCACGGCAAAAGGATATTTTGGTGCGCAGGGTTCTGACACTGCTTGCAGTTGAGGCTGTGGTACTGTTGCTGAAAGCAGTTGTCTTTCGGTGGAAAAATGTGCTGTCAGATGGATTATGCATTTATTTATATGACTGGAAACGTCAGTTTGATAAACTGCTGTCTATGGATTTCTGTGATGCGGAGGATACGAGGACGCACGAATTGCTGGATGCGATACAGCAGACATCGCAGTGGGGTGCCTATGGGATGCGGATGGTTTATCTGCAGTTTCGGGATTTTATTGAGGCGCTGTTTCAACTGCTTGGCGGAATTGCGCTTTCTGTCTCGCTGTTCCGGCTTCCGGTTCGGGTGGATGCCGGATGGCTTACCATGCTGAATCATCCACTCTGCATTCTGCTGCTGGTACTGCTTCTTTTCGGAGTGACCGTGCTTTCTCCCTGTCTGGAAACGATTGGCACAAAATGCTGGATTGAATGTGATGAAGGATTTAAGTTTGGGAACCGGATGTTCCAATTCTTAAGCAGATTAATGTCGGAGGATAAGAGGGCTTTGGATGTACGGCTGTACCGGCAGGACAAATTCTTTGAACAGATGGACGCCATAAACTGTAGTTATGGGATTCATTCGAAGGCCGCCAGATATGGGAGGGGGAAGATGGGAGTGGCCTGTGCGGCTTCCGCTGCTGTTTCCAGGATTTTTATTGGTATTGTCTATCTCTTTGTGTGCCTGAAAGCGTGGGGCGGCGCATTTGGTGTTGGCTCTGTCACACAGTATATTGGCGCAATTACAGTATTGTCAGGCGGAATGGCAAAAATGATAGAAATCACAGGGAATGCAAGTGTGAATGCCTTTTATTTAAAAAGAGCCTTTTCTTTCCTGGATATTCCAAACAAAATGTACCAGGGCTCGCTCACTGTGGAGAAACGTTCTGATAAGAACTATGAAGTGGAGTTTTGCAATGTGAGCTTTCGATATCCTGGCACAGAGAATGATGTGCTGAAAAATATTTCTCTGAAATTCAAAGTCGGGGAACGCCTTGCGCTGGTCGGGCAGAATGGTTCTGGCAAGACGACCTTTATCAAACTGCTCTGTCGTCTGTATGATCCGACAGAGGGTGAGATTCTGCTGAACGGAATCAACATTCGAAAGTATGATTACCAGGAATATATGCGTGTGTTTTCTGTAGTATTTCAGGATTTTAAGCTGCTTGCCTTTCCCGTGGGACAGAATGTGGCGGCAAGTGTGATATACGACACACAGAAGGCGGAAAGCTGCTGTCGGAAAGCCGGCGTGTGGGAGCGTATTGAGATAATGCCAAAGGGATTGGAGACAATGCTGTTCAGGGATCTGTCGGAGGACGGCGTGGAGATTTCCGGCGGCGAGGAGCAGAAGATTGCGATTGCGCGGGCCATGTACCGCGATTCGGCGTTCCTGATTCTCGACGAGCCGACGGCCGCGCTCGACCCGATAGCGGAGTATGAGATCTACACGCGCCTGAATCAGATTGTCGAGGACAGGACGGCGATCTATATCAGCCACCGCCTCTCCTCCTGCCGCTTCTGCGATGAGATTATCGTTTTTCACGAGGGAAGCATGGTGCAGCAGGGGAGTCATGAGACGCTCCTCATGCAGGAGGGGGGCAAGTACAGCGAGCTGTGGAACGCGCAGGCGCAGTATTATGTCTCAGATGCGTCGTAGAGTGCGTTCTTTACGCCTCTGCTTCCCTTAGTCTGTCGACGATACTTTGCTTTTCGATGGATTTCAGTACAAGTACCGGCAGCAGAGCTCCGAAGAAAAGCAGTATCGGAATTGTCACGATAATGGGAAGCAGCGTGAACTGATATGAGAAGAACCACAGATTGCTGGCGATGGTGTTTGCAATGACACCTGACGCCATGACACTCAATGCGGCGGAGGCCAGTCCCGATGAAGCGGTGTACAGGAGACCTTCGGTGATCAGCATTTTCCGCAGCTGCTTTGTCGTCATCCCGACAGACTGGAGCATTGCAAACTCCCGCCTGCGCGTGAAAATGCTGGTAAGCATCGAGTTGACAAAATTCAGGATTCCGATCAGCCCGATGATGAGACTTAATATTCCGCCAACCAGGAGCACGGTATTGCAGGTATCCTCGAATTCTTTTACATAGGTATCCTTTGAGGAATAGGCCATAACAGGTTCTATATTCTCAGTATAATTTTGTAGAAACGCTTCCATCGATGCCTCTGAGCCGTCCTCAACATCATACGCATACATCATGGCACCGGGATTTTTAACCATTGTTTTGTAGACGTCAGCGGGCAGATAATAGGTATGAGGATAATGTATGCGGCAGGTATTTGTGTAGTATTTGATGGCAACCTTTGCCATGACTTCGTACTGATATTCGGTATATTCGTTTTCGGCTGTGGTTTCGCCGTCACCTCTGTAATTGCAGAGTGTCACGGTGTCGCCGATATCGTAATGTGATGTATCCCATTGCGGGGTTTGGTGATCATCCAGATCTACGCCCTCCAAAATATAGCTGCCCGTCCTGAGTTTTTCATAGTCGATCTCGCCTTCCAGAACTTCCAGATTGCCGAGCGGGAAATCTTCCAGTCCATAAACCGCGCAGAAGTAATTTCCGTCTTCATCTTTGTTTCCAAGCCAGGCCGGCGTTTCGTTTTCGCGGGGCTTAACCCTGAAGCATTCGGCGTCCCGAATCTCTGCAAAAAAGCGTCCGCCTTCTTTGAAACCGTCCTGCGCCTCAATGGATGAAATCATGCTGTCCGTCACCGTGTCGTCATCCCCGCGATACGCATAATTGATAAGATTTGCATGGGAAACAAGGACATCCGTGTCAACAAAGTTGGAGAGGTACTTATCCATATCAAATCCGATACTAAATGTATAAGCAGTGTTAAACAGCACAAGAGACAATGACATCGATATCACCACAAGTACGGTGCGCTTCTTGTTTCTGCCTAAGTTTGCCGCCGCCATGCCGCGGATCTTCGCACCGTTTCGTGACTTGCGGTTTTTCTTTTTCACAGATGTGTTGTCCGTGTACCGCACAGCCTCGACGGGCGACACTCCCGCGGCAATCCTCCCGGGTTTTGCGGTGCTGACTGCAACGGTGACAAGGGCAAAAACCGTACTGCCGACGAAGATAACTGGGTTTGCGCTTGTGGTAAATGCCGCTCCGGCATAGGTGCTGTGATTCATGATTACCGGAACAATTGCAGTTCCGATAAAATATCCAATGAACAGCCCGATCGGAATGCCAATACATGACAATATCAGCGTTTGTCTGCGGATCATCTGCCGGATCTGTCTGCCGGTCGTTCCGATAGTCTTTAACAATCCGTAGAAACGGATATCCTTTGTGATGGATATCTGAAATATATTGTAGATGATCAGGTATCCTGTAAATACGATCAGTGCAATTGCCGCCAATATCCCCAGAACCGTTGGAAGATCCAGAGTAAAATTACTTGAGATGTAAGACCAGTTTACATTGGATGCAATATAATTCGGAGCATTTTCATCCATGGAATAACCGCTCTCTGTGATCACGCGCTCGAGCTTTTGCGCTAAGCCAAGCGAATTACGAAACATGATATAACTGTTGATAACGCCGGTCATCTCATAGTTTTCTT
This sequence comes from uncultured Lachnospiraceae bacterium, assembly GCA_947178145.1. Classification (GTDB taxonomy): domain Bacteria; phylum Bacillota; class Clostridia; order Lachnospirales; family Lachnospiraceae; genus COE1. The sequence goes on along the minus strand of CAMWXE010000037.1, from coordinate 24,959 downwards.
TGCAGCTGTTGTACAGCTCGTCAATGTGCGCGTCCATATAGGCTTTCGAGACCACCATGATCGACACATTAAATGCCGGGTCCGCTTCCCACCAGCCGGACAGTACAAATTCCCGCTCTGCGATCCTGCCGCCGTGAAGTTTCATGCGCAATGTCACGGCTGCGCCGATTTCCTCGGGAAGACCAAGCAGTTTCATGGCTCTTGTATCCATGATAATTTCGTTTTCCTTTTCCGGTTTATGTCCGTGTGTCGGGACACAGAAACCAAGCTCCATACCGACATCATTCATATAATAGATCTCGGCATGGCGTTTTAACAGCGCATCGCTCTCCACGCTTTCACACATGATTCTGTTGTATGAAATCTTGTCGATCAGCGGATGGTTTTCAACCGCCTGAAACTGTTCTTCTGTGATATATTTTAAACAGACCATACCGTCGCCGCCCGCCTGGCGCATGGTCTGCTTCTGGATATTTTCCACCATTCCGCTGCCGACTGTAAAAAGTGCGGTGAACAGGATCGCGGTGAGTGCGATCGCCGTCACAGCGATCCAGTTTCGCGCTGCGTTGGCTCTAAAGCTGCGGCTGGAGAGACGGCGGACTGCTTTTTTGCTGTCTACTTGAAACAAAGTTATCTCAAACATTTTTATCACCTATAATCCTTCCATCTTCAATGCGTATGATTCTGTCCGTCATCTGCGCGATTTCCTCGTTGTGTGTGATCATGACAATTGTCTGGGAAAAGCGCGCGCTTGTCACCTTCAAAAGTCCCATCACGTCGAGGCTCGTCTTGCTGTCTAGGTTTCCTGTCGGCTCATCGGCAAGGATGATCGCGGGTTTTGACGCGAGTGCGCGGGCAATCGCGACTCTTTGCTGCTGTCCGCCGGAAAGCTGGTTTGGCAGATTATTGACCTTTTCGGTCAGGCCGAGCGTCTCCAGAATCGTTTCAATGTGGGATTTATCAATCTTATTTCCGTCCAGTTCGATGGGCAGAACAATATTTTCATATACGTTCAGCACGGGAACGAGATTGTAGTTTTGAAAGATAAAGCCAATCTTGCGCCGGCGAAAGATTGTCAGCGAGTCATCTTTCAGGGTAAAGATATTGTGACCCTCCACCTCGACAGACCCATCCGTCGGTCTGTCAAGACCGCCGAGCATGTGCAGAAGCGTTGACTTGCCGCTGCCCGAAGTCCCGACAATCGCCGCAAATTCGCCGTCCGAAATCGATAAATTGATGCCGTCCAGCGCTTTTACAACGGTGTCGCCGCTGCCGTAGTATTTTTTCAAATCTGTTGCTTTCAATATGTCCATCATATACCTCCTAATCAATGATTTCCCCTTGCACACGAAAAATAGTGTATGCAAATCCTCTTTACATACACTATGATAACAGGGAATTCTTTCTCAATACTTTCTGAATTCTTACAGTTCTGAAAGAATCGTAAAAGGGTTTGGAAACGATCAAACTGTTATAGCAGATTTAACTTTTTGGGCAGAAATACAGAAAAAACAGAACCTTTTCCCTTTTCTGAGGACACTTTGATGTATCCGCTCTCTTTCGAGAGGATTTCCCGCGCCAGATACAGTCCGATGCCGACACCGCGCTCGTCGCTCACCTCGGGGGAGCGGTAAAAGCGCGCAAATATTCTGGCAGTCTCATCCTCCGACAGTCCGATGCCGGTGTCTGCGATCAGGACGCACGCAAACATTTCGTAGTCTTTGGCGCTGACGGTGACTGTGCCGCCGGCGGCTGTATATTTTATCGCATTGTCGACAATATTTGACACTGCCTCGACGGTCCATTTAAAGTCAAAATAAGCGGTGCAGTCGGGTACGGATGCTGTCTTGTAGTGAATTCCCTTCGCAACTGCCGCATCGCGGTAGTCGATACACTCGATGAGTTTTTGGATGCTGTTCTCCTTTGGGACGACGTTGATTATGCCGTTTTCCAGACGGGAAGTCTTGATGAGCGATGCGGTCAGGAAGCTTAGTTTCTCCGTCTGTTCCTCGATCTGGGATGCGATTCTTCTGGCGTTGTCATCCAGCCCGGGTATTTCCTTGAGGAGCTGGGAATACAGTAAAATGTTGGATATGGGTGTCTTGGTCTGGTGGGAGATATCCGCAATCAGCGTCTTGATGCGGTCCTTTTCAGAATGGATCTGCTTTAAGGAGGTGTTTCCCGATGACAGATAGCGGTACATCTTGGATTCTATTTTGGACAGTTTTTCTTCCGTAAAAGTGCTTTCATTGAAAGTGTTGTCGATCGCACTGTCCAGCATTTTGTCAAGCTCGGATAACATTTTTGATGTATGCAGATATAGTACAACAATGACTGCGAGCAGTATAAAAATGATCATTCCGATAATATATCTCATTTCTGCGGCTCCCATACATAACCGATTCCGTAAATGGATTTGATTGGCACTCCGGGTAATTTCTGGCGCAGCCGATTGACCGCGACCGACAATGCATTTTCTTCGACAAACTCAGCATGGTCAGTCCAGACACGGTCAAGCAGCATTTCGCGCGGCATGGTTTGTCCTGGGTTTTGAACAAAGATTTTTAAGAGCCGCTGTTCCGTCTTGCTGAGCTCGACTGGCGTGTTGCCGACAAGGAATTTCATACTGTCAAAATCAAACACAAAGTTTCCCGAACGGAAAACGGTATTGTCATTCTGTCTGCGCCGCAGGACAGCATTTACCCTTGCGCGCAGGACCGCAAGCGAAAAAGGTTTTGTGATATAGTCATCAGCGCCTGTCTCAAGACCTGTCACGATGTCAATCTCCATATCGTTGGCAGTCAGGAAGATGATGGGAAGGCTGCCTGTCTGCCTGATTTTGCGGCAAAAATCAAGACCGCTGCCGTCAGGCAGGTTGATATCGAGAATCATCAGATCAATCCTGCTGTCTAACAGTTTTTCCGCCTCCCCGATGCTGAAGGCCTGCAAAATATCATCATCGCCTAAGGATAACGCGATGCCGTTGTTCAATGTCCTATCGTCCTCCACAATCAGAATTTTCATGACGGTCTCCTTTCCTCAAAAGATTTTCTTCATCATATCAACAGATGAAAGCTGCGTCAAGAGGTATCTGTGATTCCGGGAATCTGGCGACAAGTGTTTTCCAGATACGCTCCAACCTTGCTATTTAGACGGGGGCATGATAGAATTGTGGTTAAAATAGAGGTGTTTCGGAAGGGGGCAACTACCACACTGCGGGCGCTGGCGGGGTATCTTCAGGGCGGATACATTGTCGTCAGTCTGGATTTTCAACGGATGAGCTGCTCGGATTTTGCATCGGAAGCCGCTTTTGTGAATGGTCTGGCGCGAGAAACTGCAAAGAAAGTCCGGCGCATGGAGAATGTTTCGGCACAGGTGGAAACAGAGCTGATAGAATTGTCGAAAAATACGAATAACAATGTCCGAATGGCAGATATATTTGACTGTTTTAATCATTGGTGTGAACAGTCAGACAAGTCGATTGTGCTGCTGGTCGATGAGGTCGATACCGCGGCAGACAATCAGGTGTTTCTGGATTTTCTGGCACAGCTTAGGGCTTGTTATCTAGACAGAATGGAAACGCCGACATTCCAGTCGGTGATTCTTGCCAGTGTGTATGATGTTCGCAATATGCGGCAAAAGATACGCCTGGAGGAAGAGCATAGACAGAACAGTCCGTGGAACATTGCTGCAAAATTTCGTGTGGACATGAGCTTTTCGGCAGGGGAAATTGCCGGGATGTTAGGGCAGTATGAGGCAGACCATGATACGGGAATGGACGTGGGAGCAATCGCTGAATGGATTTACGACTATTCGTCTGGCTATCCATTCCTTGTATCGGCGCTCTGCAAATATATCGATGAGGAAATTACCGGAACAGAGGCGTTTCCTGACAGTCATGCTGCGTGGACAAAGAAGGGGGTATTGGAAGCAGTAAAAAGGCTGCTGTCTGAAAAAAATCCTTTGTTTGAGTCGTTAATTGGAAAATTAAATGATTATCCAGAGATGAAGCGCATGATTTACCAGCTTTTGTTTCAGGGGCAGGTAATCGCATATAATGCAGACGATCAGGCAACGGATATGCTGCTCCTGTTTGGCTTTATAACAGTGGAACATGAGACAGTACGGATTGCAAACAGGATTTTTGAGACGCGGCTGTATAACTATTTTCTGACACTGCCGGAAGTTCAGAACGGGAATATGTACAGGCTGTCTTTGCAGGATAAGAATCAGTTTGTCCGAGACGGCCGGTTGGATATGGAGCGTATTCTTGCAAAATTTGTGGAGCATTTTGATGATGTTTATGGCGATCAGGACAAGCGATTCCTTGAGGAAGACGGACGACGTTATTTCATGCTCTACTTAAAGCCAATCATCAATGGAACCGGGAATTATTATGTGGAATCGCGCACCAGAAACCAGATATCTGCTCAGTTTTCAATTCAATAAGACAAAAGAGACAGGTGTCAGAGAGATAAAGGTGGGAGACAAGGTAATTGTGGAGGCTGTAGTGTGAAGAATAACCTAATCATACGCAAAAATACCAATATACACGTATACAGGATATTGACAGAATGGGAATAGATGTTATATAGTAGGAAAGGAACTGTTGGGAAACAGCTTTTGAGGAAAAAAGTGGTACACGAAGGTATTTTTGTACGTGGTATGGGAATAAGGAATGAAAAGTCCCAGACGTATGAATGATGGAGGTTATGGAAAAATGAAGGCATACAAGGATTTAAGCAAGGAAGAACTGCGCGCACTACAGACAAAGCTGCAGGAAGAGTATGAGGCGCTGAAAGAGTCAGACATAAAGCTTGACATGTCGCGCGGTAAGCCGGCGGCAGACCAGCTAGACCTGTCTGTGGGCATGCTTGACGTGCTGAACAGCAAGTCCGTGTTTAAGGGCGAGGACAAAGTGGATCTCAGAAATTACGGCGCATTTGACGGAATCAAGGAGGCTAAGGCGCTTTTTGCGGAGCTGATGGAGTGTCCTGTCGACCATGTGATGGTATTTGGCAATTCGAGCTTAAGTATCATGTATGATTTGATTTCAAGGGCGATGGTGCATGGAATTGGCGGCAATACGCCATGGTGCAGGCAGGAGAAAGTAAAGTTCCTGTGCCCTGTTCCGGGATATGACAGACATTTTGCCATCACGGAAAGTTTTGGCATCGAGATGATCAACATTCCGATGGACGAGAACGGACCGGATATGGATCTGGTAGAAAAGTACGTCAACAATGACTCTGCCGTCAAGGGAATCTGGAATGTTCCGAAATACACCAACCCTGCAGGCGTTGTGTATTCTGACGAAGTGGTCAGAAGATTTGCGAACCTGAAACCGGCGGCGCCGGATTTCAGAATCTACTGGGATAATGCATACGCGTTCCATCATGTCTATGTGGACAATAAGGTGGAGATGCTCAATATCGTGACAGAGTGCGAGAAGGCGGGAAATCCCGATATGTATTATCAGGTGTGCTCGACGTCGAAGGTTACGTTCCCGGGCGCGGGCGTGGCGGCTCTGATCACATCGCCCACAAACCTCGCGGAAGTGAAAAAGACAGTATCCCTGCAGACGATTGGATTTGACAAGATCAATCAGATGCGCCATGTGATGTATTTCAAGAACGCGGCGGGCGTCCACGCGCATATGGAAAAGCATGCGGCACTGTTAAAGCCGAAGTTTGAGGCGGTTCTCAATTGTCTTGAGGAGGAGCTTGGCGGACTGGAAATCGGAAGCTGGATCAGGCCGCTCGGCGGATATTTTATCGCATTTGATACTTTGGAGGGCTGTGCGAAGCGTGTCGTAGCTCTCTGCAAGGAGGCCGGCGTGGTCATGACACCGGCTGGCTCGACTTACCCGTACATGAAAGACCCGGCAGACACGAGCATCCGTATTGCACCGACACTTCCGACACCGGAAGAACTCAAACAGGCGTGTGCAGTCTTTGTACACTGTGTGAAGCTGGCATCGATTGAGAAGTACCTGGCTGAATAATGCTTTATAATAGAAATTCCCAAAGTGGAGCATGCTGTTGAGGCGTTGCTGCTTTGGGGATTTCTATTTTATTTTAATTGTATTTGTGCTATACTGATAGGAAATAGAGAGAAGGGCGGTTACAAAAAGGAGGAGTGCATTTTTAAAAGGGCGCCCTTTGCGCCGTATTCGATTGTAGGAAGACAAGAATGATTCAAGAGCTATTTGTCAGGAAAGCCAGGGCTGGTCTGTGGATGCTGTCACGATAAGTTGAAGAAGCAGCCACGGAAATGAGTAACGGTACCGTGTAGGGCAGTTGGGAGGTTTTTTGATGATATTATCAAGAGTATTGCAATTTCTGCAGAATGTACATGGAATCATGCAAAGATGGGTTGAACATTTTCTGCCAAACCTGGAAAAACGTCAGTCGCGAGAGATCCTGCGGCTTATCTGCCATAAATATCATGAGGAAGAAACAGGGATAGAAAGCGGAACAGATGCGTCAAAGAATAATCTGCCAGGGAGGCAAAAACGCTTGCTGCATATCTTATGGGAAGAGTGGAAAGAGCGCAAATGGTTGTCCGTTATCTGCCACCCGGTTTTTTTGCAAAGGCAGTACAGCCCGGAAGTTCTGGCAGGACTTTGCGACTTCCTGCAAAAAGAAAGCCAGGTTTGTCCGGAAGGGATAGGGCAGGATCTGTATTTTGCCCTGTGCACTGCATATGGATTTTTCATGGATATAGACGGTAGGGCGGCTGCTGACAGGCAGGCGAAGCTGGCGGCATCGCCTGAGGCGGAAAGCGAATATGTCCGTATGGAAGGGCTGCTTGCCGCACACCAGTGTCACCGGGAGTATGTGCAGGATCTCCAGTGCTGGCCTGACCTGAAAGAAGAGTACCGCTTCTTTTCCTTCTGCAGGGAGGCATGCTGCCTCTGGCAGGACACGGGGGACCAAGAACAGCAGGATGCTTTTTCGGAGGGCTTTCCGGACATGGCGGAGCAATGGCTGCTGATGTCCTCCCTTCCTGATTCCGATATGGAATTTGCCCTCCGCAACCTCTGCGGCCTGCCGCAGCCTTTGTTTTCACGGCAGTTGGCGGCGAAAATGCAGGAATATACCCATCTGCGCCAGAAACGGCAGGAATTTTTCCATGCGTTTGTGGACGCACTGAACCATACGGAGGAAGGGCATTCCGTCCATGAATGCGGATATGTGCCGCATATGCAGCGCTTCAGCGCCCTGAAGGTACGGTATGGTTCTGCAGGAGACTGGAAAAAGCTTCTGCGCAGCCGCAGCTTCCAGAACAATTTCCGCGACTGGGTGCTGCACCCGCGCTATGGAGACTATGTAAGCTCCCAGCCCAGATATCTGGAATACTATGGGTGGCGGGAAGTGCGCAGCCAGTTTGACGGCAGTTCGCCTTTTGAGGAAGAGCTGCTTGCGTGGCTTAAGACCGACCTGTACTTCACAGAGTACGAGAAACGCTACCAAAAGGAGCTGGCATGGAAGGAGCAGCAGATAGAAAAGGCCTATTTCCGTGAATTGTTCCCCCTGCCGGAACGAAGCGCGGGGAAGCTTGAGGTGCTCCGCAAGGCAGAGCAGGGGGAGCCGATCGACGCAAAGAAGGCGTCGGAAGCGCTCAGCGAACTGTACGCGTATGATGAAACGGCGCTGCGCCGTCTGACACAGGCGACCAATATCATGGTGCATTTTAATTTCCTCCTGGGCGCGCCAAAAGACAGAGGAGAGGCGGCATGGGGAGACGCGGTCTGTTTTCTGGAGGATGAGGTTCTGATCTACCGCAGGGAGGAAAACGGAACCTGCCGCTTAAGTCACGCCGCTTTTTTTGACCTGATCTCCCACATTGTGGACAGCAAGGCGGACTGCCACCTTACGCATAAGAAATCTTTCTATAACGATGAATTTATAGAGACTGTCTGTAAAAATATGTACCTGTACGAATGCTATATATCCAGCATGAGATAAAAAATGCTTAATATAGAGAGTTGGATAATTGCTGTCACGTTGATGATAATATCAATTGTGGCAGTTTTTTATTAGAATGGCAGCTAATGCAAATAAACAGTATAAAACAGTTGACAACAGTTAAATGCTGTTATATACTGTTTGTATCAAAAGAGATGCGTATACGCTTTTGATATATGTGTGTGAACTAATGTTGAGTACTCAGCAAATAAAGGATGTGGAAAAACGATGAATCTGATAATTAACCACACTTCAATGCAGCCTGTCTACGAGCAGATTGTGTGTCAGGTCAAAGATAAGATTATGCATGGGGAATTGATGGAGGAGACGATGCTTCCGTCTGTCAGGACACTGGCAAAGGACATCAGGGTCAGCGCGCTGACTGTCAAGAAGGCGTATGACCAGCTCGAAGCGGAGGGTTTTGTCGTCACAGTACACGGCAAGGGAAGCTTTGTGGCGTGCGCAAACCAGGCGCAGATGCTCGAGGAGAAGAAGAAGGAAGTGGAGTACGAGTTTGAGCAGACGATACGGAAGGCGCGAAGCTGCGGCATGGAGGACAATGAGATACAGGATTTGTTTCAGATTGTGCTGGAAGATGTGTGAGGAATCTTAGCGCAGTCGTATGCTTTTCCCAGGACATGGTAACAGTGAGGGTGATTTTGCGGCTGGGATAGTCTGACTGTGGGGAAAATTGATAGGATGATTCGAGAGGGAGTGCTTAGGATGATAAAACTGAACAATGTTGTCAAACAATACGATAATTTTCGCCTGGAATGCTCGATGGAAGTACCAACAGGGCAGGTTACAGGACTGATCGGCAGAAACGGCGCCGGAAAAAGTACGGCATTCAAGGCCATTCTGGGACTGATTCACACGGACGCAGGGACGATCGAGATATTCGGAAAGGACGCAGCGGCGCTCTCGCAGGCGGATAAGGAGCAGATTGGGGCTGTGCTTTCTGATTCGGGTTTCTGCAGTTACCTTACCATCAGGGATTTGCTGCCGATGCTGGATACGATGTACGCGGACTTTTCGAGGGAGAAATTCACCGCGGACTGTGATAAGATGGAACTTCCGCTGAAAAAGAAGATCAAGGATTTTTCTACCGGAATGAAGAGAAAACTGCAGATTATTGCAGCGCTCTCGCACAACGCAAAGCTGCTGATACTGGATGAGCCGACTGCAGGGCTTGATGTGGTGGCAAGGGATGAGCTTCTGGGACTTCTGCGCGAGTACGCGGAGAACGGAGACCGCAGCATCGTCATAAGCTCGCATATTTCCAGTGATCTTGAGGGAATCTGCGATGACGTGTATCTGATCGAGAGCGGAAGGATTGTGCTTCATGAGGATACAGATGTGCTCTTAAATGAGTATGGTTTGTTGAAAGTGACAAGGGAGCAGTTTGCAAAACTTGACCAGACACATTTGGTGAGGACGAGGGAAGAGAACTTCGGATACAGCTGTCTAACCAAACAGAGACAGTTTTATCAGGACAATTACCCGTCGGTTGTGATAGAGAGAGGCAGTATAGACGACGTGATTACGATGATGACAAAAAATACGTAAGGAATCGTTGGCAAGTTCTTTCAAGACTGTTCCGAAGCCTGTAAAGGACACAGATTCGTGTGGTCAGGCGGGTTATGTTGGGGGATTTTGAACTGTGCAATTGGGACGCAGACAGTTGTGTATGGTTTCTGGATGTAGAGCGAAAAATAGGAGGGAAAATGGATGAGCAGATCGGTCAAAGGTTTATTGATAAAGGATTTCAAATTGATGATATCACAGATGAAATTTATTTTCATCTTAATGATTCCGTGGGGAATCTTTATGACAAGTACAATGAATATGTCATTTTTCGTTGGTTATATTGCAATACTGTGTGCTTTTATGACACTCAGCACATTCAGTTATGACGAGTTTGAGAATGGTTCGGCCTATCTGATGACACTGCCGATATCCAGAAAAGACTATGTCATTGGAAAATTTCTGTTTGGATTGCTGAGCACGACAGTTCCGTTCACCGTGGTGAGCATCTTGTCGTGGGGAGGGCTGGCTGCATGGGGTGCCAAAATGCGTTTCGCGGATTATCTTTTGTCTGTGGCGGCATTGCTTCCGGCGGCATATCTGTTATTGGCGCTTGAGATTCCGCTTCAGATTAAATTTGGAAATGTGAAGGGCGGAGTTGTAAGACTGATCTCGATCGGAGTGATGTCTGCGGGGATCGCAGTGACAGCCTATTTGAGCGAACTTGAAGGCGCTAAGGAACTGGTGGTAAATGGCATGGAGGCAGCCGGCAGCAGTGCTGAACCTGGCATCCAGATCCTTGTGCTGGCTGCTGCGGCTGTCCTTGTCATAGTCATGTTGGCATCCTACAAAATTTCATGCAGATTCATGGAGAAAAAAGAGTTCTGACAGCCTTATTCGAGAGGACACTCCAACTGGCAGTCGTAGGGCTCCCGCTCAACGTGCCGCTGGTCATACTCCTGCGCCTCGACACATCCCATGGCTTTGTAGAAGGCCTGCGTCTCGACAGCAGAGTGGGCGGAGAGATACAATTTTCTGCCGCCGTTCTTCTTGGCCCAGTCTTTGGCGGCGCAGAAGAGCGATTTTCCGATTCCCTGCCCGCGCATATCTTCGGACACGTGAATGCTGGAAAGGTCAAGATATCCCTGTTCGCCTCCGAATAAAGTGGGCTCCACAGAGACAAAGCCCTTCAGCATGCTGCCAGAGTCATGCTCGCAGAATGCAGCACAGACGAGACCACCCGTCTGTACTGTATTTTGCAGGCATTGTACTAAGAACCGATAATCGTCCTCTGTCCAGTCATCGATAAAGGGAGCGTCCCGTATCACCCAATTTCCGTCCTCTTTTCTCCAGCATTTCATGACATTCTGATGACGGGTAAAATTGCCAAACAGCTCAAGGCTGATTTCGTCTGCCGCGAGTGTTCGATAGTAAATTCCGGATGCAAGATACTGTTCGGTCAAATCCATGACATTTTCTAAGATACGAATATTTTGTATCACGTCACTTTTCACAGGCCGGGGTGCAGAGGCATCCTCAGTCCGAAGTTCCAGGGAGTGATTGCCATTTTCAATGATGGATAACGGCAGACGGCGTTCCTGGCATTGGTTCTCTATCACAGATGTTTCAGCCCATGGATCGCGTGTGCCGTGAAATACAAGTCCGGGCTGCGGTGCGAAATCAAACGTCTGCGCCAGCGGTGTGTAATAGATATTTCGACAGCGAATGTCATGTTTTTGGGCGTAAGCAGCCGCAACCGCTGTACCGATGCTCTTGGATATAAACAGGATGTCCTCATACTGGCTCCAATTGATGTCCGCCAGATACGTTTCTGTCTGTGCGCAGGCATCTGTGAATGCCTCTGGAATCGACTTGCTCAGATTGGTGTAGGACACTTTAATTAGTTCATATTGGTAGTGAATGGCTAGTTTTCCACTGTAATACAACAGCGGTTTATCACAGTGATATCCGATTCCTGGGAATAATATAGCGATTTTCATGATGGTTCTCCTTATTCATAACAGTCCCTTGCTTCCAGTTCGTGCAAAATTGTTTTCGTTATTTATTATTTTGGGTTTGAGCGTTTCCGTTCGTACAGATAGGTGCTGATTAAAATTGGGTTTCCATCAAGATCGTTTTTGTAGGATTGCTGGTCAAGCCGCTGCACACGCTGAAAGCCCAGGCGTTCTAAAAGCTTCCAGGAAGCTGTGTTTTCGACGTCGCAGTCGCCGTAAATGGCAGGGAGTTCTAACGTTTCAAACAGATAGCTGACCAGCGCTTTTCCGGCCTCCGTTGCGTAGCCGTTTCCGCCGAATGCGGGATTGAAGTCATAGTCTATGCAGTGATGCCCCTCCTCGTCAGTCCAATATCCAATGCTTCCAATCACGATACCGTCTGACTTTAATTCGGCGACAAGGCGGTTGTCCATCGCTTGCCACTCGTCGATGAGCGACCGGACCTGCGCCTCTGACATCGGATCAAAGTCCTCATACCGGCTTACTTCCTCATTGGAGAAATATGCAAACACATTGTTGAAATCGGCGGGTTTGTAATTTCTCAATATCAAATGTTCTGTCTCGATGATAACCATATAAAATCCTTTCATAGTATCATTGTAAATACTGCGGTGTGTCCGTAGATTCCAAATCGTTGCAGAACAATTATATCATGTTCTTCTTCCCTGTGCTATAACTTTGAGAACTTTTGCAGATTGAATTGACAGAACTGGTTACTAAGTAGACGACTTGGCCTTTTCTGCTAATTATGGCATTATAAGTCACGTAAGAAAATTGCAGGGCAGGATTCCTGTTTCTTATATGGGATGAAATTTATTTTTCCAGGCATTCTATTCCCAATAAGGAGCTGCTATTGTATAATAAAATCATTAAATAGGAATTCTATGGAGGAATATTGAATGAAAAAGAAATGCTGGTCAATACTCTTTTCAGACGGAACCTGTTGTACCAGACCAAAAGATTGTTGGAAGTACAAGAAGCTTTTTGGATTCATTTCAGGATATAGCGCTAAATACTGAAATTCCGATTGCCGTTATGGTATATGACAGTGGAACAAGGATGCAAAGCTATACCCCGCAAGACTATTTTGAACCTTCAAAATTTGAAGAGATGGATCTTGTACAGGTTGTTACATTGGAATTTTCTGACCAATCGTTCTAAAACAACCCGCGATATCAGGAAATTTTGGCGATATGGAGACAGTATAACGCCAATACGTGAAAAATAAGAATTATTTAAAAAAGTATTGACTGCACCCTTGGGGATTGGTTTATCATAAGGCTAAGGAACAGTTCCTGAGAGAGGTGAAAAAATGCTTATAAATGAAGTTTGTAAGGCGTGTAAATTGACGAAAAAGGCAGTGGAGTACTATATAGAACAAGGGCTGATTGCGCCTTTGGTACGGGAGAACGGATATCGCGATTTTTCAGAGAGTGATGTTTCCCGGCTGAAAAAGATTTCCGTTTTGAGGGGACTGGGGCTGTCGGTTGCCGATATTCAGGGGGTTTTGTCAGGTCAGGCGGCGTCATTAAATGACATATCCCGTCAAAAGATTTTGGAGATTTCCGCTTTGCAGGAGAAGCAGAAACTGGTGCAGGAACTTGCGCAGACGCAGGACTGGGAGACAGTGCAGGACAAACTGCAGCAGCTCCAAAGGAGACAGTCTGTGTTGGAGCGTTTGAGAAATGCGTTTCCGGGCTATTACGGAAATTATGTCTGCCAGCATTTTGCGCCATATTTGGGCGGACCTGTACGGACAAAGCGGCAGCAGGAGGCGTTTGACACGATAATTGCCTTTCTGGATGGGATTCAGTTTGAACTCCCTGATGATTTGCGGGAGTATTATGATGAGATTACTGTGGATTTTGAGGATGACATTCTCGAAAACGCATGTGCGGGTATGCGCGCTGCGGTTTACGATATTGAGAACTATATTGAGGAGAACCGCGACGTGATCGAAACCTGCATGGCCTATAAACAGACTGCGGAATATAGAGAGTCAAAGGCTTATCGCCTGGAAGAGACGTTAAGGCAGTTTAACAGCACAAGCGGTTATAACGAAATCTTTATACCCGCGATGTGTCGTCTGAGCGAGTCCTATCGGGAATACTATGAAGCACTGCAAAGGGCAAATGAAACTCTTTTGCAGCGGTATCCGGAACTGGGGAAAGGAGAGCAATCATGAGAGAACAGAAAGGATTCAGAACATCGCTGATACCAGTGATTTTGATGATTACAGGGTTGAGCCGTATATTGGGCAACAGTTTGCTGTCGGCGTTGCTGGGAGTAGGAATCTACGCGGCAGCAGTATGGACGGAACGGATATGGAATGAGAGATGACTGATAATAAAACAGGACGGTTACCCGTCCTGTTTTATTATCGAAAGCTTTTAATCCAATTTATCAGCGAATCATGATATACATTGTCGGTCACATCTTTACGCATTTGGTCGGTGACGGGACCATTCTTCTCCATAATGGCAAGAATTGCTTCCTGCAGCCCCGCGATTTTTCCTCTTTCAAACTCTTCGGAAGTCCCAGCGTGAGGCTCTGATACAGAGGGTGTGTTGTCAGCTGTTACATTTGCAGAAGTGTGGCTGTCATCTGGCATTGTTTCGGGAGCTTTCGGAGCAGCATTCTCGGGAGCGGGAGTTTTCGCTGTCTCTGCAGCGGGTGCAGCAGTATTTTTCACAGCGTCTTCCACATGAAGCGCTACAGGTGTCACATCGGACAGCATGTCGGCAGTCTTGTCTGTGACAGGCAGCCAGATCTCGCCGGAATTTGCCTTTACATTGACGCAGATGCTGCCGTTTTCTACGCGAACCTTCTGGCCGGAGAGTGCCCCGGCATACTCTGCGGCATTTCCGGCGGGAACAGTCATGGTGAAATCGCTGTCGTCATTGTTGACGGTGACAACAACACTTTCTCCTTCAAAATTGCGCGAAAAAGCGTACTGGCGGTTCATCAGCTTTAATTCTCTGTAATCGCCGTAGGACAATGCCTTTGACTGTTGTCTGGTGCGCCCAAGTGCCGCAATCAGCGCTGTGAAGGAATTGTCTGTCAGAGCATTCCTGTAGTCGTCAAGGCTGAGCGCAGGCCGGAGTGAAGCGTCGGAGAACTTTTCCTTTCTGCCTTCGATGCCAAACTCGGAACCATAGTACAGTGAAGGAATTCCCGGCAGCGTGTACAGCAGAATATGCACTGGTGTAAAGTGGGCCTTGTTGTTGAGTTTTGTATAAATGCGCTCCACGTCATGGTTGTCGACAAAATTGTAGAGCTTAAAGCCGTTTGGATTATTGCTGCCCATCTCATACAGGCGCTTTACGGTATGTGCGATCTCAAAGAAATTGTGGTCATTGTTGCCGGAGTAAAGGGCCTTATGTAACTGATAGTTCGTGACGGAGTGGAGTGTTCCTTCGTTTACCCAGCGTGAGTAGTCTCCATGAATAACTTCGCCCATCAGCCAGAATTCCGGTTTCACTTCGTTTGCGACGTGTCTTAGCGCTTTCATAAAGTCAAAGTCGAGCACATCGGCTGCGTCGAGGCGGATTCCGTCAACATCAAACTCGCTCACCCAGAAGCGGACAACATCACAGATATAATCTTTCACTGCGGGATTTCGCTGGTTGAGCTTTACGAGCAGATTGTATCCACCCCAGTTGTCGTAGCTGAATCCGTCGTTGTACTCGTTGTTTCCGCCAAAGTTGACATTGCAGTACCAGTCCCTGTACTGGGAGCCTTCACGCTTCTCTTTAATGTCCTTAAATGCAAAAAAATCACGGCCAGTATGGTTGAATACGCCATCGAAGATTACTTTAATTCCTTTGTTATGACATTCTGCCACGAAGTTTATTAAGTCCTGATTGTCTCCGAGGCGGCTATCCAGTTTTTTGTAATCAGTGGTTTCATAGCCATGTCCGACAGACTCGAACAATGGTCCGATATAGATGGCATTGCAGCCAATGCTTTTGATGTGGTCAATCCAGGGAAGCAGGGTGTTCAACCGATGCGCTGGCTCCCCGTAAGAATTTTCCTTCGGTGCGCCTGTAAGTCCCAAAGGATAAATGTGATAAAAGATAGCTTCATCGTACCAAGCCATTTTATGTCCTCCTTTAATATCATAGTATTCTTTCCAATAACTGTGCAGTCTGGCAGTTTTGAATTTCCAAATATTAGTATAACACATATTTGTAAATTGGTCAAAAGATGTGACAAACGGGATTGCGTAAAAAATGAGTATAAGTGCTTAGGTGCATATATATCTGGTCTTCGTATTGCAGATTCTGAATCTTTCATAAAGGCAAAGTTACCGTAACCTAATTCTACTCTTTGAATGCACAGACAATTTACACTTTTATATTTGGATGGGACTGTTTTGTTTATGATGAATGGACTTTTCACCCATTACATCTGCTTCATGCTCTAAATCACCATCGTTGTTAATGCTAATACCATTCAGCTGCATGGTTGGATTAACACGTCTTTGCTTCTGCTGGACAACATGCCATGCTTCGTGTGGCAGATATTTCTCCTGGCCGGAAGCAATGTAAATATCTGTTCCTTGAGTATATGCGAGTGCCTGCAACTGTGCTGGATGTGAAGAATTATAGTGCACCTTTACATCATCCATGCTAATCCCTGATAAACTTTCTATTCCTGTTTTAAGTCTGTATGGGAGACCAGTATTATTTTTTGAGGTCTTTTTATTAAAATCAGATGTTTTAGGTTTGGCTATTCTATCTTGTAACATATAATTTTGCCGAATAGTTAAATTCGACCCTCCTTTGACAAGATTTAGCCAAAATCAGACAGGGGTGAACAGTAACATTCTTCGTTACGGTTCATGTTTTGTCTGATTTTGGACTTTAAGACAGGGCTGTTGATTTTACAAAACAGCTTCCAAGTGGATAGCAACAGATGGGAGCTATTTTCTGAGTTATCGTTACTGCTTAGATTTTGTCTCTGATCTCGCTGTGAAGCTGCTGCAGCGATTTGACATCCGCATTTCCGTTTTTCTGGACGTACAGGATCCCCTTTGCGGTAGCTCTTGCCCCGGCGATTGTGGTCATGTATGGAATTCTGCCCTTGATTGCAGCTTTTCGGAGATAGCTGTCATCATGAACGCTGTCTTTGCCGACGGGTGAATTCACAATCAGGTCAATATTGCCATTCGTGATGAGGTCTAGTATATTTGGACGGCCTTCATAGAGTTTCCGAACGGGTTCAGCATCAATGCCGGCTTCTGTAATTGTCTTGTAAGTTCCTCCGGTTGCCAGAATCTCAAATCCCGCCTCCTGAAAAAGCTTTGCAATTTCAATGACTTCCGGCTTGTCCTTGCCGTTGACAGAGATCAGAACGGTCCCGCCGAGCGGCAGCTGTGTCTGGGTGGCTTCCTGTGCCTTATAGAAAGCTTCGCCATAGTAAGGTGACAGTCCGAGCACTTCGCCTGTCGAGCGCATTTCCGGTCCGAGCACCGGGTCTACCTCCGGGAACATATTGAACGGGAAGACGGCTTCCTTCACGCCATAGTACGGAATGTCCTTCTCCTTCAGGTCTGGCACGGGGGACGGGCGCGAGGTAATTTCCGATGTAATAATGTCGGTTGCCAGCGGCACCATGCGGATATTGCACACTTTGGAGACAAGCGGCACTGTCCGCGATGCGCGCGGGTTTGCCTCGAGCACATAAACTTTTCCTTTTTCGATTGCGTACTGCATGTTCATCAGGCCTTTGACATGCATTTCCTCCGCGATTTTCTTCGTGTATTCCTTGATGGTTGCCACATTTTCCGCCGTGATATGCACGCTCGGGATGATGCAGGCGGAGTCGCCGGAGTGGACGCCCGCAAGCTCAATGTGCTCCATAACTGCGGGAACAAAGGCGTGTGTGCCGTCGCTGATTGCGTCCGCCTCGCACTCCAGCGCATGATTCAGGAAGCGGTCAATTAAAATTGGTCTGTCGGGAGTCACGCCGACTGCAGCATTCATGTATCCTGCCATGCTCTCATCGTCATACACGATTTCCATACCGCGTCCTCCGAGTACATAGGACGGACGGACCATAACAGGGTAGCCGATTTTTTGAGCAATTTCAAGCGCTTCCGCAACGTTGGTCGCCATACCGGCCTCCGGCATTGGAATGCCAAGCTTGTCCATCATGGAGCGGAACAGGTCGCGGTCCTCTGCAAGGTCGATCACAGAAGGGGGCGTGCCAAGGATTTTCACACCGTTTTTCTCGAGTTCTGACGCTAAGTTGAGCGGTGTCTGGCCGCCAAACTGCGCGATGACGCCGAGCGGTTTTTCCTTGTGATAGATGCTGAGCACATCTTCCAGTGTGAGCGGTTCAAAGTAAAGCTTGTCAGAGGTATCATAATCCGTTGAGACGGTTTCCGGGTTGCAGTTTACAATGATGGTCTCAAAGCCAAGCTCCTTTAATGCCAGTGATGCATGAACACAGCAGTAGTCAAACTCGATTCCCTGGCCGATTCTGTTTGGCCCGCCGCCAAGGATCATGATCTTTGGCCTGCCCGTGTTGACAGGGTTTTTGTCCTGGACAGTCCCTCCGGCCATGGCATTGTAGGTGGAGTAGTAGTATGCGCTGTCAGGTGTGCCGCTCACATGGACGCCTTCCCAGGCTTCTTCCACGCCGAGCTCGATTCGCCTGTCTCTGATGGTATCCTCTGGAATCTCCAGAATCTGGCTCAGATATTTGTCAGAAAAGCCGTTTTTCTTGGCAGCGATCAATGCTTCGTCAGGCGGAAGGGAGCCTTTGGATTTGACAAGCGCTTCCTCCTCCTCGACAAGTTCCTGCATCTGCTTTACAAAGTAGTGTTTCACTTTGGTGATGTCAAAGATTTCGTCAACGGTTGCACCTTTTCGCAGAGCCTCGTACATGATGAAATGGCGGTCGCTGGAGGGGTGTGCGAGCATGAGCAGCAGTTCTTCCTTTGTCCTGGTGTCGTAGTCCCTGGCGTGGCCGAGACCATATCTGCCGGTCTCGAGGCTCCGGATTGCTTTCTGGAATGCTTCCTTGTAGGTCTTGCCAATACTCATGACTTCGCCGACGGCACGCATCTGTGTGCCGAGCTTGTCCTCGACACCCTTGAATTTTTCGAAAGCCCAGCGCGCGAACTTGATCACGACATAGTCGCCGTCGGGAACATACTTGTCCAATGTGCCGTACTTGCCGCACTCGATATCCTTGAGTGTCAGTCCGGCTGCGAGCATGGCGGAGACAAGTGCGATCGGGAAACCGGTTGCCTTGGAGGCAAGCGCGGAGGAACGCGAAGTTCTGGGGTTAATCTCGATCACGACAATGCGGTCTGTGACGGGATCGTGGGCAAACTGTACGTTGGTGCCGCCGATCACCTTAACGGAATCCACGATGCGGTATGCCTGCTCCTGGAGCCGCTTTTGGAGTTCCTCGGAGATTGTGAGCATCGGGGCGGAGCAGAAGGAATCGCCGGTGTGGGTTCCCAGCGGGTCAATATTCTCGATAAAGCAGACGGTGATCATATTACCCTCGGCGTCACGCACGATTTCAAGCTCCAGTTCCTCCCAGCCAAGGATTGATTCCTCGACGAGGACCTGTCCGACAAGGCTGGCCTGTAGGCCGCGCGCGCAGACTGTCTTTAACTCTTCCTTATTATAGACGAGCCCGCCGCCCGCACCGCCCATGGTATATGCGGGCCGGAGTACGACGGGATAGCCGAGCCTGTCAGCGATGGCAAGCGCTTCCTCGACACTGTAGGAGACTTCGCTCCTTGCCATCTCAATGTCAATCGCGTCCATGGATTTCTTGAACTCGATGCGGTCCTCGCCGCGCTCGATGGCATCAACCTGCACACCGATTACCTGCACATGGTATTTGTCTAGGACGCCTTCCTTGGCAAGTTCGGAACAGAGGTTTAAGCCGGACTGGCCTCCGAGGTTTGGAAGGAGTGCATCCGGGCGCTCTTTTGCAATGATCTGCTCCAGGCGGCGGACATTTAACGGTTCGATGTAAGTCACATCTGCAATCTCCGGGTCGGTCATGATGGTTGCCGGATTTGAGTTTACCAGGACGATCTCATATCCAAGTTTGCGAAGCGCCTTGCAGGCCTGCGTTCCTGAATAGTCAAATTCACACGCCTGTCCGATGATGATCGGACCAGAACCGATGATGAGGACTTTGTTGATATCATTTCTTTTCGGCATAATAAACCTCCATTTACAATAATCTATAGCAGCGTAAATCATTAAAACAAAAAGCGAAGCTTTTTGCAAGACGAGCGCATATGCGCTCATCTTTACATTGCGTAACCGGCCTCAAATGCTGCCTTGTTGAGTTCGACTGTTTTAGGCGGAACGGTCGCTTCGATGACCTCGAGCCACTGTTCTTTGTCAAAATCCATGCGTTTTGCGGCGACACCTACGATGATTGTGTTAAATACCTTGGCATTTCCGAGCTTCTTTGCCTCCTCCATGGCGTTGACGTCGACCACGTTGTAGTCTTTTTTCAGGTTTTCGATAATATGTTCAGGATACTGTGCAGCGCCCGTCACGACGGTGATAGGGTCAATCCGCTGGTCATTTACGATGATAACGCCGTCTTTTTTCAGAAAATGGGCGTAGCGCAGAGCCTCCAGCCGTTCGAATGCAATCAGCACGTCCGCCTGGCCTTCTTCCACGATGGGCTCCGCGACAGAATCGCCGTAGCGCACGAAAGTGACAACACTTCCGCCGCGCTGTGCCATGCCGTGTACCTCGGAGAGCTTTACATCATAGCCCGCCTTTGTGATGATGCCGCCAAGGATACGGCTTGTGAGCAGTGTACCCTGGCCGCCCACGCCTACGATCATAATATTTTTAGTAGTCATTGTCCTGTCCTCCTTATTTTATCCCTATTCCACCCGGTTTATGGCATCAAATTTGCAGCGCTTCATGCACAGGCCGCAGCCGTTGCACATCGTATCGTCGATTTTGACGGTTCCGTCCTCGTTCCTGGTGAGGGCAGGGCATCCGGGAATGAGGCACATGCCGCATTTCTTACACTTTTCAGGGACTGCCACGCATTTTGCCTTGGTAGCCTGCGATTTTAACAGGGCACAGGGAGCACAGACAATCAATACAGATACTTCGTCGCGTGCGACTTCACGCTTTACCAGTTTTTCCAGCTCGTCTACGTCAAAGGCGTCCACTTCGTAAACATGCTCGACTCCGATCGCTTTGCACAGATGATAGAGGCTGATTGCCTTTGTCTCCTTGCCGTTGAGCATCTTTCCGGTCGCAGCATGATCCTGATGGCCTGTCATACCTGTGGTGGAGTTGTCAAGAATCAGCACTGTACCGGTCGACTGGTTGTATACCATGTTCATCAGGGAATTGACACCTGTGTGGAGGAATGTGGAGTCGCCGATCAGCGCAACCCAGTTCTTGATGTAATCTTTGCCTTTTGCCTTCTCCATGCCATGCAAGGTGGAGATAGAAGCGCCCATGCACACAGTTGTGTCAATGACATTCAGCGGTGCGACTGCGCCCAGGGTATAGCACCCGATATCGCCGGCACCGTGGATGCCAAGCTTTTTCAGGACGGAGAAGGTGCTTCTGTGCGGACAGCCGGGGCACAGGATTGGAGGGCGCGCCGGAACCTGCGCGGGTGCGGCAGTCTCAATCTTTATGCCGAGGACGCGCTCGCGGATCATGTTCGCGCTGTACTCACCCTGTAAGGTGAAGAGCTCCTTGCCAATGCAGTCGATTCCCCAGGACTTGACCTGTTCCTCAATCAATGGCTCAAGCTCTTCGAAAATATAGAGTTTGTCAACTTTGGAGGCAAATTCTTCAATCAATTTTCGCGGAAGAGGGTGCACTAGACCAAGCTTTAGTACGCTGGCATCCGGCATTGCCTCCACTACATATGTATAGGGAATACCGCTGGTGATAAATCCGACGGAGGTATCTTTGTAAATTGCCTTGTTGATCGCGAAACTGCAGGCGTCCGCTGCCATCTGTTTCAGGCGGTTTTCCACATGGACATGACGGCCTTTGGCGTTGCCGGGCATCATGACATGCTTTGCCGCATTTCGCTCGTAGGGCTTGTCGGGAATTTCCAGCCGTTCCTCGAGGGTGACAGGTCCCTGCGAATGCGCCAGTCTGGTGGTGGTTCTTATCATAACAGGTGTGTCGTACCGCTCACTGTACTCGAAGGCAAGCCTGGTAAAGTCCTTTGCCTCCTGGGAGTCGGACGGTTCCAGGACGGGAACCTGCGCCGCGCGCGCCACGCAGCGGGAATCCTGCTCATTCTGTGAGGAGTAGAGGCCGGGATCGTCCGCCGCTGCGAGGACAAGTCCTCCGTTCGCTCCGATATAGGACACTGTGTAGAGTGGGTCGCCCGCCACATTGACGCCGACCATTTTCATGGACGCCATGGCGCGCACGCCGCTGATGGATGCGCCGATGGCAACCTCCATGGCAACCTTCTCGTTCGGAGCCCACTCTGCGTAGATTTCCGGGTATTTTACGATATTCTCACTGATTTCGGTGCTGGGTGTTCCGGGGTAAGCGCTGGACACTTTGACGCCGGCCTCATAAGCGCCGCGGGCAATCGCTTCATTGCCTAACATGATTTTCGTTTCGCTCATTTGTTAATTCCTTTCTGTTGTCGATTTGCGATTTGGGGCAGTGGCTGTGCAGTTCGATTCTGACCGCCGCTGCTGACACTATAACTATGATAGTGAAAAAATGGGGTTACGTCAATTTATTTTGCATAATTTACAAAATCTTCTGGAAATAATGCATAGTCGACTGCAGATTGCGGTTCGCCGAGCTGGTTTTGCCAGGAATTTTCCCGAATCCGCAGCTTTTTGAATCCGAGTGTCTCGTAAACGTGCTGCGCCCGCCTGTTGTTTAAATTGGTGTCGAGAATGATTTTCTGGTATCCGAAATCCTTGAAAAGAGATGAGATCATCATACTCAGCACGATTCTTCCATAACCCTTTTCCTGCTCGGAAAAATCGCAGATTTTGATTCCGATTTCAACGGTTTTTTTGCCTTCCTGGCTGGGACACCTGGTATAGTTCATCTCTCCGATTGGTCTGTGCGCAAGCTCGATGATCAGGCGTCTGTGCTCATCGGTGTCCTGCCCGATCCGCCCGGCAATCTCGGCTGGTGTTTCGCCGGTTCCATTTGGGAAACCTGCGTGCGCCATGACTGCGCCGTCATTCCACCAGGATGCCAACAGCTCGGCGTCCTCAATCGCTGCGTTTCTGACTGTGAGGTCTCTGTAATTTAATAACATATGTAATTATCCTCCGTTTTGTGAGTTTCTCCTGAAAATTCTGCCGCACTGGCTGCGCTTAGATAACAGTAATCTTATTTTAGCATAGGTGTGGGAATAAAATCAAATAGACATTGTTATTGCAGAATAAATGCAATATAATAAATTTAGCGGCAGGTCAGAATTGGAGAAGGACTGGCGGGAATGGAAACGAGCCGCGCAATGATTTTTGTGAGGAAGGAAGACTACAATGAAAAGAACATATGCATAATTGAAAAAATTAGCAAGTAAATAAAAACGAAAAACAGGTTTACTTTGATGCTTTAAAGTGGCATAATATTAATAAGTGCACCATGCAGAAAAATGATGGACGGATTCTGATGATGTCGAGCGCAGGGAGCGCGGATGTGAGTTTGAAGAATAACTGCAGGGCTGGCAAAAAGAACGATAAAACGGATAAAAGGAGTAGGGAATAATGCCGATCACAGACATTTTAGAGAGAAACTGCAAACTGTACGGAAATGATATCTGCCTGGTGGAAATCAACCCGGAAATCAAGGAGACAAGACGCGTCACATGGAAGGAGTATGAGCTGATGGAGCCCAATCCGGTGACACATTACCGCAGGGAAATCACGTGGAGTGTGTTTAACGAGAAGGCAAACCGTTTTGCCAACATGCTGATTCAGAGAGGCATCAAGAAGGGGGACAAGGTGGCAGTCCTGCTGATGAACTGTCTGGAGTGGCTTCCGATTTATTTTGGCATCTTAAAAACGGGTGCGTTGGCGGTGCCGCTCAATTTCCGCTACGCGCCGGATGAGATTGAATACTGCCTGAATCTGGCAGAAGCTGATGTCCTTGTGTTCGGACCGGAATTTATCGGGCGCGTGGAGGAGATTGCGGAGAGCATCAGCAAAAACCGCCTGTTATTTTTCGTGGGGGACAACTGTCCAAGCTTTGCGGAGGACTACATCAGTCTCACGGCGAACTGCTCCAGCCAGTCGCCGATGATCGCACTGACAGACGCGGACGATGCCGCGATCTATTTCTCATCGGGCACGACGGGATTCCCCAAGGCGATATTACATAACCATGAGAGTCTGATGCACTCGTGCAAGGTGGAGCAGAACCATCATAGCCAGACGAAACAGGATGTCTTTCTGTGCATTCCGCCGCTCTATCACACTGGCGCGAAGATGCACTGGTTTGGAAGTTTTCTGGAGGGCAGCAGAGCCGTTTTGCTGAAAGGGACAAAGCCGGAGTTTATTCTGGATGCCGTCTCAAAGGAGAAGTGCACAATTGTGTGGCTGTTAGTACCATGGGCGCAGGATATTCTCGATGCGATTGACAGGGGCGAAGTCAGGCTTGCGGACTATGAGCTTTCCCAGTGGAGGCTGATGCACATCGGCGCGCAGCCAGTGCCGCAGAGTCTGATCCAGCGTTGGAAAAAGGTATTTCCACATCACCAGTATGACACCAACTATGGTCTGAGCGAGTCGATCGGACCAGGCTGTGTGCACCTCGGTGTCGAGAATATCCATAAGGTGGGAGCCATCGGGAAAGCGGGCTATGGCTGGCAGGTGAAGATTGTCGATGAAAATGGTGCGCAGGTGACACGCGGCGCGGTTGGCGAGCTTGCCGTAAAGGGACCAGGCGTCATGACCTGTTACTATAATGATGAGCAGGCTACAAACGAGGTGCTTCGCGACGGATGGCTGTTTACAGGAGATATGGCACAGGAGGACGAGGATGGATTTATCTTCCTTGTGGACCGCAAGAAAGATGTCGTCATCAGCGGCGGTGAGAACATCTATCCTGTTCAGATCGAGGACTTCCTGCGCACAAACAATAAAGTAAAGGATGCGGCCGTGATCGGTATTCCCGACAAGCGTCTTGGGGAAATAACAGCTGCTATCATAGAGATTAAGGAGGGTATGAACTGTACGGAGGAAGAGATTAATGGATACTGTATGAAGCTTCCAAAGTACAAGCGCCCGCGCCAGGTGATATTTGCGGATATTCCGAGAAATCCGACAGGCAAGATTGAGAAGCCGAAGCTTCGGAAGATGTACGGCGGCGAAAGTCTTGTGGCGGTGCAGAATAAGTCATAAAACAGCGTAAGCATAAGGAGCTGTTCAGTGGTGTTAGGAACTGTAGAAAAATAAGTGACACATCTTGACTTGTCTATTTCTCCGATA
>CAMWXE010000036.1 GCA_947178145.1 uncultured Lachnospiraceae bacterium | reverse complement strand
CCCCGCAATCGTCAATGAATTTATCAAGAAAATCATAGTCCATGCGCCGGAAAAGGTGGACGGGAAACGGGTACAGAAAGTAGATATTGTTTTCAACTTTGTAGGGGAAATCAATTTTCTTTCTGCCACGCAACCGAAATGGCAAGGCGCATAGGAAAATCGAAAAGACGGTACAGCCCTTGTAATCGGGGCTATACCGCCTAATCTGAAATTACTTCCTTATCCCCGCAAACCTTGGACTTTCAAGGGTTATATCAAATCTCTTATTCTGTTCCAAATTATCTCTTGGAGAACTGCGGCGCACGGCGGGCTGCCTTCAAGCCGTATTTCTTACGCTCCTTCATACGAGGATCGCGTGTCAGGAAACCTTCCTTCTTGAGCACTGGTCTGTAATCGGAATCCGCCTGCAATAAAGCTCTGGAGATACCATGTCTGATCGCTCCTGCCTGTCCTGTGTAGCCGCCGCCCTTTACGTTTACAAGCACATCAAACTTGTCAACCGTATCGGTAGCTGCCAAAGGCTGACGAACGATAACTTTCAGTGTCTCTAATCCGAAATACTCATCAATGCCTCTCTTGTTGATCGTGATATTGCCTGTACCCGGTGTCAGATATACTCTGGCAATTGATTTCTTTCTTCTACCTGTTCCATAATATCTTGAAGCATTTGCTGCTTTTGCCATTTTCATTTCCTCCTTTATCTATACACTGATTAAAATGTCAATGTCTCAGGCTTCTGAGCTGCATGCTTGTGCTCAGGTCCTGCATATACGAAAAGTTTCTTGTACATTTCACGTCCTAAAGGTCCTTTTGGAAGCATCCCCTTAACTGCATGTTCAATCACTTCTTCCGGCCTCTTGTTCAACTTCTCTCTCAAAGTCGCAGATTTCATACCGCCAACATACTCTGAGTGATGATAGTACACTTTCTGATCAAGCTTCTTGCCTGTCACTGCGATCTTCTCAGCGTTGACGATGATCACATAATCACCTGTATCAATATGAGGAGTAAAAATAGGCTTCTTCTTTCCTCTCAAAATGCTTGCAACCTCTGATGCCAAGCGTCCTAATGTCATGCCAGTAGCGTCTACTACATACCATTTTCTATCAATTGTAGCTGGGCTAGCCATAAATGTTTTCATTATGTTACCTCCATATATTTAGCCTGTCGGCTCTCCTTTGATGGTTATTCCTGCCTAATCCTTTGATGCGGAATGTCCGGACCGCACCTTGAAGACTCACAAGTCACCTAGATACCTGGCTGACATCTCTGCAAATATCGGGGCTATGATATTGTACAATCACATGTCGCCACATTGAAATATTATATTATACGGTTCCTGGCGTGTCAATACCTAAATTGTCAAATTTTAACCGCAATTTTTATTGCCGCTCACTTTTCTTTCTGTACAGATACTCCTTCACGTTCTTGTTAAACAACAGGATTATCACCATCGCCAGCGCATAACCTGCAGTCAGCAGCAACATCAGCAGATAAAATCCAGAACCGGCGGAAACCTGCACGAGACTGACCAGCTCAGGCAGTGCTATTAATGTAACCCAAATTGTCAGTATTCCCGATACAATATACAAATAGCGCACCCACGTTACCCCATAAATCAACGCAATAGACAAAGCGCAGTGAATGATAAAATTGAAAAGCTTAAAGTCATGCGAAATGAAAATTGACACAATATCCAATAATAAATTCAGTCCTGCAATCAGATACACGAGTCTCTTCCCGCTCTCATAACTGCGCCTCTGGCTTTCCTCAAATTCCTCTAATTCTGCCTGCTGTTTCTCATTGAAAACTTCCTCTTCCATATTAACCTCCTAAAATCTTTATTCTGTTAAATTGCATGGCAAATTTTTCTCTTCAAAATCATACTTTACCAACGTCAGCCCGCATGCTGGTGCAGTCGGTCCCGCCTTTGTCCGGTCACAGGCCTTTAAAATTTCCTCCATCCGCTCGGGGGCCAGATTCCCTCTCCCCACTTCCATCAGTGTTCCTGCTATAATACGAACCATATTGTATAAAAAACCAGAACCTGTCACCCGTAGGGTTATCAGGCTGCCAATCTTGTCCGCGGATATGTCATAGATCGTTCTCACTGTCGATTCCGCTGCCGTATTCACACTGCAAAAACTCTTAAAGTCATGCTCTCCCCTCAAATATTCTGCCGCTTTCTGCATCAACGCGATATCAAGCGGCACATATGTAAAATGGGAATAGAGCCTATATACCGGCATCGGAAAAGCACTGTTCCATATCTTGTATTCATAGGTTTTCCTGCTGTCCTGCCGCCGGGGATGAAAATCCTGTGGCACCTCCCTCGATGACTGAATTCGAATATCGTCAGGGAGTCTTTGGTTCAATGCATAGGAAAATTTTTCTGCCGGCATTCTTGACTGTGTATCAAACACCGCTATATTTCCAAGAGCATGTACACCCGTATCCGTCCTGGATGCCCCGATTACTTTTACATTCTCCTTCAATAGACCACTCAATGTCTCATTGAGCACTGACTCTATCGTTGTCACATTTGGCTGAAGCTGCCATCCATGATAATTCGTACCATCGTAGGCAACGATAAGCATTACTCTTTTCATTCCAAAATATCTCCTAACATGCTCTTTATGTCACAGCTTATTGTGGCGGATCTCCTTTCAGGCAACGCTTATCGTCTATTGCCATTATGCCAGAATACTACTGAGTAATACTGGTATCAATTTTCCTGCCGCAATTCCCCCAACGAGATAGCATAGCACAATGACATAAGCAATATAATCTCTTCGCTCATAGTGAAGCGGTTTCATCTTTGTGCGGTGCTCTCCCCCTCTGTAACAGCGCGCCTCCATCGCCATGGCAAGGTCGTTTGCACGCCGAAATGCCGATATAAACAGTGGTACCAGCAACGGTACAAGGCTCCTGGCCTTCTTGATCAGATTGCCACTCTCAAAGTCTGCACATCTTGCAAGCTGCGCCTTCATGATTTTGTCTGTTTCCTCCATCAGAATCGGTATAAACCGGAGTGCTATCGACATCATCATGGCAATCTCATGTACCGGCACCTTAATCCTGTTCAATGGCTTCAGCATCTTCTCGAGCCCGTCTGTCAGCTGATTTGGCGTTGTCGTGAGTGTCATCACCGATGAGCCAATAATCAGAAAGCCAAGGCGTATCGCCAAAAGAATCGCAAGCTGAATCCCTTCTCTGGTAATACTGAGCTTCCAAACCTGTACAAGCGGTTCCCCCGGGGTCAAAAATAAATTAAAGATCACTGTAATCGACAGTAAGAAAACAATCGACCGCATTCCTTTTACCATAAATCGAAATGGTACTTTTGACAGCCTAATCACAAGTGCGAGAAACAGTGCTGCCACCGCATAGCCCCATATTCCATCAAAGACAAACAAGGAGATGATAAACAGAAATGTTGTCCCAAGCTTCACCCTGGGATCAAGTCTATGTATTACGGAATCCGCCTGATAATATTGTCCTAATGTGATATCTCTAAGCATACTCCGTCACCTATCTTTCCTTTCGCGCCGCCACAAATCCTGCAAAGAAACTTTTTATTTCGTCCCTGGCTTCCTCAATCGTAGTGACCTCATCGCTGACATCGTAGCCATGGTCCCGAAGATGCTTCATAATGTAAGTCACCTGTGGTGCTGCAAGTCCAATTGTTTCCAATTCCTGATAATGTCTGAACACTTCTCTGGGCGCATCATCATACATGACACGCCCTTTATTCATGACGATAATCCTGTCTACATATTTCGCCACATCATCCATACTGTGAGACACTAAAAGTACTGTAATGCCGGTTTCCCTTTTCAATTTGGAAATCTGGTCAAGAATCTCATCCCGTCCCTTGGGATCAAGTCCGGCTGTCGGCTCATCAAGAATCAATACTTCTGGCTTCATGGCAAGAACTCCCGCGATTGCAACACGCCTTTTCTGACCGCCAGACAAATCAAACGGTGACTGATAAAAATAGTCATCCTCAAGCCCTACAAGCTTCAATGCCTCATATGCACGCAGTTCAATTTCCTTTTTCGATAATCCCAGATTTTTGGGTCCAAAACATACATCCGCAAAAACATCTGTCTCAAAAAGCTGATGCTCTGGATACTGAAACACGAGTCCAACCCTGCTGCGCAGCATCTTCTTGTCAAAATCGTCCGCATCAATATCCTCTCCGTTAAAATAAATATTCCCCGAAGTTGCCTTCATCAGTCCATTGAGATGCTGGACCAGCGTGGACTTGCCAGAACCGGTGTGACCGATCAGTCCGATGAACTGTCCATCGGGTATCACCAGACTGATATTGTCCAAGGCTTTCACCGCCATCGCGGTATCCTCTCCATATATGTGACTTACTTTATCCAATATGATCGGCATATCGCCCACCCTCTCCTTTTATCTGCCCTAAATTCTGTTATCCCACCTCACTAATACACTGATCGAGCGCTTCCAGAAACTCCTGATTCGTGAGCACACCCTTCGGCATGGGAAAGCCTTCTTTCTCTAATTCGTGCGCCAACAGTGTCACCTGCGGCACATCCAGCCGAAGTTCCTTTAGTCGACTCACCTCTGAAAAAACTTCTCTGGGCGTCCCCTGAAGCGTGACCCTTCCTTTGTCCATCACGTAGACTTTATCGGCATAAATGACTTCCTCCATATAATGTGTAATCAATATTACCGTAATGTGCTCCACATCATTCAATGCCCGGACTGCCCGTATTACTTCCTTGCGTCCCTTAGGGTCAAGCATCGCAGTCGGCTCGTCAAGAACAATGCATTTTGGATGCATCGCAATTACCCCTGCGATAGACACTCTCTGTTTCTGACCGCCAGAGAGTTTGTTGGGTGAAAACTTTCGAAACTGATACATTCCTACCGCTTTCAGGCTCTCCTCCACACGCTCCCATATTTCTCTGGCAGGCACTCCCATGTTCTCAGGACCAAATCCCACATCCTCCTCAACAATCTGACCAATAATCTGATTGTCTGGATTCTGAAAGACCATTCCCGCTGTCTGGCGGATATCCCACACAGCCTCCTCATCCTTCGTGTCCTTTCCATCCACCCATACAGTCCCTTCTGTGGGATACAAAATGGCATTCAGATGCTTTGCCAGCGTCGACTTTCCAGAACCGTTGTGTCCCAATACCGCCACAAAATCACCCTGATTGATATCGAGACTGACATCATCCACCGCCGTGGTTATTCCTTCCACGTTGCCTTCCTCGTCACGTCGTATATACTCATATATCAAATCTTTGACCTTGATTAGTCCCATCCCATCACTTCCCATCGTCGTCTTGTATCTGTTGCTGCATAAACGCCTGATAAAGCTTTCTGCGCTGCAATCCTTCCTTGTGTTCTTTGTCCCATTCAATCTGTCTTTTGATTGTCTCCGCAAGCCATATCGCCCGTATTTTTTCGAGAATTTCCTCTTCCTTACTCCTGGAAGTCCCTGTCATCTTGTCTGTGTACTCTTTTCCATACATCTGTTCCTGTCGTTGCCGTTTCCTGTTACTCTTATACGCTTCATCCCATTTCTGGATTTTTTCATGCTCCTTCTCTTTTTCCTTCTGTTTCTTATAACTGGCCTTTGCTGTAGCTGTACTGGCATAAACCCTGGTTGGTCTTGTATTGACTGTTTGCGCGCCATAGTAACTTGTATTGGCTGCATTTGCTCCCATAAAATTTGCAGCGAATGGCTGATTGTACATCGCATTTTGGGCTGCTTTGCCATATGGATTATTGTAATACATATTCGCGTTTGCTGCCGGGGTTGGTGCAGCATTCGGCGAAACACTCGATTTAGAAGCAATATAAGGATTGCTCACCAGATACTCATATGCCTTCTGCACTTTGATGTAATATTCTTTTGTATCTACATTCGGGTTCGCATCGGGATGATACAGCTTTACCTTATATCGGTATGCCCTCTTGATCTGCTCCTCAGAAGCATCCTCCCGAATCCCCAAAAAATAACACGCCTCTCTTCTTGTCATATTACACATATTCCTCTCAACTACCCCATACTATTCATGTGTACAGACTACCTGTTTTTGCAGCTGCTCAGAAATAACAAATACCGTTTCTTAGATAGTCATTCAGAAGTATGGGTTTCTTTCAATAAAGCTTTCTTTTTTATGTTCTTCTATGAAAGCTTCTTTCCTTAAAAGTTCCTATATTTCTGAATGATTACCAAATTAATCTCAAATTATGCTAAAAACGCTCCCAAAAGATGGGAGCGTCAAAAAAGTTTTTTATTATACCAACTCAAGTACTACCTGCATAGCACCATCGCCCTTACGCTGACCAATCTTGACGATCCTTGTATATCCACCATTGCGTCCAACATACTTTGGTGCTACTTCATCAAACAATTTTGCCACAAGGTCGATCTCCTTTGTGTTTTTCTTCCTGCCAGCATTCTTTGTAGGAACTTCCTTGACTGTATATAATACTTTGAGCATCTGTCTTCTCGCATGAAGTCTGGAAGGCAGGTCTTTCTTGATTTCCTTCTCTACCTCGTCATAGACAGTAACTTTCTTGCCATTTTTCTCCTCTTTCACTCGCTTGCCATCCTTATCTTTTCTGGCAACCTTCGCTGTAACCTTGACCATCTCATAGTTGTCCTTTTCCTTTACAGCCAATGCGATAAGACCCTCGACAATCTTCTGTACTTCTTTTGCCCTTGCCTCTGTTGTAATGATTCTTCCATTCTTGCTTGCAAGCAACGCTGTAACCTGGCCTCTCAACAATGCCTTCCTTTGATCGGATGTTCTTCCGAGTTTTCTATATCCTGCCATAATCGGCTCCTTTCATAGTGAGGAAACATCACCCACAACATGCAGTGCAATACTGACATTATGTAGGCTACCCTCAATTGGTGGAACAAATGACAACGCTCTTTGGACTTACTTATCAAATGTTAATTAATATATTCCATCTTTGAGCACAAACACGAACGCTTTGGAATTACCGTGTCTGCATATTTAATCAGGCGATCGCTCTCACCCACAAACGAATTAGTCTTCAATGGGATTGAGCTGTAAGCCTAACTCCTTTAACTTCGCCAATACTTCATCCAGAGACTTGCGTCCTAAGTTACGAACCTTCATCATATCCTCAGATGTACGATTCGTCAACTCCTCGACTGTATTGATACCTGCCCTCTTCAGACAGTTGTAAGAACGAACTGACAATTCAAGTTCGTCAATACTCATCTCCAGTACTTTCTCCTTCTCATCGTCTTCCTTCTCAATCATAACTTCTGCATTCTTTGCATTCTCTGAAAGATTGATGAAAAGTTTCAGATGTTCACTCAACACCTTTGCTGCCAGACTGACCGCCTCATCCGGTGCTAATGTAGCATCTGTGTATACATCCAGTGTCAACTTATCATAGTCAGTAATCTGACCTACTCGGGTATTTTCTACGGTAACATTTACTCTCTCTACAGGAGTGTATATTGAATCCACTGCTATAATGCCAATGGGCAGATCTTCACCCTTATTCTTGTCTGCGCTGATATAGCCTCTACCCTTAGTAATGATTATTTCCATGTAAAGCTTGCTATCCTTGCCACCGTTTAATGTCGCAATCACCTGATCCGGATTCATAATTTCAATATCCTGATCAACCTGGATATCAGATGCCCTGACAACGCCTTCACCTTCAAAATCGATAATTGCCTTTTTCACTTCATCTGTCTCGCAGCTATTTTTGATTGCCAGACTTTTGAGGTTCATGATGATCTCAGTCACATCTTCCTTCACTCCCGGAATCGAACTGAACTCATGCAAAACACCGTCAATCTTAACCTGACTTACAGCTGCACCAGGCAGGGAAGCAAGCATAATTCTTCTAAGAGAATTCCCCAGTGTAATTCCGTATCCTCGCTCCAAAGGCTCTACGATAAACTTACCATACCTTTTGTCTTCAGAGATTTCTGCCACTTCAATATTTGGACTGTCAAAATCAAATGCCAACACTGTAAATACCCTCCTTTTTAATGGGCGTGTTAATAAGTGCAACAATAGAAAGTACACCTGCGCGCACTTCCTACTGTTAAATTCTTATCTCTGCTTCATTGCGAATTACTTAGAATACAACTCGACAATGAGCATTTCATCTACAGGAACATCAATCACTTCACGTGACGGAAGCTCTTTGATCGTGCCCTTGAAGCTCTCTTGGTCAACATCCATCCATTCCGGAACCAATCTGCCATTTGTTGCCTCAGCAATGTCCTTATATCTCTGCAAACTTCTGGACTTCTCTCTGATTTCAATAACATCACCGGCACTAATTAAGTAGGAAGGTATATTTACACACTTTCCATTCACTAATACATGCTTATGGCCAACGACCTGTCTTGCCTCTTTTCTTGTTCTGGCAAAGCCCATGCGAAAGACAACGTTGTCAAGTCTTCTCTCGAGAAGAACCATAAGATTCTCGCCGGTCATACCCTTCATTCTGTCTGCCTTCTCATAATAATTGCGGAAAGGTTTCTCAAGTACGCCATAAATAAACTTCGCCTTCTGCTTTTCTCTGAGCTGTAATCCATACTCACTCATTTTCTTACCAGCTCTAGCAGACTTTCTTTTTGACTTCTTATCATATCCTAAAAATACAGGATCCAAATCAAGAGATCTGCATCTTTTAAGTACAGGAACTCTGTTTACTGCCATGTTCTTATCCTCCTAAATTTATGCGCACAAAACGCATCCGGTTTGGCGCATACATGCCACTTTTCCTTCTAATTATCTAACAATACGCACTAAACTCTGCGGCGCTTTGGCGGGCGGCATCCGTTATGCGGAACTGGTGTAACATCCTTGATGCTGGTCACTTCAAGACCACATGCCTGAAGTGCACGAATCGCTGCCTCTCTTCCTGAACCGGGTCCTTTCACCATAACATCCACAGATTTCAAGCCATGTACCAAAGCTGCTTTCGTAGCTGTCTCGGCTGCCATCTGAGCAGCATATGGAGTAGATTTCTTTGAACCTCTAAATCCCAGACCACCAGCACTTGCCCATGAGAGTGCATTGCCCTCATTGTCAGTCAATGTAACAATTGTATTGTTAAATGACGACTGGATATGTGCCTGTCCCCGTTCAACGTTTTTCTTTACACGCTTTTTTGTCACTTTCTTGGTAACTTTTTTAGCCATTTTAAACTAACCTACTTTCTCATTCATCTCATTTTTACGCTACTTCTTCTTATTCGCTACTGTTCGCAAAGCGAACTTTTCGGATTTTACTTCTTCTTATTCGCTACTGTTCGCTTGGGTCCTTTTCTTGTTCTGGCATTTGTCTTTGTCTTCTGACCACGAACAGGAAGTCCCTTTCTATGGCGGATACCACGATAGCATCCGATCTCCTGCAGTCTCTTGATATTCAGCGCAATCTCACGTCTGAGATCACCTTCAACCATATACTCCTCATCGATGATTGCACTAATCTTCTTAACGTCATCATCTGTCAAGTCCCTGACACGGATATCAGGATTTACGCCTGCCTTCTCAAGGATTTTGTTTGAACTTACTCTACCAATCCCATAGATATAGGTGAGTCCGATTTCTACACGTTTTTCTCTTGGTAAGTCAACACCAGCAATACGAGCCATGTTAAAATTCCTCCATTTTGCTTTGTGATAAGATTGGTACGCCTTATCACTGATTAATAGTAAACTAATTGATTGGGGTAATCACTACCCGACCGGATATCAATCCGGTTTGTCCGATACGAATCGGGGCAGAATTGTCTTGTATTTTTCTGCCGCTCCAATGATTCAATGCTTCATTGAAGTCTCCTATGCGAAAAATTTCGCGAAACGTTTCTCGGTATCAAGAAGTAAACACACAACAGATAACATCTGTCATATATTTATAGCATATATTTTTTTGACGGATTTCAATATATGCCCCAGCCGCTCTTTTTACACAAACTCCTATGCACCCGTTTGGGCGGGCGCTCAAATCAGGATTGTGAAATAATTATCTCACAAAAATGATAAGAAACAATTAACCCTGTCTCTGCTTGTGTTTCGGATTTTCACAGATAATTCTGATCTTTCCTTTTCTCTTGATAACTTTGCATTTCTCGCAAATAGGTTTTACTGATGATCTAACTTTCATGTTAAACCCTCCTTTCAAAAAGACCGTTTTACATTATATCATGCAGTCCGGGCAAATGCAAGCCCTGTATGAAAATATTTTCCAAAATTTCATTCTTAGAAAAATATTCCAGTCCAATTTATTTATCTCGCCATATAATCCGTCCCTTGGACAAATCGTATGGCGATAACTCTAATGTCACTTTGTCACCCGGAAGAATACGGATAAAGTTCTGTCTTAATTTTCCGCTGATGTGGGCAAGCACCCTGTGGCCGTTTTCCAGCTCCACCTGAAACATTGTATTGGGAAGCTTCTCTACTACAGTTCCTTCGATTTCAATTACATCGGACTTTGACATTATTCTACCTCCTTAATGCCTTTCAAATATAACTTAATGAAATGTTTGATCTCCTCATTTGTCACAGATGAGATATCAAGCCTTTGGTTCTCCTTTTTGATAATCTGTATATGCTTTTTATTTTTTTTCTTAGGTCTGTCAAGTGTTCGCACTGCTCCGTCTGCAACATACACAGAATCCTTTGTTTCTTCTATAATAAGATACAGTTCATCCTTATCATGTCCTGCCAGCGAATATGCTAAAAAACCAATCATTCTTACCCTCTCCTGTCAAATTTTATATCAGAGTAAGAATCTCAGGCTCACCGTCAGTAATCAGGATTGTATTCTCATAGTGTGCAGATAAGGAACCATCCTCCGTGACTACTGTCCAACTGTCATCCAGCCACTCAACATCGCCGCCTCCCATGTTGATCATGGGTTCTATGGCAAGCGTCATGCCCGCCCGAAGTTTTATTCCCCTCTTTTTCTGCCTGAAGTTAGGGACCTCTGGATCCTCGTGAAGAGAAGTTCCTATTCCATGTCCCACCAAATCCCGGACAATACCATATCCAAACTGTGACACATAATTGTCGATCGTATTTGATATATCGTGAAGGTGATTGCCTGCTGTAGCTCTCTTTACTCCCTCAAAAAAAGATTTCTTTGTCTCATCTATTAACTTCTGCGCTTCTGGACTAATTTGCCCTACGCCATGCGTTCTGGCCGCATCGGAATGATATCCTTTATAGATCAGTCCACAGTCAAGACTCACAATATCGCCTTCCTGCAATATTCTGTCCGCCCGTGGGATTCCATGTACTACCTCATCATTTACTGATACACAAATTGATGCCGGATAACCGTTATAATGCAGAAAATTAGGAATACATCCCAAACCTCTGATCAACTTTTCTCCCAGCTGGTCAATGTAAAGTGTAGATATCCCCGGCTCTATTGCCTGCCCGAGCTCTTCATGTACCTTCGCCAGAAGCCGACAGGACTCCCGCATCAGGTCGATCTCACGCTGCGACTTTATTGTAACAGCCATTTTCTATTCCTCCGCCCGATCCATATCTCCCACTTAACATTACGACAATATATCGACAATTGCCGCAAATACATCCTTCATATCGACTGTGCCATCCACAGATTTCAGCACACCCTTTGCCTCATAGAACTCAATCAACGGCTGTGTCTGCTTATGATATACGTCAAGACGATTTTTTACCGTCTCCGGCTTATCGTCATCTCTCAAGATCAGTTCTGAATCACAGGTATCACAGAATCCTTCCTTCCTGGGCGGAATATGAACAATATGATAAGTTGCACCGCAATTCACACACGCGCGCCTTCCCGACATTCTGTTGATAATATTCTCGTCCGGTACATCGACATTGATCGCATAGTCAATCTTGTCACCAAGCTCTGTGAGCGCCTTGTCGAGAACTTCTGCCTGTGGGATTGTTCTTGGAAAACCATCCAGTACATATCCATTCTTGCAGTCATCCTGCGCTACTCTGTCAAGCAAAATCTTTACGGTAAGCTCATCTGGCACTAACAGCCCCTGGTCCATGTACTTCTTTGCTTCCATACCAAGCTCTGTACCGTTCTTAATGTTTGCCCTAAAGATATCACCAGTCGAAATATGGGGAATCGCAAATTTCTCTGCAATCATTTTTGCCTGTGTCCCTTTTCCTGCTCCTGGTGCACCTAACATAATAATCTTCATACTGATTTCCTCCTTTAATATCATTTCACTTATCAAGCAGCAATGCTATTTCTAATAGCTTCAATTCAATCTATCCTGTTTGCAGGATACGCTCAATTCAAACTATTCAACCTACCCCATCCAGCCACATATTCATCAACAGTCTGTGGCGTCGATCAGAGTTTCCGTTGCCTCCTCCCACACGGAACGCACACAGTAAGACTGCTGATGTCCTGGTATATAATATAATAACGGACAGAAGCAAAGCGCACGCTTTGCTTCTATCTGATTGTTTGCATGTCTGACTTTATGATTAATCATTCAAAAAGCCTTTATAGTTGCGTACAAGCATCTGTGATTCAATCTGTTTGATTGTCTCAAGCACAACACTGACAATAATGATTAAGCTTGTTCCGCCAAACGAAACAGAAGCCTTGAATACACCATTGAAGAAAAACGGTACAATCGCCACAATTACAAGACCAATCGCTCCGATAAAAATAATCGCATTGAGCACCTTGTTCAAGTAATCACTTGTCGGCTTACCCGGCCTGATACCTGGTATAAATCCACCTTGTTTCTTCATATTATTTGCAATCTCCAAAGGATTAAATGTCAATGATGTATAGAAATAAGCAAAAAATACCGTTAATATTACATATACTACAAGACCAATCGAATATACAGGCTGTGATGGATTGCACCAATTATCCTGATTCAAACCATTCAGAATCTGTCTCCACACACCGTTTCCACTATATCCAAACAAAGTGGAGATCACAATTGGAAACTGCAGCAATGAAGATGCAAAGATAATTGGAATAACGCCTGCTGTATTAACCTTTAACGGCAGGAATGTCATCTGTCCCCCAACCATTTTATTCCCCTGGATTTTTTTAGCGTACTGAACGGGAATTTTCCGTATCGCACTGTTGAGAATAACAACAAACACTGTCATTGCAAGAATAATCGCAAGGATGACCACTGCTGCAACTACAGCAAGAGGGATTGACTTGCCCTTACAGAACTGCTCATACAAATTAGCAAAATCATCTGGCAGACGGGAAATAATGTTAATGACAAGCACAATCGAAATACCATTACCAACACCTTTTTCAGTGATACGCTCGCCAATCCACATCAGGAATGCGCTGCCTGCCGTCAATACAGCAACTACTGTTATAACCTCCAGCGGACCAAATTTCTGAAGCAAGCCCTGATTACCAAATCCAATTGCCATCATCGTACTTTCGAGCAACGCAAGTCCCACGGTAACATAACGTGTGATGGAAGCAATCTTCTTTCTTCCATCCTCTCCATCCTTCTGCATCTCCTCGAGCTTCGGAATCGCGATCGTGAGCAGCTGCATAATGATGGAGGACGTAATATATGGCGTGATATTCAGTGCAAATACAGACATCCTTGAGAAGGAACCGCCTGTAAATGCATCCAAAAAGTTAAACGCGCCACCGGTCTGAGCCTCAAACCATGATGAGAAATAATCCCTGTTCACACCTGGAATCGGAAGCTGGCAACCAAACCGAATGATTACCAGCATCAAGAAAGTAAACAGTAACTTACTTCTGATTTCCTTGATCTTGAACGCATTCTTTAGCGTAGAAAACATTAGATCACCTCTGCTGTTCCACCAAGTGCCTCAATCTTCTCCTTTGCAGATGCGCTGTACGCATTGACCTGAACATTGAGCTTCTTAGTTAATTCTCCTCTGCCTAAAATCTTTACTCCATCTCTAGGATTTTTAACGATTCCAGTCTCAATTAATGTGTCCACTGATACGGTCGCTCCATCCTCAAATCGCTCTAACACTTCAAGGTTGATCGCAACGATTTCCTTTGTGTTTCTATTGTGGAAGCCTCTCTTAGGAATACGTCTGTACAAAGGCATCTGACCACCTTCAAAACCTGATCTCGGCGCTCCGGAACGAGCCTTCTGTCCCTTGTGACCCTTACCAGCAGTCTTGCCGTTTCCTGAACCGTGACCACGGCCTCTTCTAAAATTATCACTGTGCTTAGAGCCTTCGGCAGGTCTTAAATTAGATAATTCTAAACTCATTTTCTGACACCTCCCTTATATTATGCTTCTTCAACTTTTACTAAATGATTTACTTTGCGAATCATACCTCTGGTTGCTGCATTGTCAGGAAGCTCTACTGTCTTGTGAAGCTTTGTCAGCCCCATAGCCTCGACAGTTGCCTTATTCTTGGGAACAGCACCGATTGTTGATCTGATTAAAGTAACTTTTAATGTCTTTGCCATCTTCGTCTACCTCCTTAAGCCATAATCTCGTCAATAGATTTTCCGCGATTTGCAGCTACCTGCTCGGGTGTCTTCAACTGGGAAAGGCCAGCAATGGTAGAAAGTACGACGTTCTGCTTATTGTTAGAGCCCAGAGACTTTGTACGAATATTCTTAATACCTGCAAGCTCACATACAACACGCGCAGGACCACCAGCGATGATACCTGTACCTTCAGGAGCTCTCTTTAACAAAACGCTGGAAGAACCATAGTTACCGATGAAATCATGTGTCACAGAATTGTTCTCATCCATGGCAACGGTGATCAGATTCTTGATTGCGTCTTCCTTTCCCTTGCGAATCGCCTCAGGGATTTCTACGGCCTTACCAAGTCCGGCACCTACGTGACCATTCCCGTCACCCACAACTACCAGAGCGGTAAAACGCATGTTACGTCCACCTTTAACAGTCTTGGTTACACGCTTAATTGTGACAACCTTATCTGTTAATTCAAGCTGACTAGCATCAATGATTGTACGTTTCATGTGATTTTCTCCCTTCCTAGAATACCAAGCCAGCTTCTCTTGCTGCCTCAGCTAAAGCTGCAATTTTTCCATGGTATAAAAAGCCGCCTCTGTCAAAAACTACTTCTGTGATACCCTTATCCATTGCCCTCTTTGCAATTACCTTGCCCAAATATGCTGCCGCCTCAACGTCATTGGTCTTCTCAAGCTCAGCCTTTACCTCTTTCTCCACAGTAGAAGCTGCCACTAATGTATTTCCAACGGTATCGTCAATAATTTGAGCATACATATGATTATTGCTTCTGAATACTGCCAGACGTGGTCTCTCAGCTGTACCGCTTAAACGGTTACGTATTCTCATGTGCTTCTTTGCACGCAGTTCTGCTCTTGATCTCTTACTAACCATTTTTTACGCCCTCCTTATTTACTTCTTACCAGTCTTACCAACTTTACGTCTGATTGTCTCATCAGCATACTTGATACCCTTGCCCTTATAAGGCTCTGGTCTTCTCTTGTCTCTGATTTCAGCCGCGAATTGTCCAACTTTTTCTTTATCAATACCCTTTACGATAATGATATTCGTACCCTCAAGCACTGTCTCAATACCTTCCGGGTCAGTCATCTCAACCGGATGCGAATAACCCAACGATAATGTTAACTTCTTTCCTGCCTTCGCTGCCCTGTAACCTACACCGTTTACCTCAAGCTTCTTCTCATAGCCGGAAGTTACACCGACAACCATGTTATTGATCAATGTTCTCGTAAGACCGTGCAAAGACTTCATCTTCTTTAAGTCATTTGGCCTTGAAACAGTTAACTCTGCACCCTCAACCTTGATTTCCATCTCAGCCGGAAGCACTCTCTCAAGTGTTCCCTTAGGACCTTTTACAGTCACTTTATTATTTTCTGC
This sequence comes from uncultured Lachnospiraceae bacterium, assembly GCA_947178145.1. GTDB lineage: Bacteria > Bacillota > Clostridia > Lachnospirales > Lachnospiraceae > COE1. The sequence goes on along the minus strand of CAMWXE010000036.1, from coordinate 36,171 downwards.
AACCTCCACAGTAACGCCTGCGGGAATCGCGATTGGCATTCTTCCTATACGTGACATGCCCGTACCTCCTAATTCTAATAATTTCAAGCCAAAAGAATTGCCTGCAATTCTTTCCCGACGGAATTTAGTGTTTCTTAGACAGCGTCTTTTGCTGTCTTAGAAATTCTTTCCCGACGGAATTTTAGCATTTCTTAGACAGCGTCTTTTGCTGTCTTAGAAATTCTTTCCGTCGTTATTACCAAACAAAAGCCAATACCTCGCCGCCTACCTGAAGACGTCTTGCTTCCTTGTCTGTGATGACTCCCTGATTCGTAGAAATAATGGCAATACCAAGTCCGCCGAGAACCTTTGGAAGCTCATCTTTACCAGCATAGATACGAAGACCTGGTTTCGAGATTCTCTTCAAGCCTGTAATAATCTTCTCATTCTTGTCTGCGCCGTATTTTAATGTGATATGAATCGTCTTGAACGAACCATCTTCCACAACATCAAAAGCCTTTATATAACCTTCATCTAAAAGAATCTGTGCGATAGCGAGTTTCATCTTTGATGAAGGAACGTCTACTGTATCATGCTTTGCAGTGTTCGCATTACGAATTCTTGTAAGCATATCTGCAATAGGATCACTCATTGTCATTTCGGTTTCCTCCTTAAATACTTTACGACGAAGAATGCGCACGCATTCTTCAAAATGGAACTTAGTTTTTCTTAGGTGCTGTCCTTTAGCACCTTAGAAAATCTTTCCATTTTACCAACTTGCCTTCTTCACACCGGGAATCTGACCCTTGTATGCTAACTCGCGGAAGCATATTCTGCAAATTCCATATTTTCTTAAGTACGCATGTGGACGGCCACAGATTCTGCAACGACTGTATTCCTGTGTGGAAAACTTCGGTTTGCGCTGCTGCTTTATTTTCATTGCTGTTTTAGCCATGGGAATTTACCTCCTTATTACTTTGCGAAAGGCATGTTAAACTGTGCTAACAGCTCACGTGCTTCCTCGTCACTCTTGGCGGTTGTTACAAAAACGATATCCATACCTCTTACCTTGTCAACCTTGTCATACTCGATCTCAGGGAAGATAATCTGCTCCTTAATACCAAGTGCATAGTTTCCTCTGCCGTCAAATCCGTTGGGATTGACACCTCTGAAGTCACGCACACGAGGAAGTGCAAGGTTTACAAGACGATCCAGGAACTCATACATCTTCTCACCGCGAAGCGTTACCTTACAGCCGATAGCCATACCCTCACGAATCTTGAAGTTAGCAATTGCCTTCTTCGCCTTTGTGGTAACAGCCTTCTGCCCTGTGATGATCTCCATGTCCTTCACAGCTGACTCCAGAGCCTTTGCATTGTCTTTCGCCTCGCCGACACCCATGTTGACCACAATCTTGTCGAGCTTGGGAACTTCCATGACATTCTTATATCCGAACTTCTTGATCATAGCGTCTACGATCTCGTCTTTATATATATCTTTCAGTCTACTCACCAGTTAGTCCTCCTTTCTTAGAATTAATCAATCACTTCGCCTGTTGTCTTTGCGAAACGTACTTTCTTATCTCCATCCATCTTAAAGCCGACTCTCGTCGCTTTGCCCTTGTGGAGATACATTACGTTTGAAATAGCAATAGGAGCTTCTTTCTGGATAATGCCGCCATTCTGATTGGCAGCGGAAGGCTTTGCATGCTTTGTCATCATGTTGACACCCTCTACCAACACTTTGGAGTTCTTGGTGTCAACAGATAAAACCTTGCCTTCTTTGTCTTTATCTTTACCAGCGATCACCTTGACTGTATCGCCCTTTTTAATCTTTAACATTCCGGCACCTCCCTACAATACTTCAGGAGCTAAGGAAACAATCTTCATAAACTGTTTCTCACGAAGCTCTCTTGCCACTGGTCCAAAAATACGTGTTCCTCTCGGAGTCTTATCATCCTTGATGATAACAGCAGCATTTTCATCAAATTTAATATAAGAACCGTCCTTGCGACGGGCGCCCTTTACGGTACGTACAACGACAGCTTTCACGACATCGCCTTTTTTTACAACGCCGCCTGGTGTTGCATCTTTGACGCTAGCAACAATCACATCGCCAATGTTTGCATATCTTCTCGTAGATCCGCCCATAACCCTGATGCAGAGCAGCTCTTTCGCACCAGTATTATCAGCGACTTTCAGTCTGCTTTCCTGTTGTATCATGCTTATTCTCCTTCCAAAACCATGTTATGCAACGCGCCGCATTGCATTGCATTGTCTTTAAAATCTATTTTACTCTTTCGACAATTTCGACAAGTCTCCATCTCTTATCCTTTGACAAGGGTCTTGTCTCCATCACTTTAACGGTATCGCCAATATTGCACTCGTTATTCTCATCATGAGCCTTTAATTTATAAGTTCTCTTAACGATCTTTCCGTAAAGAGGATGCTTAACATGATCTTCTACAGCAACCACAATAGTTTTCTGCATTTTGTTGCTCACAACCTTGCCTGTACGTGTCTTCCTCAAATTTCTTTCCACGACCATTCTCCTCCTACTCTGCATTCTTAAGATTTGCAGCAATCACAGTCTGAATCCTTGCAATATTTCTTCTAACCTCTTTGATTCTCGCTGTATTGGTTAACTGATTCGTTGCATTCTGAAATCTCAAATTGAAAAGTTCTTTCTTTGCAGAAACTAATTCCTGTGATAATTCTGCGGCTGATTTGGTCTTTAAATCCTCTACATACTTATTAGTTTTCATTTACTGCACCGCCTTCCAAATCTGCTTTAGAAACGATCTTGCACTTGCAGGGAAGCTTGTGTGTTGCAAGACGTAAAGCTTCTTTTGCTACATCCTCAGCGACTCCGCTGATCTCAAACATTACGCGACCAGGCTTTACTACTGCCACCCAGTACTCAAGTGTTCCCTTACCTGAACCCATACGAGTCTCAGCCGGCTTTGCTGTCACAGGCTTATCCGGGAATATCTTAATCCATACCTTACCTCCACGCTTGATATAACGTGTCATGGCGATACGGGCTGCCTCAATCTGATTTGACTTAATCCAGCATGGCTCTGTTGCTATGATACCATACTCACCGTAAGTAATTGTATTACCTCTCTGCGCCTTACCTGCCATTGAACCGCGGAACTGTTTACGACGCTTTACTCTTTTTGGCATTAACATTATTTATCGCTCCCTTCCTTGTTTCCCTTTGTAGGAAGTACTTCGCCCTTGTAGATCCAAACTTTTACGCCAAGCTTGCCGTATGTTGTATCTGCCTCTGCGAAACCATAATCAATATCTGCTCTAAGTGTCTGAAGAGGAATTGTACCCTCGCTGTAAAATTCTGTACGGGCCATATCCGCTCCACCAAGACGTCCTGAGACTGCTGCCTTGATACCCTGAGCGCCCGCCTTCATCGTTCTGCCCATGCAGGACTTCATAGCACGTCTGAAAGACACACGATTCTCAAGCTGCTGTGCAATATTTTCAGCTACCAGCTGTGCATCTCTGTCCGGTCTCTTGATTTCCTTGATATCCACCAGTACATTCTTTCCTGTCAATTTCTGAAGCTCTTTCTTTGTAATCTCGATCTCTGCACCGCCCTTACCGATCACAACGCCAGGCTTTGCAGTGAAAACGATAACCTTTACTCTGTCAGATGCTCTCTCAATCTCAATCTTAGAAACACCGGCACTGAATAATTTCTTCTTTAAAAACTTTCTAATATTATAATCTTCCACTAAATAGTCAGCAAAATCAGCATCCGCATACCATTTTGAATCCCAATCCTTAATAACGCCGACTCTCAGTCCATGAGGATTAACTTTCTGTCCCATTTTCTTCCTCCTATCTCTCGTCAAGCACGATTGTTATGTGGCTCATTCTCTTTTCGATTCTATAAGCCCTGCCCTGTGCCCTCGGTCTAACTCTCTTCATTGTAGGTCCCTTATTTGCATAGCATTCTGCAATATAAAGGTTTTCAGCGTTCATACCGTTATTGTTCTCAGCATTTGCGATTGCTGACTCCAGAAGCTTCTTGATGATGCTGGAAGCATATCTTGGATTGTATGCCAAGATACCCAAAGCAGTCTGCACATCCTTGCCTCTGATCGCGTCTAACACGAAGCACGCCTTCTGAACAGACACTCTGGCATAGGAAAGCTTTGCTGACGGTCTGGTTTCTCTATTCTCTGCATTTCTCTTTCTCTTATAACTTGTTCTGCTATATTTCTCTGCCATGGTTGAACCTCCTTTCAACTGATCAATTTATCTCACTTTTGATTTCTTTTCGTCCTTGCCATGTCCTCTGTAGGTTCTGGTTGCAACGAATTCACCAAGCTTATGTCCAACCATATCTTCTGTTACATATACAGGCACATGTTTTCTTCCGTCATGAACTGCAATTGTGTGGCCCACAAAAGAGGGGAAAATTGTAGAACGACGTGACCATGTCTTAATTACTGTTTTACTTCCTGACGCATTCATGGCATCAACCTTCTTTAAAAGGCTTGCATCTGCGAAAGGACCCTTTTTTAATGACCTTGCCATTAGGTACTTCCTCCTTGATAATATATAATCGATAAACTGTTGTCTAAATGGTAAAGCGATTTATTTAATCGCCCTACCATCTCTTCTTCTCACGATCAGCTTGTTAGAAGCCTTCTTGCTCTTTCTCGTCTTCAGACCAAGTGCTGGCTTGCCCCAAGGTGTAGATGGACCTGGTCTACCGATACCGGTCTTACCTTCACCACCACCATGTGGATGGTCATTCGGATTCATGACAGAACCGCGGACGGTAGGCCTGATACCCATATGACGCTTGCGCCCTGCTTTACCGATTTTGATCAGATTGTGATCGCCATTTCCCACAACGCCGATTGATGCTCTGCAGACAATCGGAACCATTCTCATCTCGCCAGAAGGAAGTCTCAATGTCGCATACTTTCCTTCCTTCGCCATAAGCTGTGCACTGTTTCCTGCGGAACGCACAAGCTGTCCGCCCTTGCCAGGATACAACTCAACATTGTGTACATTGGTACCAACCGGAATCTCAGAGAGGGGCAAGCAGTTTCCAACCCGGACTTCCGCCTGTGGTCCATTCATAACCTTCATGCCGTCTGTCAGTCCTTCCGGTGCAAGGATGTAGGCTTTCTGACCATCTTCATAGCAGATCAGGGCAATGTTTGCCGATCTGTTTGGATCGTACTCAATGCCGACCACCTTTGCTGAAACGCCGTCCTTATTTCTCTTGAAATCAATAATTCTATATTTCTGTCTGTTTCCACCACCATGATGTCTCACAGTAATCTTACCCTGATTGTTGCGTCCAGCATGCTTTTTCTTTGATACACAAAGGGACTTTTCGGGAGTCTTCTTTGTGATCTCGGAGAAATCAGAGCTGGTCATATTTCTTCTCGAAGGTGTATATGGGTTATATTTCTTAATTCCCATGATCTTTTCTCCTTTACTCTTTTATTATCACACTTGATTGTGTATAGTTTGCATTGTCACAGTCATCTTAAAGAAATCTTATAAACCGGAGAAAAGCTCGATATCCTTGCTGTCCTCTGTCAACTGCACAATTGCCTTCTTGGTCTTTGCAGTCCTGCCATAGACCATACCGCGTCTCTTCTTCTTGCCGTCAAGATTCATTGTGTTCACCTTTGCAACCTTAGTTCCCTCGAACATCTTCTCAACAGCTTCCTTGATCTGAGACTTATTTGCCTCTGTATGAACTAAGAATGTGTATTTCTTCTCGCCCATGCCAGCCATACTCTTCTCGGTAATAACCGGCTTAAGGATTACGTCATAATACTTAATATCTGCCATTATGCGTACACCTCCTCAATCGTCTTTACGGCATCCTTTGTGAGGATCACTGTGCCGCCCTTCATTACATCATATACATTGATTGTGTTTGTCAGCGCTGTCTGCACATTGGGAAGATTTCTCGCTGACATAACAACCTTCTCATCATTGTCATTCAGAACCACATAAGCCTTCGCCACTTTTAAATTATCCATGACAGCCTTAAAATTCTTTGTCTTAATCTCGTCGAATTTGAGCTCATCAATCACGATCAATTTATTCTCCTGAACCCTGCTTGTGAGTGCGGACTTGAGTGCTGCCCTCTTCTCCTTCTTGTTTAGCTTGAACGAGTAATCTCTTGGTACGGGAGCGAATACAACGCCGCCACCTGTCCACTGAGGAGCTCTTGTAGAACCCTGTCTTGCATGACCAGTTCCCTTCTGCCTCCAGGGTTTTCTTCCGCCGCCCGATACTTCAGAGCGGGTCTTTGCCTTCTGCGTACCCTGACGCTTATTTGCAAGCTGCTGAACAACTGCCATGTGTACAAGATGCTCATTGATCTTTACACCGAAGACATCATCGCTTAAGTCAATTGTCTCAACTTCCTTGCCTTCCATATTATAAACAGATACTTTTGCCATCTGTATGGTCCTCCTTTCACCTACGCATCTACTCTGGTAGTTTCCTTGAGTGTCACCAATGCTTTCTTAGGTCCCGGAACAGAGCCCTTCACCAAAAGCAGGTTCTTCTCAGCATCAACTCTTACGATTTCAAGGTTCTGTACAGTTACCTTTACGCAGCCCATATGTCCTGGCATACCCTTGCCCTTAAACACGCGGCTCGGTGATGAGCAGGCACCGTTGGAACCCTGATGGCGATGGAATTTGGAGCCGTGTGCCATCGGTCCTCTGTGCTGACCATGTCTCTTGATTGCGCCCTGAAAACCTTTTCCCTTGGAAATCGCAGATGCATCGATTTTATCTCCGACTGCAAAGATGTCAGCTTTGATTTCATTGCCCAATGCATACTCTTCTGCATTCTCAAACTTAAACTCTCTCAAAAATCTCTTGGAAGAGACACCTGCCTTATCAAAGTGACCTTTGAGCGCCTTGTTAACACCATGTCTGTGGATGACCTCTTTCCTGCCGCCCTTATCCTTGTTAACAATCTTGTCCTTCTTGTCTACAAAACCGACCTGGACTGCCTTGTAGCCATCATTTTCCTCTGTCTTGATCTGTGTCACTACACACGGACCCGCCTGAAGTACGGTTACAGGAATCAGGGAACCGTCTTCGTTGAAGATTTGAGTCATTCCGACTTTCGTAGCTAATATAGCTTTCTTCATTTTCTTTTCCTACCTCCGTTTGTTCTACAGCGGAGCGCTTTGCATTCTGTCCTGCGCTCATACTAGTAGAAGGCTTATTTGTTTTTCATTTTGATATCAATATAAACACCAGCCGGCATCTCTAATCTCTGCAGCGCATCGACCGTCTTGTTTGTCGGTGTGATGATATCGATCAGTCTCTTGTGCGTTCTCTGTTCGAACTGCTCTCTGGAATCCTTGTACTTGTGAACCGCCCTGAGAATCGTCACTACCTCTTTCTTAGTAGGAAGGGGAACCGGTCCGCTCACCTGTGATCCGTTTTTCTTTACTGTTTCGATTATTTTTTTGGCAGATGCATCAACCAGCTGATGATCATAAGCTTTTAATGTAATTCTCATTACCTGACTTGCCATAAAAAAAGTCGCCTCCTTTTCGCACTTTTCATAAATAAGTACGACAAGCGGTGACTGTACACTCCTCCGGGTGTGTCATGTTCTTTCACCCATCAAAACGCCTTTGTCTGCTCATTTTGGCATTCTGCGTGTGATATCAATCTTATCAGACACATCATTTATTCGGATGACCCTGTGGTCTAACCTTTGTACAGTGACTTGTCGCCAGTTTCCTAGCCGGCCTATGCCGGTTTCTTGACATTCGCTCCGCGGAAAACCTGCTCTATGCTTTTACTTTTCACATAAGCAGCAACCTCACGTTTCATCGCTATCATGTCACAGCAATTAGTAGTATAGCGTAGCATCCAGGCTTTTGCAAGCATTTTTTTATTTTTTATTGTTTTTTTTTGAATACAATCATTTCTCTTACATTATCCATTGAAAAAGCAAACACTTCTATAGTATACTATAGTTACTGTTCAGCAGAAAGGATAAGGGTACGTACATTATGTGGATTGCAGACAATTGGAAGGACTACGAAGTCATCGATACTTCCTCCGGCGAAAAGCTTGAGCGGTGGGGCGATTACATCCTGGTGAGACCCGACCCGCAGGTTATATGGAATACCCGCAGGGAAGATTCCCGCTGGAACAAGCCTGACGGCCACTATCACAGAAGTTCAAAAGGCGGCGGTGAATGGGAGTTTTTGAAACTGCCGCAGGAATGGGAAATCTCTTACAGCGGCCCGGCCAGCCGAAACCTCACATTTCATCTGAAGCCCTTCAGCTTCAAACATACAGGACTTTTCCCGGAACAGGCTGTCAACTGGGATTGGTTTTCTTCTATTATAAAGAATGCTCTCAGCAGCAATCCTTCGCGCACAATCAAAGTGCTCAATCTCTTTGCCTACACCGGCGGGGCCACCTTGAGCGCAGCGGCCGCTGGAGCTCATGTGACACATGTCGATGCATCCAAAGGTATGGTCGGCTGGGCAAAGGAAAACGCTGCATCATCTGGACTTTCCAACGCACCGGTCCGGTGGCTTGTGGACGACTGCGTAAAATTTGTGGAGCGCGAGATCCGGCGCGGAAATACCTACGATGCGATTATTATGGACCCGCCTTCCTATGGGCGGGGACCTAAGGGCGAAATCTGGAAAATCGAGGATTCGGTCTATCCTTTTATCGAGCTTACCGCAAATGTTTTAGCCGAGAAACCACTTTTTTTCCTGATCAACTCCTACACGACCGGACTGCAGCCTGCAGTTCTGACCTATATGCTCGAAACTGCTATTGCCTCAAAGTTTGGCGGCTGCGTAACTGCCTCTGAAATAGGACTTCCCGTCTCATCAAATGGTTTGGTTCTCCCATGTGGTGCCAGCGGACGCTGGATTGCCAGATAACATCAGAAACTGCAGAATGAAAAACGACAGTATTTTGAAACACTGTCGTTTTTGTTTTCGCTCTGTCCTTAATAGTAATACCCTGAATCGATCATTGATGCAAATATCGCACCAAACGCCCCCATCATAACAACGGATAACACGACAGCAATCAGCATCCATACTAATGCCGCCTTGAAATAATTGGACTTACTCTTCTTCGTGTCGGAACTAAACGCCCACACAAACATCATGATAATGTTTACGCAGGGAATACACATAATAAGCATCGAGAGCATCCAGTCTGCAAAAGATACCGGCTCTTCCAATTCGCTGTCTCCTGACTGATATGGCTGCTGCTGTTGATACGGCTGCTGCGGCTGATAGGACTGATACGGCTGCTGCTGTTGATATGGCTGCTGCGGCTGGTATGGCTGCTGCTGTTGATATGGCTGATACGGCTGCTGAAATTGCCCCTGGTCACCATTCTGATTGTCTTTGTCAAACAAATTGTTGTTGTCCATCAAGATCTCCCTCCGATATTTCATTGATAAATAATTATGCACATCATGGTCATAATCATATCACAAGGGAGTGCTTTTGTGCAACTACTATTGCCAAAAATTATTTCAGGAGACTTCTCAGAATATTATTTCGATAGTACACCATTGGCGGTTCCCCTGGGAAATAGTGCAGCATTCGATATCCATAAACTGCAAGCGTGACCGCGCACACAATCCCAAGACATAATTTTGCGCTTTTAGGATGCACGCCTCTTAGATACCTGTTTCCAAAAAACCAGCATAGAAACATAATCCACAGCGGTGCTGTGGGATTGAGTTCCATCCCTCTCGCAAACCTGCCTGTCAGAATATAGAACACAGCACGCGTCATCCCGCACCCCGCACAGGGAAAACCTGTCAAAATCAGTTGTGGACAAAATGCATGAAACACACTTCTTGCAATCACATTATATATAATCAGCGCAAGAATCGCAATCCGAAAGCTCCTGATATCCTTCCATATCCTTTCTAAAACAATCTGCATATATCGCATTGCAATAATCTCCTAATAATTTATCTTATGGGCAGCATAAGCTCTTGAAAAGTTAAACTTTCTCACTCCCATAAATTCATCTGTCTGTCTCTTGTACCGCTCCGCTCTCACATAATAGCTGCTGCTGCGATCCTTGTAGATTTCTTCCGGAAGTGCCGCAACTGCATCAAGCGAGAGTCGATTTGCCAGATAATAGCTGTCATATTCCTGTCCGTCAGCACGCGCTGTAAGGTTGTAGGACGCAATCCAATAATCAGGATGTATCGCTGAAAAGACAAGCCATCCTGCCGTGAGCACAATCAGCACAGAACGGAAAAGCGAAATTTGAGGCCGATAAATATAAACGAAAACAATTGTCATGACAATCGCAATGATAACCAACCCCCACAATACCAACAGCCGCAAAAAGGTCAGCTGATAACTTGAAATGTACAATAACATTCTATATGCACTCGACACGGTCATCACATATGTGCAGCCACATATAATCGTCAATAGAATCCTCAATACACGGGAGCACTCAAAATATGCCAGGGTACACAGCACCAGAGCAATATTGAACAGGCATACAAAAACCAGTTCGAAAAATCCATGTCTGGCATAAGAAGAATAGGTATAGCCTTCTGGCAGTCTCCCGAAAAATAAGCTGATAATCTGTATTGCAGAAAAGACAACATACATCACACCCATCACGCTATTTACAGTCACTGCGATATAGGAGTCCCAGTTGGTCTTTTGCGTCAAAGCCATATTGTCTATTGCCTTCCTTTTCTCTGGCTCTGTATTATAGGCAAAGATTCCATAGCACACCGCAAAGACAATGATTATCAGAACCGTTATTTCGATGAAATTCTCAAATGCCTCAAAATCAATGGAAAATGTGAGAATATCGTACATCAATTCATAAAACACCGCATCCGCACTTGCAAGCAGAATTGCGATAATCATTGCCATTGGAAACACAATCAACAGCCCAATGCCCACTGATTTCAAAAGACGTCCCCGCTTTTCGCTCTTTCCGCCCACCTCACCATTTAAGTGCCGCAAACGCCAATATGCCATCATGTCTTGCGCTGGGGCAAACAGACTGCCGATGCCTCCAAACAATAAAGTCATACCGCCCTTCATATACGCTGTGATGCTCCATCCGGTAAGATCATGCCAGCATTGCAGAAGCAGTACGCCAAACAGCACCAGCATCAGCAGCTTGTTAAAAAATATCAACACGCCGGAATCGGTTGTGCAGTTTAATCCTCCTGCTATAACAATGGAAATCATCAGAAACTTTTTATGAATATGTTCCTTCGCGCTCTTCCCGTCTGCGGAGCTGCTCCCGGACTTTTTGATAAAGTAACCAAAAAACAAGAGGGTTCCGCCTGCGAAAAAAGGGTATGTGATCCCTGACGCATTGTGATACAGGCAGAATGCATAAAACAATGCATATAGAAAACTGCCTGCTCCAAATGTCCGAAGTCGTTTTTCCTTTTTCTTCATCTCATTCCTTTTTGCTTCCTGTGCCGCCAGAACATTGACCTGTGATATATCAGCCACTGTCTGCTGCTCTGCGAGTAATCTGTTATTATCCACTTTCCATCCTTCCCTTCTTTCTTTTATTTACTGGTTCCATTCATACTCAGATGTCAAACCTTCTGGAATCTCCGTCGTATTGATCTCCCTCAAAATCATCCCTTCCGAGCAGTTTGTATCCATAATGTCAATAATCCACTCATCCTTAGAACATCCCCGCATTTCACACACATATGCCCTGCCCGCCTCTGTATTTTCAGAAGCCGGGACGTCATAATAACCGATGCACTCCCCCAAACAGTCCGCCTCATATGGACAATACGGGACAAAAATCTTGTCTTCATATACGAGATAAGCATATTCGCCCTCGTGAATCCTCTGCGTATATACTATGGGATGTTCCGGAAGCCGTATCTTTGGACGTGTGAAAAAATACATTCCTGCTGCCAGGCAGACCACTGCTATAAGAAGCAATACGATCTTCATTTTGTTTTTCATCATAGTTCCTCCTCATCGTCGGTCTCCACATATTCCAGAATGTCTCCCGGCTGGCACTGCAGTGCTTTGCAGATCGCATCAAGCGTCGACAGCCTCACAGCCTTTGCCTTGTTATTTTTTAAGATTGACAAGTTTGCAAGTGTGATGTCCACTTCCTTTGCAAGCTCTGTGAGTCCGATTTTTCGCTTTGCCATCATCACGTCAAGATTGATCATTATCGCCATTGTTCTCTTGCCTTTCTTTCCTATCATATAAAAATGAACTGTCACGAAACAGCTTACCCCTATCGCCACACTGCTTCATGGCAATTCCAGACCATATCGCAGGTTCCTGTTTTGCTGTATGACTAAATTGTCAGGTCATTTTCCAGCTTATATTCCACCGCCTTGTCAAACACGAAAGCAAGCACTTTGCTGAACAGGCCTGCTATGATAAATACCAGCACGAGCACCAGCATGGCAATTGTCAGGTAGAGCACGGTCCTCAGCAGGCAGATTGCTGCGATCATAAAGCTGTAGGTTCCCATCCGCTGCAGGCTGACTACATTTTCCTTCACAAAGCAGTCATCTTTCAGAACGGTCCGGAACATCTTGCGCAGTTCGCCGAGGATCAGAACTGCCAGTATGCCGAGCACAAAATAGATCATGATGATCTCTGCGTAGCGCCCCTCAAAATCGTGAAAGTCGAAAAAATCCATCACGTTCTGCACCAGCCCCGGAAAGGGGAGGAGCACTGTCACAATGATTCCCGCAAAATACATGAAATCCAACAGGTATTTTGTAAATAAAATAACGTTTTCTTTTTTCATTTCCCCTTCATCCTTCTTATTTCTCAGAAATGTTTTCCAGAAAATTCTGTATCTCTATACTAGCACTATATCAATCGAAATGCAATAATTTTTTATCGAAATTCGATAAAAAATTATTGAGAAATAAAAAATACTGCCATCTTTGCCAGCAAACGCCGGAAAAATGTCAGCATTCCTTATTCCAATATCCCGCCTGATCCCTCCTCATCATTCCTACTGATAAAACCGGTCTAGATTCCTGACAAACGCCTTGGGCGGTCTGTGCCCCCCGTTTTGTGCCACCTCGTCTGTCTCGATCACATACTCTGCAATCTTTCGCCGGAAATTCGGCTTGATCAGCTCCTGCCCTGATATCAGCTCTACTGCCTCCTGCAGGTCTGTCAGGGTAAAGCGCTCTGGCATAAAATCAAAGGCAATCCGTATATCGCTCCCCAGCATCCGCCGAAGCCGTTGAAAGGCGCTGGTGATAATTTTGGCATGATCAAACGCAATCCCCTGCGAATCCACGATATCGTATGTGACAATCTCATGATAGTCGCGGTATTCAATGTGTTCCCTGACCACTGCCCGGAGCCTGACAGCCGCATTTTTGTCCGATGCCCCGCTGTCCTGCAGCAGCAGCTCATAGTCATTGTCGCAGGTGACAACATTGTTCTGCTCCTGCTTATTATCTGCGGTTTTTCGCACGGTGATGTCAAACCATCCCGCCTCGCTGGCATCACCGCTCGCCTCGAGATGGCCGTTTGCAAGATCGTCCTCATTCAGCACGGCGATAAAAGATTGCGAGATGATCCATCCCCTGGGGTCACGCCCGCTGTCGCTGAAGACGCTGCACAGCTCGAGATAGGCCTTGTCCGTCCCTGTCTCCTCCTTTAATTCGCGCCTCGCAGTCTCCTGTATGGTTTCCCCTTTCTGCATAAAGCCGCCCGGGAGCGCCCACTCTCCCTCAAAAGGCTGCTCGGCACGACGAATCAGCAGCAGCTGGAGCGTCTTGGTGGGAAGCTTGCGGTAGTCCGCCCCCTCTGCCGCCTTCCTCCCGATAGAAAACACTGCAATATCCGCCGCAATGGACGGGCGGTCGTACTGGTTAATGTCATATGCTTCCAAAAAATCGTTGCTTTTTATTGTCTGATTTTCATTTGTCTGACTCATTTAAACTCCTTATTCGAATGTAGTCTTTTTGAGGAATTATTTTGTCCACTCCTCAATCATACAGCTATGCTTTTTGCCTGTGCTGTTTTTATCATAATTGATACCGACAAGCAGCATACTGCCAGAATACTCTTTGAAACACTCCATGTATTTCCTGTCATAAATCTGGGCATTGGCAGCATCGACGGATTTGTTGTACTCTTACTCCACAAACTCCTCCGGCTCAATCTCCGCGGGCAGCCTTAAATCCCCGCGGGGGCTCACGGACACGGAACCTACTTTGACATGATCCATCTTATGGGAGCACGCCCGCTGTTGCTCCTGCCTTAATGATTCGTTTATCAAACTTTGGATCAGCAAAATCATCGTTTCAGAATTGAGCACGATATCCATCAGTTCTTCCAGCTTTTTCATAGACGCTATGGTAAAGATATCTTTTTTCTTCCCACTATATTCGATTGCCAAATCTTCATTCATGACAATCGTTACAGGATAAGAAATCGTACTATACTTTACAAACATCATTCTATACTTATAATGTTCCAGTCCCTTTACTGTAAGAAAAACTTCAAACTTATTTTGTTCTGAATTTTGCTCTCCTAATTCTTGTTGAATATCTACAATTTTAGTTTCAGAAGCTGTTCCCAAGACAGCAGCAAGTCCAGTCATCTTTGTATATGAATAAATCGGACCATCATATCTTGCTATGTTCCCAATCACATGTCCTTTGGTTGCCTGTTCGATTTGCTCTAACGAATTTTTAATGACAACATCCGGTGTATATCTGTCTAACAATTCAAAAGAAAACTTCTCCTCGTTCATAATATCCCTCCATCTTATCTTTCATTATCTTCTATCTCACACATGATCGGAAAGTGATCGCTTATATCTTTATTGGGATGCTGATTCCTATCCATTAAATCCGAATAACTGCAAGAAGTTATTATACTTAAACTTTCCTTCTTAAACAGAGGCAGAATATCCTTACTCACAATCACCTGATCCAATATATACCACATTGGTGAATATAATTTTGAATGATTCAAATAATATGTCCCCGGCGGATATAAAAAATCTCCCATAAAATTCCACATCGGATTATAAAATTTTCTATAATCTGTTTCATATACTCTCCGTGTAGGTTTATCCATGATATCCAATACTGGCAGACCATGAAATCCATTTGCATTCAGGCATCCTTTATCATATGGCATCTCATTAAAATCACCTATAATTATCGTATGTTGTGAATTGATGCTTTGTTCTGTTTGTTTGATATCATACATAATTTCCTGAATTTTTTCAAATCTTTCATCACTCCTGTCTCCATGCAGATCTGACATTAAATGCACACAGCACAAAATATACTTATCTCTAATAATCTGAATTGAATGATATGTGTTTTGGCATCCTGGTTCTATGCTGGCATAATTACTCCATACAACAATTCTACTGCACCCTTCTGTGTAACAAGGAAAAAATCTCTGGTGATTTTTTTCAAGCAGCACTTTCAGTTCATTTTCATCAGCAAAATACTCTGCCATAACGAATACATCTATGGCATAATCTTGAATCAGATTAACAACATATTCATTGGTTTTGATATTTCTATGGGTGTTCCAAAACATTATCCTCATTTTCTACTATTCTTCCCTCATTCGCACAGCAATTTTTATCCAGGTTTTTCAAATGAAAATAAAGCATCTTGCTCTGTTTCTTCTTGCTCAATTGCATGGATTTGATCTAAACTCATTTTACCACACACCTTGCGAATTTTCTACCAGAACATAAAAAGGCAGTCCTAAGACCACCTTGTAAGTTACAATTCACACCAACGCCAGTTTTTATCAGCTTATAAGTAATTGAGGTGTGAATTATAACAGATTTTGCACACAAAATGCTAAAAGGCAAGCATTTTGGCGCATGATTCCCACTACTTTGGCGTAGGTGTGAAAAGTAACCCTTGTAAACAATGTTTACCTTTTTCACTTAATTTTATATTTTAATTCCCGCTCTCTCTGCAAAGTAAGAATGTTTGCCAATCAATTCTTCTTGTATATCGGGAGGAAGGCTTTCAAATATTTCCTCGCAACTCAATTCTGCCATCAGAGTGCCTGATACCATTTCATATAGCTGATAATCCAGCCAGTCGCTCCATAAATCATCAAACAGCATTTTACTGTCAGTGTATGTTTTCATACTCTCAAAGCCATTAAAAACTGTGTAATACAATAATTTCACATAGCCATATCTCCCAGTATCAGTGATAAAGATATCCTCTAAATCATAAAATTCTGTGTATGCCTCTACCACTTTTTTGCACTTTTCCCTTTCTTCATCAGTTATATATCTCTCTCGTTTCAAGATTCCCTCCTGTTCCTGTATCCTGCATTATGATGTTAACTTGTCTTCAAGTCGCCAATGCCATTATTAATTTTCAAAATTGACCAGTATTAGTGTCAATATTTTTATTGAATATAGCATAAAATTATTAAAATTGCAACCAATACTGGTCAAATTAAATTGGGAATATTAAAAATGGAACAAAAATTAAGACGCGACTGCAATATGGGCGAAAATCTCAAAAAGCTGCGCAGTGAAAAGGGATTATCACAGGAAAAATTATGTGCCGAGTTACAACTCCGTTCCTGTGACATTGGCAGAACCACCTACCAAAAATATGAGTCTGGCAATTTAAATATACCCATCAGTGTATTGATTCAGCTCAAGAAAATCTATGGCTGCACCTATGATGATTTTTTTGCTGGTCTTGATCCTGACGAAAATACTCCATAAATTACTCAGCGCACTGTACTTTTTATCTTCTTATCCACTTGACCAATATAAAGGTCAATATTCTCATTCAATACAGCATAAAATAATACATATTGTACCAACATTAGTCAAAATGATACTTCGATTTGGATGAAAAAGTGAAATAATCATGGAACAGAAATTAAGACGTGACTGCAATATAGGTGAAAATCTCAAAAAACTGCGCAAAAAGTACGGACTGTCACAAGAAAAATTGTGTGCAGAGCTGCAGCGCCGCTCCTGCGATATTGGCAGAACCACCTATGAAAAATATGAATCCGGCGAATTAAATATTCGTATTAGCGTACTGATTCAACTCAAAAAAATATATAACTGCAAGTATGATGATTTTTTCGCCGGTCTTGATCCTGACGAAAAAACTCCATAGTCCAAATATATTGACTGAACATTATTGATCATTTCCTGCTTTACTGTTCATACTTAACAGGCATAGTTCCTAAACAAATGATCTTGCAAAAATCTTGATATACGGCACATCCAGCAATGCCATATATCAAGATTTTCTATTTCAATTCTTCTCTTACTCCACAAACTCCTCCGGCTCAATCTCCGCGGGCAGCCGCAAATCCCCGCGGGGGCTCACGGACACGGAACCTACCTTGACGCCGTCCGGCATGCAGTTCCGCTTAAACTGCTGCCTGAAAAATCTGGTGTAAAATACTTTCTGCCACTTCGAGATTTCCTCATCGCTGAATTTGTACTCATCACTCCGGCGGACGGCCTCCTGACACAGCGCAAACACCTCAGCCGGCGACATTCCATACCGCAGCGTGTAATACAGGAAAAAGTCATGCAATATATAAGAACCGACTGTCTCCTCTGTCTTCTGCGCGATCGTCCCGTCCGCATTGGGAGGAAGCAGCTCCGGGCTTACCGGCGTGTCGATAATGTCCTCGATCACTTTTTTCATCCCGGAGAATCCATTTTCGTCCATAAAGTGGCCAACCTCGTCAACCAATGTCCGAACTAATGTTTTAGGGATGCTCGTGTTGACGGCGTACATGCTCATATGGTCCCCATTGTAAGTGCACCACCCAAGGGCAAGCTCTGACAAGTCACCTGTGCCGACGACAAAACCGCCCTCCTTGTTTGCCACGTCCATCAAAATCTGCGTGCGCTCCCGCGCCTGACAGTTTTCATAAGTGACATCGTGCACATTCTCGTCCTGCCCGATATCTCTAAAGTGCTGTCTCACCGAGTCGGCAATGCCGATCTCTCTGATTGTGCAGCCAAGGTACTGCATCAGCTCCATCGAATTGTTCCTTGTGCGGTCCGTGGTGCCAAATCCCGGCATCGTGATCCCTGTCACAGTGTCTGCGGAAAGCCCCATATTCTTGACAGCCTGCGCGGACACCAGCAGAGCAAGCGTCGAGTCGAGACCGCCTGACACGCCGACTACGACACATTTGCTCCTGATCGCCTCAATGCGCCTTGCGAGCGCAGTAACCTGCATCTGAAAAATATCAAGGCAGCGCTCCCTGACGTTTTTGGACGGCACAAACGGCGTGATGGACAGCTTTGCAAGGAGTTCTTTCTTCTCCATCAGCGTTTTTTGGCATACGAGTTTTTCATAGGAACGCCCTGTAAAGGCATTTTTGCACGCGGCAAAAGTCTTGTTCGCGATTCTGTCATGCCTGATTTTGGTGAGGTTAAAATCCTTCACAAGCACGGTTTCGCTAAAAGGTTTTCCCTCACCGATCAGTTTTCCGTTCTCATACATCAGCGTGTGTCCGCTGAACACAAGGTCTGAGGTGGACTCATACTGTCCCGCGGACACGTACACATAGCCGCAGATACAGCCCGACGATGCGGCGCCGAGCATATTTTTCCGGTACTGTGCCTTGCCGATCACCTCATTGGAAGCGGAAATATTGACGATGATCTCCGCCCCGTTCAGCGCAAGCAGCCGCCCCGGCGAGATGGGCGCCCACGCATCCTCACAGATCTCGATGCCGATGCAGACCCTTTTTTCCGTGCCGATTTCCACGATGACATTGTTGCCAAAAGTCGTCTGCAGGGTTTCCATTCCGCATACGATCTCTATCTCCTGCGCGTCCCGCTCCCCGGCGCTGAACCATCTCTTCTCATAAAACTCGGCATAGTTGGGGAGATAGGTCTTTGGCACAACTGCAATCACCCTGCCGTTCTGAATCAGCGCGGCACAGTTAAACAGCTCTCCCTCTTTTTCCAGCGGCAGACCTACCACGAGCGCCGCCCCGCTCCCGCCGTATTTTTTCGTGTACATAGTCAGGTCGTACAGCCCCTTGCGCGCCATGTCCAGCAGGTTCCTATTGTTGAACAGATCCGCGCAGGTGTACCCTGTCAGGGAAAGCTCCGGCGTCACGATCAGATCGGCCTGTTCTGCCAGACTGTCATAGGCTTTGATAATCTCCTGACGGTTTTTTGCAACATTTCCAATGTGGACACGCGGCGTCACCGCTGCAGCCCGAAATAAATTCAATGTGTTCTCCATCTCATCAATCCATTCCTTTTCCTTATTCTTTCCCAGCCTCAAATTCACTGCTCACTTGTATATATCCTATAATGTGTTGGTTAAATATGTCAAGCTCTTCCGCAGGAACCCATAACTCCTGGTGATATCCGCTGCCGACCACATGCACTTCAAACTGATTAAAATAAGCATCGTCTATCTCAAACGTTGTCACATAGCCCCTGTGGTCATCGTTATATTTTACATTCCACTGCGATGCGATCTCTGCTGCGTACTTTTCGTTCAATACAGGATAAAAAATCGGCTGTTCTGGCAGTCTTGGCGGATACTTCGTATAGCCGCTGTCCCGGATCAATTCCAGCTCCCTTGTGCCTACAGGTCTGTATAATCTCATCTCACCCTCCAAAATTTCCGTTGTTGAGCCGCTCTCTGATTTCCGCAAGTGACTGTTCCTTCGCAAGCGCTCCATCCCGGAATACGACTTCCAGCAGATTTTCTTTTCCAGAGATGTCCTCCTTCGTGTAACCGTCCTGATAGGTCAGACTGCCGCTTTCATCGCGGTACACACGGCACAATCCCTTCTGGCTTTTCTTAAATCCGCCGTCTTTTGGATCTTTGAAAACAGGTATCGGTCTGCCGTCCACCTCACAGTACGTCGCTTTGATGCAGGAGCTGAACGTATCCCTCGTAAACGGTTTCAGCATCTCCTCTTCCTCGATGCACTGCATGCTGAAACTTCCCACCCCCAGCACAGCATTGCTGCACGCAAAGCCATTCTCAATCAAAATCTGATAAATCCTCTCACATCGCTGCACGGTGATGCTGTCGCCGTAAATCGCCTTTACATGCGGGTCCAGTACTTTATATCCCTTAGCATTTACGGTTCCGCCAAAAATATCCCACAGTTTGAATACTGTTTTCGTCACGACCTCCACACAGTCCCCGCTGTCGCCGCGCATCAGCATACAGCCGTTGTGCGCCAGGATTTCCTTTTTTAGCTGCGGCAGCACATTGTCGATGATGTTCCAGTAATCGTAGGAGTCAAGCACTGCGGAAAAGCTCGTGTCGGGATAAATCTCTGTGAGGAGCCTGCGCAAAAGTGTAATCTCGTCGCCGTCGACAGCATAATTGCTGCACATCACAGAATGCTCTGTGCTGACAGCGCCGAACGCTACCGGCTCTCTGGTACAGTCGCAGCAGTACATCTGCTCCAGAAACGGTATCACGGGAACGGTCGCCGTATTCAAAAAAGAAAGACACCATCCTGCGCTGGACTTTACCGCCGACTGCAGGCACTCCTGACCGCGGAAGGAAAAGTCGCCCAGCGCCTTTGCTCTTGGAACCGCATCCTCCACTGAAATATCGTAATACCTGTTGACAATCTCCCTGTATGTCGCCCCGACTGTGGCGCTGATCATCGGGTGCCACAGCTCCGCGCTGATCAGGGATTCCAATGCCTGCGGAAGCCATGCAAAGTCAGGGTGCGTATTGCTGATCTCAAACATTGGCACGTGCATCGGAACTTTTGTTCCTTCCGGGAGCGCCTTGATTTCGATTGGAAGATAGCCTAAGCGGTGAAGCGCTTCTATTTTTTTCGTATCGTAAGCTTTTTTGCCAAGAGCGGCTCCGAGCACCCTGTCGTACTCGCCGACCACCCCGTCAGGCGCTCGTTCAAAGAATTCGTCCTGAAAATACTCTATTAAGTATGTCTTGATAAAGGCCTGCAATCCAAACATGACGACATGGTTCCACATTTTTACCCTGCTCATGCGCGGTGTAAAATAAGAGACGGAACGCTCTATCTTTTCCGGCAGCATGTCAGAGTGCACCGCCTTGTAAAAATCGATCAGCAGCATTGGGTTCGTCTTTTTCATCGTAATCCCTCCATTTCTGTCACCAAAGTCCTTGCAATTCCCGGCGGTATCTTTCAATATCCTGAAATTGCTTTTTAAATATCAATGACTTTGATCCTTGCATTTTCCTTATCCGGAAAAATACTGTCCGTGGTGTAGATCTGTCTGATCCTGCTGCACGCACAAAGCTTTCCCCTGAGCGCATTTTCCTCACAGTGACTCACAAAAAGGTAGATATCCGCCGCCCCAAGCGCCGCCAGCGCCTCCGCGGAGCGAATAAAGGTTCCTCCATAAGAACAGATATCATCCACGATCAACACATCACTCCCTGCTATCAGCTCTGTCTCGCCTGCAACAGTAAGTCCTTTGATTTCGCCTGTGCTCCAGTCGCGGTTCTTGAGGCCAAAGCAGTAAGGAAGCATAATCATACTGCTGTAGCGTTTTCCGGCCCCCTCGTCGGGATAGAACATCAACGGCTTCTTTCCGGTTTCCTGTACAATCTCATCAATCACCCTCTCGATGTATTTCTGCGGCGTATCCTGCTTCACCCTGTCAATCAGCGCAAGGCTCACATTGGAATGCGCGTCGAGCACCCTTACCTCTGTAAAGTTCAGACTGTTGATGAACTCCGCAAAATACTTGAGCGTGAACACGTCCTCCGGATTTTTTACCCGGTCCTGTCTCGCATTTGGGATGTAGGGCATATTTAAGACAATATTGTGATACCCTGCTGCCTGAATATGCTTTGTGAGAAAATAGACAACGAACAGCTCCTCATTATTTTCAAAATTCCATCGAATTTCAATTTGTGCCTTTTCAGACTCCGTAACCGCTTCTTTTAACAAGAGCGTTCCATCCGGAAAATAGTTGATATCAACTTTTTTATTGTTCAATCTTATCATAATTACACCTCCGCAGACCAGCACGCAGCAGGCATGACTCTATTATACAACCTGTATCTGACACATCTTCATCGCTTCCAGCGCGTTGGCATGGCTCTGCGGTGTGACGCCTGCGCAGCACTTTTCGATGACTTTGATCTCAACTTCCGGCATATTTGCCTTGATCAGCAATGCATTGGATATGACGCAGATGTCCGTGCAGAGCCCGACCAGCGTGATGCTCTCAATCTCTTCGCCTGCCTTTAAATACTCCGCAAGCGCCACAGAGCCAAATGTCGGTTTGTCAAATATTTTCATGGAATCCGTCCTGAGTACCTGCAGTTTTTTGTCAAGCTGCCATCCGTCGGTTCCCTGGATGCAGTGCACCACCGGAAGATTTCGGCCCTCCTGCGTCTCCAGATAATCGTCGCCGTGCGTGTCTCTTGTAAAAATCACTTCCCCGTCAAAGGATTTGACTGTTTCTGCCACATGATCTACGATGGCAGCGGCCTCCTTTGTCCCCAGTGCCCCGTCGATAAAGTCCTTCTGCATGTCTACTACTACCAATACCTTTTTCATCACAATCCCTTTCCTTTCTATATTTTGATGCGTTTCAATGTTCCGGCTGCTTTTCCTGTATTTGTCTGCATTTACTTGTTGTTTATTTGATAATAACAATATAGCATATGTTCTTTTCGCTGTCAATATCTTTTTATCAAAAAGATAATATGAATATAAAACGAGATAATTAATAATAAATGATATTCCTGCACTAAATATTTCCATTTTAATACCGATATTTTATATAGAAGTATTTTTTCAGAAAACCATGAAAAGCAATTGATTTTTAAAACATAACAGTATAAAATAATAGTAACATAAAGTGATTTTTATTTAGTGAAGGAGTGATGAGAATGTCATTTACGAATTTTTGGAATTTCAATTCGTCTAACTCGCTGTATGGTTCCAACAGCTCGACTAATCTGTATAGCCTATTTTCCCAGAGAGCTTCGATCAAGAACGGTACCTACAAAAGACTGCTCAAGTCCTATTTCGGTACTGCAGATCAAAGTTCAAGCGGGTCAACATCTACCAAGAGCAATCGCGGCTCTAATAACATTATTGATACACTGCTGCGGGAGAAAATGTATCCCACTGTTTCCAAGGACACACAGGAGGCGAATTCCAACCTGACCTCAGGTCTTAGCAGCCTGCAGTCTTCTGTCTCTACATTGCAAAAGGACAGTACTTTTGAAGATACAGAGAACGGCCAGACTGCAGCGGATAAGGTTGTTTCCGCAATGAAGTCCTATGTGACCAACTACAATAATGTCGTGACTGCTTCCAAGAGCTCTACGCTCACAAACAAGACTGCGTATGTGGCGAACATGATGAGCGCTACCTCTAAAAATGCAGATCAGCTCGCGGAAATCGGTGTCACACTCAAACAGGACGGAACACTTCAGCTCGATGAAACCAAGTTAAAGTCTGCTGATCTTTCGAAAGTGCAAAAGCTTTTTTCATCAGACAATATTCAGAGCTATGGCTCTACCATTTCATCCCGCGCGAAGTTTGCAGGTGCCAGCTCCACTACCAGTACAAATACTACTACAAACAACACAAGCTCAAGCACAGACACTTCATCGACCACAAAAGGCACAAGTGCTGCTGCACTCAAGACAGACAGTGAAGCGCTTGCATCCAGTGAATTGTATGCCAAAGTAAAGGACACGAACGGCAGCGAGACATATAATATTGACAAAATCCTTTCCACCGCAAAGAGCTTTGTAAGCAACTATAATAAAATGTTTGACGCTGCTGAGTCCAGCTCTAATTCCGGTGTAATATCGAATTTGTCCTACATTAGAGAAAAGACGAAAAACAATACAAATGCACTGGAACAGTTTGGCTTCAGCGTAGACAAAAACGGCAGAATGAAGCTTGACGAAGATACCTTTAAGAAAGCGGATATGTCCAAGGTACAGGAGTTTTTCAAAGACTATGGTTCCTATGTTGCCAGCAACGCATCCCGTGTAAATTATTACATGAATACAAATGCAAATGCGGCCAGCGGCTATACATCCAGAGCTTCCTATAATATACCGAATGCTTCCGACTACAATGCCTCCATATAGGTAAGGTTGTATAGCAGTTCCGATTGCATCTGATTCTATAAAAACTGGGTTGAACAATCTCAACCCAGTTTTTATATTTTTTCATAATTGACAGTCACATAAATTGAGTAATGTATAACTATTCCACAATCTCATACGCCGCCCCGTCGTATCCAAGATACCTGACGGTGCTCAAGTCAATCGCATCGACGTTTTCCGCCGCGTCCACAACCGGAATGCACTTGCCTTTTCTGATAAAGAGCGGCACCTCGTTCAATTTTATCTCCACATAATGCGTGCCTTGACTCAGCGTTTCCTCATAAATACTTCCGTCTGGCATAAACTTGACAAATTTCATCTCCTCCGGGAGATACACCGTCCTGCCGCTCACATTCTGCGTGTAGACAGGTGCAATCATTGCCTCGTTTCCGAGCATGAGCTGGTCTTCCGTCTCCACCGCCCTCCTGTCATCAGGATAATCAAAACCAAGCGGTCTGAAATACAGATCGTCGTTCTCGGCTGCCTTGATATACGCACTGTACAGATACGGTATCAGACGATAGCGCACGCCAACTACATGACGGAAGTCCTCAATGTGCTCAAACTGATAACATTCCTGCTCTCTTGTGCCAATCGCAGTATGGTTTCTCATCAGCGGTGTGAACACGCCAAGTGCCAGCCAGCGCAGAACCAAATCCCTCGTCGTGTTGGAGCCAAAACCGCCAAGGTCTGCTCCGGTATACAGAAATCCACACATGTTCAGAGAAGGCATCATCTTCAGATTCAGAAGAATATGCGACCACCATGACTGGTTGTCACCTGTCCAGATTCCGCCATAACGATGCATTCCGATGTAGGAAGAGCGCGAAAACAGAAGCATTTTCCTGTCCGGCGCAATCTTTTGCAGCGCTTCGCCCGCTGCCCTTGTCATATTGAAGCCATAAAGGTTATGCACATAGTCATGGCGAACTTTCTTTCCATTTATATTGTGATAAAAGCGCCTGTAATCCTCAGGATTATTCTGAAGCTGCTCCATCAGCCACCGAACCTCTCCTGGAACAGTATTGGCATTGTCCATGACATCTCCGTCTGATTCTGTATCCTTTACGTAATCAGCAATCGCTTGATTTAAGGCCTTGATCCCCTCCTCGGAATAAAAGATTGACGGTTCATTCATGTCATTCCAGAAACCATCGATTCCAAGGCTTGTCAGCCGCTCATACTTTCCTCCAAACCATGCTCTCGCATCAGGATTGAGCATATCTGGAAAATGCGTCCACCCTGGCCACACTGCCGCAACAAAATCCGAATCGTCCTCGCGCTTGCAAAAATACCCCTTCTCTACGCCTTCCTCGTATATGTCATAGCCATCCTCAATCTTGACACCTGCATCAATAATCGGTATCAAATGGATCTTCTCTGCCTTCATCTTCTGCACAAACTGAGGAAAATCTGGAAAGCGCTCTGCATTTACAGTGAAGTCTTTGTAGTCCTGCATGTAATCGATATCCAGATAGACCATGTCAATCGGAATCTGATTGTCCCTGTAGCGTTTCACCACTGTCTCGATGTCCTCTGCGGTCTTGTACCCCCAGCGACTCTGGCCAAAGCCAAAGGCATATTTCGGTGCGATATAGCTTTTTCCGATGATTTTCCGAAACTGCTTTGCCACATCGTACGCGCTCTCACCTGTGATTACATACAGATAAAGATCTGCACGCTCACAGCGCACGGTGAGCATGTCCTGTCTCGTATAGCCAATGTCAAAACACATATTGGCCGGATAGTCAAAAAACAATCCTACTTGTCTCTTCCCGGATATGATCAAAAAATTGTGTGCACCATACAGGGAAATCTTATCCTCTGTGTGATTGGGATCGTCTGTACAATTGCTGACATACTTGTATCCCCTCTTGTTGATGCCGCGGTTTGCCTCGCCCAATCCATAAATGACATCTGCATCATCCATCTGATAGCTGTAGCAGAATCCGTCTTCCAGCGAAATCTCGCCACATATCACCTTTCCTGCAAACCCGACCGCCTCCATGCACGCTGTGACCGCCTCCGTCTCAAACGGACTGCCAAAGATATACTTCTCCACCATGTTGAAAACCTCCTGTCTATATTCCTTAAAATAGTATAGTAAAAGAATACTATTATCAATGCATTCATGTCAAGCGCAACCATTCATGCCCTCATCAGATTTCAGCACAAATTTCAGATATTGCTGGCATAAACAGCATCGATGCGAATTTTGTCGAATACTTGAGAAAATTGGAAAATTATGGTAAATTATAGTATAACATAAAATTAGGTGGTGATGACAACGAAGCGAAAATATGCCAGTCAGAATGTATATGATGCACTACAAAACAGATTTCACTATATTTTTAAAGAATTTGACAACATTTTTGTTTCCTTTTCCGGGGGAAAAGACAGCGGACTGCTGTTGAATCTGGTTTTGGATTTCCAGAAAAAATATTATCCGAGGAAAAAAATTGGGGTGTTTCATCAGGATTTTGAAGCACAATACACGCTCACAACAGAGTATGTCGAGAGAACTTTTACCAGAATCGAAAAGGATGTGGAACCCTACTGGGTATGTCTGCCGATGGCAACCAGAACGGCTCTGAGCAACTATGAAATGTTCTGGTATCCATGGGATGATACCAAGGAAGATTTGTGGGTGCGCCCTATGCCAGAGCATCCCTATGTCATCAATATGAAAAACAATCCGATGACAACCTACAGTTACCGGATGCATCAGGAAGAACTGGCGAAACAGTTTGGACGATGGTACCGTATTTCCCATGGAGATAAAAAAACGATCTGCCTGCTGGGCATCCGCGCCGAGGAATCCATGCAGCGCTACAGCGGATTCCTAAACCGGAAATATGGCTACGACAACACCTGCTGGATCAGCAAACAGTTTAAGGACGTATGGTGCGCCTCACCGATGTATGACTGGTCTATCTATGACGTGTGGCATGCCAACTATGTTTTTTCCTACGACTATAACCATTTGTATGACCTTTACTACATGTCGGGACTAAAGTTAGACCAGATGCGCGTCGCTTCGCCGTTTGGCGACTATGCCAAAGAGAGCTTGAATCTGTACCGCGTGATCGATCCTGCGATCTGGGCAAGGCTTGTCGGACGCGTGAGGGGTGCAAATTTTGGTGCCATTTACGGAAAGACAAAAGCCCTTGGCTACCGCAA
The DNA here is from genome assembly GCA_947178145.1 of uncultured Lachnospiraceae bacterium. Lineage (GTDB taxonomy): Bacteria > Bacillota > Clostridia > Lachnospirales > Lachnospiraceae > COE1. Next base: position 8,881 of record CAMWXE010000036.1, on the reverse strand, counting down.
CCTGACACTGCCTGAAGGGCATACATGGGAATCCTATACAAAATTCCTGCTGGATACGCTGCCTGTCCGGCTCCGAAACAATTACATTAAAAAGTTTCAGACTTCCATCGATTTCTGGCATAATGTGGGCGGCGGACTTGAGGAGAAGACAATCGAGGAGCTGGTCGCGCGCGGTTATCGCGTCCGGCGAAACGGTGTATCCAACTACACCCTGATGAAAAACTCGCGCATCGTCTTCGACGGAAAAATTCCTGACCACACCGACGACATCAAATCCTCAAAGGATATCCCAAGCTGGAAGCGAATGTGCTATTGTATCCTGAAAAATGATCACATCTGCCGCTTTATGGGCTTTGGCCTGACAAAACAGCAGAAGGAAAACATCAACCTGTTAAAACAAAAATATCAGAATGTAGGAGACTAAACTTATGACATATCAAAGCCCTGTGTATCAAGTAATCTCAGTTCCTGTTGAGAAAATACAGCCAAATACATACAATCCAAATTCGGTAGCGCCGCCCGAGCTCAAGCTTCTCTATGACAGCATCAAGGAGGACGGCTACACGATGCCAATTGTCTGCTACCACGATGAATCGCTGGACAATTACATTATCGTGGATGGCTTCCACCGCTACCGCATCATATTGGACTACCCCGACATCTATGAGCGGGAACATGGCATGCTGCCTGTCTCTGTCATCAACAAGCCGCTGGACCACCGCATGGCAAGCACTATCCGCCACAATCGGGCAAGGGGCTCTCACAATGTGGATTTAATGAGCAATATCATCAAAGAACTGCATGAGCTGGGACGTTCTGATGCGTGGATTTCCAAGCACCTTGGCATGGAGCGGGATGAAATTCTGCGCCTGAAACAAATTACCGGACTCGCTGCACTGTTTCGCGATATTCCATTTGGAAATGCATGGACTCCCGTCGATGAAAAAGAGAACAGCGCCGCACCGTTTCCGGTTGATGATGATATGGAGGTCGAATAGCGTGTGCAAGATAATAACAATGCCCTGTCAAAGCGGCATTGTTATTTTATATATGTTGTTTTACAAAATTTTTCATCGCGTCATAACTCTCTTTGCTGAGAATATGCTCAATCTTGCAGGCATCCTCGATCGCAATATTCTCCGGCACGCCCAGTTTCATAAACCACTCCGATATGAACTGATGGCGCTCATAAATCAATTCTGCGATGCTTTTCCCGGAATCCGTAAGATATATAAATCCCGCATCTGTGACTGTAATATGATTTTTTTCCCGAAGATTCTTCATTGCAATGCTGACGCTCGACTTCTTGAATCCCAGTTCATTTGCAATATCAACCGAACGGACAACGGGAAGCTTCTTACTCAGTATCAGTATTGTTTCCAAATAATTTTCAGCAGATTCGTTTTCTATCATTTCTTTCTCCTATTTCACAACTGCACTTGCAAAACATGCAAGCAACCCTTTCTCGTTAACGCTCATTATAGCACGTTTTTCAAAGGATTTCAACAAGTGTTGTCAGCTGTTCGGAGTAAACAGATGCCCTGTTTTCCATTCGATTCTATTCATGTATGTTAGAATTCTCACATTCTCCCGGCACTATCGGTCCTCCACTGCCCTGATAAAGCGCTGTGCGATCTCAAGAGGTCTTGTGATCGCGCCGCCGACCACTACGGCATGAGCGCCTGCTTCCAGCATTTCCACTGCCTGCCCGGGAGTGTGTACCCTGCCCTCACCAATCACCGGTATATCTACTGTGACAGAGAGCATCTTCACCAGTTCATAGTCCGGTCCGTCGAGCTTTGGAGAGTACGCCGTATAACCACTCATAGTCGTCCCCACAAGATCCATCCCGAGCCTCCACGCATTCACACCCTCTTCATAAGTGGAGATATCAGCCATCAGAACTGCCTCCGGGTATTTTGTCCGCACTTGTGTGATAAACTCGCTGATACTCTTGTGGTCCCCGCGCTTCTGGTTGGTACAGTCCAGCGCAATGATGTCTGAACCGGCATCCACCAGTGCATCCACCTCTTTCATCGTGGGTGTGATATAACTCTCAAACCCCTCATACTGTACCTTGATCAGACCGATGACAGGAAGTCCTGTCTCCTCCTTGATCGCCACGACATCGCGGACACTGCTGGTCCGTATCATCGGCGCTCCAGCCTGCTTTGCCGCGCGCGCCATCAGATACATGATCGATTTCTCCTCCACGTACAGCGGTTCCCCCGGAACTGCCTGACAAGACACGATCACCTTTCCTTTGATCCTCTGAAATAACTCCTGCTTTGTCATACGAAACCTCCATTCCTGTCAAAACCTGCAAAATCGTTGTCTATACAAACCGCTCTATTGCCTGGTCGATCATCTCCGCGCACTTTTGCACCTGCGCCATATCGTCGGAAGCCAGAGCTGGCAGCGGTTTGCGGACACCGCCAAGCGCAATGCCCTCGCGCATCTTTAAGATTTCCTTGATCACGCCGTACATATTTCCATGGCATGCACACATTGCATAGATAATCTCGTTCGCCGCATACTGAACATGCTTTGCCGCCTCTGGCTTTCCTGCCCCTGCCAGTTCCATGATCTTCAGATACAGCTCCGGCATCACACCGTATGTGCCGCCGATTCCTCCGTCCGCCCCGATTGCAAGCCCTGCAACAAGCTGCTCATCCGGTCCGTTGAGCACCGCGAAGTCCGCTCCGCCCTCAGCCTTGAACATCTGAATATCCTGCGTCGCCATGGAACTGTTCTTCACCGCTGCCACTCTGGGATTCTTCTTCATCTCCCGAAACAGCGGCATTGTCAGTGCCACACCGGCAAGCTGCGGAATATTGTAGATGATAAAATCCGTGTCCGGCGCCGCGTCGGAGATGTCATTCCAGTACTGCGCGATGGCATACTCCGGCAAGTGAAAATAGATTGGCGGAATCGCCGCAATGGCATCCACGCCGAGACCCTGCGCATGGGCTGCAAGCGCCCTGCTGTCCGCCGTGTTGTTGCACGCCACATGCGCGATAATCGTCATCTTACCGCCGCCTGTACGCACTACACGCTCCAGCGTACGCTTCCTGTCATCCACACTCTGATAGATGCATTCGCCCGAGGAGCCGCCCACATATACCCCCTTCACACCCTTCCTTACCATATAGTCCGTCAACTGCTCCACGCGTCCCTCGTCGACCTCGCCCTTCTCATCATAGCAGGCATAGAACGCCGGAATAATTCCCTGATACTTGCTGATATCTCTCATATCTGTTCCTTTCTGCGCTTCTTCGCGCTCATGATCTCTGACCCATATATACTTTTATGACTGCCTTTTTCACTGCGGAGGCACTGCCCGCAGCAAGCTTGACCTTGTGCGCGTCCTCCGGCAGAGTGATCAATGCCTTTCCTGGTATCAGTCTGATGTAATGCTCCACAGGCCCCTCCACCTCCAGAAGGTCTTTCTCCTCATCAAACGCTTTCACCGACACTCTGGACAGATCGGACACGCCGACAATCTCCTCTCCTGTCACAGCTATATGGATGTCTGCGTATTGTCTATGTGCCTCAAAAAACGCTCCATCCTCCGGTATGGTTTCGTACTCAAACACATTCATGTACACCATGCTGCCGTCAATCTCATAGTGCCCCGCCTGCACATTGTCCAGCGGGTGGCTGCACAGATAATCGACCGCTTTGTCCAGATAGGCACCCATACCATGATAATGCCCGATACTTGCTATCTCTGTATAAATCATAAACACTCCCCTTCCACAGTTTTTCTTTTTGCTGATTCTGTCCCTATTGTATTGGCGGCATGTATTTTTGTCAATACACTTTTGAAAATATTTTTCACAATCTTAATATTTCGAAAATTCTTATCATAAACTGATTGCCTCAATGCCAGAAATGTGCTATAGTTATTTTATAAACAAGCTATTATATACAAAATCAGGAGGGATATCTATGAAACTATACAGGGCAAAAGATTACAATGACATGAGCCGCAAGGCTGCCAGCATCATCTCAGCACAGATCCTCATGAAACCCAACTGTGTTCTCGGTCTTGCCACCGGCTCCACTCCGATCGGTGCCTACCGCCAGCTTGTGGACTGGTATGCACAAGGCGATCTTGATTTCTCGGAAGTCACGACCGTAAACCTGGATGAATACAAGGGACTGACACGCGACAATCCGCAAAGCTACTATTATTTTATGAATGAACATTTGTTTAGCAAGGTAAACATCTGCAAGAGCAGAACATTCCTCCCTGACGGAACAGAGCCAGACAGCCACACAGCCTGCGAGAATTATAATGAGACCCTCCGCGCTGTGGGAGCGGCAGACCTCCAGCTTCTGGGACTGGGACACAACGGACATATCGGATTTAATGAACCAGGCGAGTACTTCCCGACAGAGACTCACTGCATCGATCTGTCAGAGCAGACGATCAAGGCAAACGCACGCTTTTTTCAGACCATGGATGAAGTGCCGCGCCAGGCGTACACGATGGGTATCAAGACAATCCTGTCCGCGCGAAAAATCCTGATCATCGTATCCGGTGAGGACAAGGCAGACATTGTAAATACCGCATTCTCCGGTCCTGTCACACCCAGGGTTCCGGCTTCCATCCTGCAGCTGCACGGCAATGTGACGCTGGTAGCCGACGAGGCTGCGCTGTCAAAGTTTCAGAAAGGCTGACATGGCTGAAAAGGAGGAAACGGCTTATGGCTACCATGGTTCTTGATATCGGCGGCACTGCAATCAAATCAGGACTCTACATCGACGATGTGCTGACGGACATCCGGGAGACCCCCACAGAATCCAGTCTGGGCGGCGAGCATATCGTAGCCCGCGCAAAAGAAATCATCGCATCGTACCAGCAGCGCAATTCCTTCCAGCGCATTGGTATCTGCACTACCGGACAGGTTCATCCCGCACGCGGACAGATTATCTACGCGAACGAAAATATTCCCGGCTACACAGGCACCAGACTGGCCGAGATCATGCAACAGGAGTTCTGTGTTCCTACAGCTGTCGAAAACGATGTCAACGCCGCAGCGATCGGTGAGTCCGTCTTTGGTGCCGGGAAGGGGCTTAAGGATTTCGTCTGCCTAACCTACGGGACAGGCGTGGGCGGCGCGGTCTTCTCCGACGGCAAACTTTACCCTGGCAGCAGCTATTCTGCCGGTGAGTTTGGCGCGATCGTCACACACCCGGAAGACCGGTTGATTGAGCGCGATCTGTTCGCCGGCTGCTATGAGAAATACGCATCCACCACCGCACTCGTAAAAAGTGCGCTGGCGCTCGACCCCACGCTGGACAATGGACGCAGGATATTCCAACGCCTGCATGAACCGGATGTGAAAATGCTTGTTGACCACTGGATCCAGGAAATCATTTACGGGCTGACTACCATCATCCATATGCTGAACCCGGAGTCTGTCATTCTCGGCGGCGGCATCATGGAACAGCCCTATATAATAGAACAGCTTCGCGCCAGGCTGTATCCAAATATCATACCAAGTTTTCGAAGTGTTCAGATCAGAAAGGCCGCACTGGGCAACCGCGCCGGACTGCTGGGTGCCGCACTCCTGAAAAACTTTTGATTTCCTAACAATATTTATGAAGGAGATGATACGTTGACCGGAAACATTTTGGAACTGATCACAGAGCAGTACCACTCGCTTACCCGTTCCAGTCGGAAACTGGCCGACTACATCCTTGCCCATACCCATGATTCTCAGTATCTGTCCATCACGAGCCTTGCGGAGAACAGCGGTGTATCAGAAGCTTCCATCACACGCTTCTGCCGAAGTCTGGGTCTGTCAGGATACAACAATCTGAAACTGGCTCTCGCCAAGGCATCCTATGTGACGGATATCGGGGATCCATCAGACAGCCCCGACATGATCACTTCCGGGGACACTCCCGGAAGTATTTTTCACAAGCTCTACAATGCAAATGTCCTCTCCCTGAACGAGACAATGGAACTGTTGGATGAAGCAGAGCTTTGCAGGGCTGTCGATCTGCTCTCCGCCGCTGACAGAGTTTTCTGTCTCGGCCAGGGCGGCAGCATGGTCATGGCAATGGAAGCATGGGCGCGCTTCTCTGTCGCATCCTCACGCTTTGTCCATGTCATGGACTCGCATATGCAGGTCATGAATCTCTCTCTTGCCACGGAAAAGGACGTGATACTGTTCTTCTCCTATTCCGGCTCCACAAAGGATATGGAGGATATCATGCGCATTGCCGCAGAACGGCATATATCTGTCATATTGATCACACATTTCCCCAATTCGCGCGCCGCAGCACACGCGAATGTAGTCCTGCGCTGCGGCTACAATGAAAGTCCTCTGCAGTCCGGCTCCGTCGCCGCCAAGATGGGGCAGCTCTTCATTATCGAATGTATGTTTTATTTGTTCTGTAAACGCAATCCGGAACTGTACGCAAAGGCCCGCTCCGCCACTGCCGAGGCAATCATACCGAAACTTTTGTAGCACCGGAAACATACCGCAGCCAGAAAGCGGCACAGCCCTGCAATATCGCAGGACTGTGCCACTTTCTATATGAGCCTGGAATCAATAGCGCCTGTTGATGTCAAAACAGAATTTAGATATAGCGGTAAATATTGTAAATGTTGACTGCGATAATCACCGCCATCAGCCCGATGAACAGGCGGTCCACTGCCCTGTTATCGATCTTTTTGTTGAGCCTGCTCCCCGCAAGTCCTCCCAGTATGCCGCAGGCGATCATCACAAGCAGCATCGGAACCGCAAAGACCGGCACCCTCCTTTGAACAATCGCCGAAATCAGGCTGGCGGTCTGTGAGAACATGATAATATAGATAGAATACATCGCCGCCTGCTTGGAAGTCATCGAGAAGAAATAAAAGAGCACTACCAGGTTAATCGGTCCGCCGCCAATGCTCAGAAAAGAAGAAAATATCCCTAGGACAACCCCTATCAGAAAAATAACCGGACGGCTCGACAGCTCCTTTGTCTTTATCTTTGCTTTGAATATAGTTGCCAGAAGCGTTCCCAGCGTGATCAGCAGCAGAACAGCAGCCTGCACAGCACCCACACGGCTTGTGTCCGACAGCTGGCTCAGCACAAACTCATACAGCGCCTTGCCCGACAGTCCGCCCGCCACACTGCCCGCCGCAATCACGGTCGCAAACGCCTTGTCGAACACGAAATCATGCTTCATCCGCATATTCTTATACATGGAGACGACTGACATGGACAGCACAGTACATCCCGACAAAAAAGAGCCGGTTGTCACCGCGAGAATGCCGGTCGCGTCCAGCACCGGCTTGATGATCACGCCGCCGCCGATGCCGCAGACCGCTCCCACTGCGGAGGACAGGAAACATACGAAGACAATTATGATATATTCCATTTGCCACACCTCACTTATGCCTGTGACAGGCTCCCCTTCCAGCGCGTGCCGCCGATAAACACGTCCGCAATTTCATTCTTTTCATTTAACAGCACCAGATCGGCATCCTTGCCGTCGGCAATCGAGCCTTTTCTGTCATAGACGCCTATCAGCTTCGCCGGATTTTCCGTCAGCATTGGCAGGATATCGGTCAAGGGAAGACCTGTGAATTCCAGCAGATTTTTCAGCGCCGCCCCCTGCGTGAGTGTGCTGCCTGCGCGCACGCCCGTTGCCGCAAGTTTTGCATCCCCGTTCTCCACGACCACGCTGTTGACACCAAGATGATAGTTTCCGTCCGGCAGCCCGGCAGCCATAATCGAGTCTGTGATCGCCACAACCCTGTGAATTCCCTTTGTCTTGATAATCAGCCGGACCGTGCCGGGATGCAGATGCCTTCCGTCACAGATCACCTCGCAGTACGCGTCGGACTCCAGCGCAGCTCCCCATACAGCCGGCTCATGCTGATGCAGCAGCCGCATGGCGTTTCCTGTGTGGGTGACTGCCCGCGCCCCCCGCCGGATTGCGTCCATCGCAGTCGCATAGTCCGCGCCGGAATGCCCGATTGCGACCGCGATACCGCGCGCTGTCAGCTCCGGAATCATATCCGGCACCCCCGCCACCTCCGGGGAGACTGTAATGTAGCGAATCGCGCCCTCCGCCATGGCCTGATAGCGCTCCACCAGCCCAATATCACCCTCCCGCAGCAGCTCCTCGGGCATTGCGCCCTTGTACTCCGCCGCCAGGAAAGGTCCTTCCATATGAAATCCCAGCAGCTGTGCCCCGCTGCGCGCACTGTCCCGGTACTCCTTGTATGCACCAATGCACCGGCCTGTCTGCTCTGATGTGTCCGTCAGTATGGATGCCAGCCATGCGGTCGTGCCATTTCCTGCAAAAAAACTGCCAATCTTCTCAAAATCATCCGCGGACGCTCCGTTGACATCCACCCCCACCGCCCCGTGGGTGTGAATGTCAATAAATCCTGGAACCACTTTTTTACGGGAACCATCTATAACCTCTGCATCCGCCGGAATCTCACACCCCGCAGGATAAAACCGGATTGTCCCTTCATGGATTCCAAGAACTCCTGTTTGAAGCTCTCCCTCCACATAGATGTCCGCGTTGATAATATACTGCTCTCTCATGCTTAAACCCCCTTGCGTGACCTGACACGCATAACAATAATCGTAAGCGCCCTTTTTCACACTTCCTGTCATGCCGTCATGCGGCACATACAATCCGTGAAGAACGCTGCACTTGCGTTCTTCTGTGTAAAACTTAGATTTTCTTAGGCGACGTTTTTCAGGCGCCTTAGAAAATCTTTTCACACTTCACACTTCCTGTCTTGCCGCCATGCGGCACATACAATCCGTGAAGAACGCTGCACTTGCGTTCTTCTGTGTGAAACTTAGATTTTCTTAGGCGACGTTTTTCAGGCGCCTTAGAAAATCTTTTCACA
>CAMWXE010000035.1 GCA_947178145.1 uncultured Lachnospiraceae bacterium | reverse complement strand
CCGGCATCTGTTAGTCTCCCCAGCTCTGCTGGGGGATTTATAACTGTTTCATTAATTCTGGATGCCCTGTTTTTTAGTTACGGCCTATGCATCTGTGAATTCAAGAAATATGTATTTTTTCGGCTATTTTATATATGCCGTTTTCTATGGAAACGATCCTCATATTTATTAATTCTAAAAGCACCTTTTCGATTTTTTCATTTGTATATTCCAGATAATTTTCTTCCTCTAATTCATGAACCATGTATTGCCCTATATTGTTATCCGTCACCATATGATGCTTTGTTGCCTGATACAGAGCCACACAAATAGTCGTTTGTTCTTCTGTCAGGTCAATCCCTAACTGTTCCATTAACTTTAGCAGGCAGATCCCGCCTGCAAAGATCATATATTTTCTTTCCGTCTGAATCATTGAAAATCCTAGTTCCAGAAAATCAGAAAGATGGATATGGATATTTTTTATGGAATAGTATCTGCCCTTCCCATCTCTCCTGATGCGCACGTCCCCCCTAGAAACTTCTGCTTCCTTTATATATTCAATATCCGCCTCCAAGATATTATTAAATATTTTTTCCATCTGTTCACTGCTAACCTGGATGGGAACATTATGCATATCTAGGCTCTCCTGAACGTCATGCACATATTTGTTTACCTTAAGTTCCAATAATTCAACTGGTTTCTCTTTTCGTTTAAAAAGCATTTTTTTACACTCCTCTTTCTGCTATCTGTGGTAACACACAAATGCGGCCCAGTGTTTCCAGCTCATATATGGTTTACTGCCATTGTATGCCCCGAATTTTTTCTTCTGTTTTATTTGCGCAGTCTCTATAATCCCCTTCAATTCATCATCCCTTTTTAACTCTTCAAGTGTGATTGTCTTTAAACGTTTTTTTGCTTCATACAATGCTTTCCCCACTGGCATATCCATCAGATTTCTGTAAAATAAAACCATTAAGACCGCACTTGCGTCATCATCTACTTCCCATAATGTCGTGATGGAATTTTCCGCGCCGGACACCCCTACCGCCCATCTCATCCCGTGTACAGTATTCAGTCCCGCCAAGTATCCCAGCCCACTTACGCAGGCAGAGAGCACTACCAGTTTTGTCCCCGATAGATCCATGAACATAAAATCATCACCTGATATAATCCCATTCCCATAATCAATAATCTTTTCTCCCGCTTCCCAGTCTTCGTACCCTGCAAACAACAAATATGATGTAATGACAAGATCACCCATAAGCAACCTGTCCTGGTTCATGTCACACCACGCCCCATGAGTGGATATATGTATTATATCTTTAGGTATTTTGTCCCATAGCACATTCTGTTTGGCCTTCTTGCCCGTGTACGCTTTTGTTCCGCACATCCTTGCGATTGTTTCACACTCAATCTCCCCGCATAATAGTGGCATATGTTTTTGTGTTCGGTATATGCCCAGCTGTGGATTTCCTATAACTAGAGCATCTGATTCCTTGATATTGATCCAGGTATCCTCCCCTGCATAGCAGGCAGAGTCCACCAGTATGATATTCATCGGCTTTCCTTTCTGGTCGTAAAATACCATATCCACTGGCATAAACTGCAGTAAAAAATCAAGTCCTAGGAAAACATACGCTTCCGCTTCTAAATATTGCATAACTGGCATGGCAAAAATTTTGTTAAGACGCTGTACTGTTTTTTTGACCTTATCATCAATATGCGGCTCTGCCGTATCAGCTGATGCCTCAAGCAGGTAACTAAGGTCTATGTCCAGCCGTGTCTCTAATGGAATATTCTTAATATCTAATAAATTCGTCCGCCCACTGTTCCCTTTTAAAATAAATGCAAGATAATTATGTATTTCATTCTCATTTTCCTCTTGCACAAAATTAAGCATCGGTCTGTCATTCGGGTATTTATAATATGCAAAATATTCCACACAAACTGCATGGTCGGGAATATTGACAGACCTTAATTTAAAGCCACGTACTTTCCCACAAAGCATCATCTCGCTGTTCAGGTTGGCGCCATGTTCTGACAGTTCGAGCCGCAATTCCATTTTCCTTGTTTCATATTCTTCCGAATCCATCCCGCCTAACTCAAACTTCAATTCCAATGCCGCCAATTTTCTATGTGTGTTTTTATAAAAGTACAGATCTGGTAGTTCATTTTCCCCGTATTTTCCTAAACAGGTATTAATCTCCCGTTCTATTGTTTTACAGCGTATTATTTTTTCGAGCAATTGTTCCGACTCTTTCTCCTCCAGTTCAATTTGCTGATTGTCATTCTGTATCATGCCTATGTATACACTCAACAGTACGCGCATATAATGGATAGCGACCGCTTTATTTTGATAACCTGTCTCCAAAATGTAATTATCAATCCATCCTAAAACAGACATTGTATAATTTTTTGCCTCAGCAGTTCTACCATTCAGCGCCAACAGGTGAATATGGTTTATAAGGGTATTTACATATTTTCCATATTCGTCTTCCTGTATTTCCCGCATGATCCCTTCAGATATGTTCAGTGCAGTCTGGCGGTGCCCGGTTCTCCACTCCCAGATCAGCCTGTTGTTCCAATATGCAATAGCAAACTCCCCTGAAAAATCATCCTCAAATTCTTTTCCGAGTTTTTCTACCAAGGAAGAGGTTTCATTATCCAAAACGCCCCCGTTTATTTTAGTATGCAGATACATCAAATCCAGCCTTATCCACTCATGCTGGTCTTTTATGCCTTCCATATTTTTAATGCATTCCTGATAAAAACGCCTGATATCTTCCTGGCTGCACCCTTTGGAAGCAGCCCATATGAGCCAGTCATTAAATAATTTAGCAAAATTTTTTCTCAATTCTTTATTTTTCATTTTCTGCAAGGAACTTCTGTAATATTCAATATTTCTCCCTAGATTAAATGATGCAAACGCCAAATTGTTCATATATGCCACATAGTTTTCATTTTCTATTCCGAATTTCCGTATGATATCTTGAATACAGTTGCTATACAGTTCCTCGGCTTCAGCCCATTTCTTCTGTTCTATGTACATGATTCCCGTGAAATTATACAGATTATAATATAGTTCCGAACCCGACTGGCCAAGTTCTTCACATAATTCCACCCCCGCCCTAGCATAAGAATGCATCTGGGCATAGTCCTGTATGTTCAAGGAAGCATTGGCTACTGATAAATACACATAGCCATAAAAAATATTTCTATTTTTAGTATCCGTAATTAAATATGTGTTAATGGCTTCCTTTAGAATGTGCAGTATGTCCTCATTCCGTCCCTGCTTTTCCAACATCTTTGCTTTTACCCAGGCCATTTTGCACTTATAATAACAGTAAAATTTATCCCCCTGTTTCTGCTCTACAATCTTCTCACACTCTGCCATCCATGTCTCATAGTCCCCAGATCCCCTGTTTCCTAAAACCCATCCATACAATATCGCCACTTCACAGAGCATACTGTCATTTTCTGCTGTATACTGTTTAAAATATTCATAATCTTTTTCTATCACATTGACAAATTTATCTCTTTGGTATTTGTACAAAAATTCTCCGGTGATGTGCAGTTTCATTTTTGCATACTGTGGGCTGTTCTCCCCATACCTTTTCCTTAAAAGTATAAGCAAATTGTCAGCATATGACCATGCAGCCTGCGCATCTGTATATGCCATAGCAAGGATACCCCGTATATGAAGCTGATAAGCTCCAAAGGGGTATCCATATTCTTTATTCTTTGCGAAATATCCGTTACATTTCTGGCAGTCTTTTTCATTTCCAGAAAGATGTATCCCCTGTCCTGCCGTGATTACCTCGTGATAAATTCCCCTATGAAAACTCTCATCAGATATCCCCATGACCTCATTTAACAGATTGTTCAGAATATGCCAGTGTTGCGCTAAGTCACTTTTTTTATAGAATGAAAACCTGCTCTTTTCTATTTCCTGTATGAGCAATATCTGATAAAAGGCTGTAAGAGGTTTATCTCCCTTTTCCAAGCAATAATCCCTGTATGATTTGTAATCAACTATTTTCTCCATCTTGTTTTCTCCATTGCATTTGCTTTTGGTTATTGACCATATAGGCAATCGTCTCAGCATTTTTCAAATGTATTAACCTGTAAACAGTCTTATCATTCATCACCAGACAGAGTGCTCTTTTTTCAACAGCAGCCCAGTCCAGACGGGCATAACCCCAACTGATATCTTCCATTTTTCCTGAACGGATATTTTCTGCCCTGCCGATAACAGCTTTCTCATATATATCTAAATATGCTTTAAAGAATCCTTTTGATTTATAATGTCCCAATAGGTTTCCTTTATTTTCCAACTGTTCACGGGACAGATATATATCTGCCAGATTTCTTATTGCCTGTATGCCTCTCTGTCTGTCAAGCAACGCACTGTCCATGTCCTGATAAGTATCTTTTTCCATATTTGAATCGCCCCCTTCACCATTTGCTATCAGCAGCTTTTTTATCATTCATATATCGTTACTGCCTTAGGTTTTCTTCCAAGTCTGCCCTATAATCTTCTTTTGTGCCCCCGTCGGTCCCAACAGCTTTTTTCCCATCCATCTTTTCATGGCATTCTTTCAGCAATTCCCGGTTTATCAGATGTCCGATAGATGTGAAGACCATTTCTGGGTTTTCTTTTGATAACTGTGATATTATCTCAAGTCCTGTTCCCATTATGCTCCTATCCCTGTGTATAGATAATGTTTCCCTCAAAATATTGCTTTGCATGGTAGGACTATGAGGTACAGTCCTCTCCTAGCTTTCCTCTGGCGGCATTATCCGCCATTCCAAATAATGTCATGCTATCTGACTGGCTGTGCACCCTTTGCTTTCCTCCGTTAGGTGTCCGACATACCGTCATGGCACACACCATACCGAAAACACAGGCTCTCCCCAGTTGATGCAGTGTCCTTGTACAACATGGCTGACCTTAGACCCCGTGGTGTTGAATATGTCCTCACCAAAACGGCACATCTACATACTGCCTTCCGCTATGAGCACAGCGTCGGCACACCAGTTTACTATATTTCGGGGGCTGATTTGTCTTATGACTCTGTTACCTCGCTGTCTATGCTTAGTCCACATTGTTGCCACTGCGTTCCCAAGACTCGCTATCGGAGATCTGGTTAAACCTTTCCCGACAGGATTTCCACCTGCTATACACTACCCCCTTTGCTGGGCGCACGCTCATTTACAATTTAAAATAATTCTTTCTAAAAATCATTTACTGGTTCAGGAAAAAGCAGATGATCCGGGATTCCCATATCCAACAAATCTTCTCCATTTTCTACTAAATAATCCTCAACATAATCATAATCAAATCTTCTCCCCTTCGCATTAGGGTAGTGGTCATACCACAAATGGGTATATGCCATAAAACCATCATCTTTCATAAAACCGCCAACAAAAATCCCATCCATATCAATATTCCATGATGCATCAATATGGTAATATAAACCATCCAGCTTTACCATATTCCAATGGTAATTATCCGAATGCAAAAACGAATCCTCTATTTTTCCGGATATAATGATGCTCTCAATTCTCATTTCATCTAATAAATGCTTTAACATCCATGCTATGCCTAACGATGATGCCGAATGGTCATTAATAACTCCATATGCGATGGAAGCATTCGGAAAGTTGGATCTTTGTCCAGCTCCCAATTTTTCTTGCTGCGCACTTTTGTTAAATGAACAACTTTGAGACACATAGGAAAACGCTAAAAACACTTTCAGAAAAACAGGAATTCTTGTAATACTTCTCATTTCTGAGATGATCCGCTTGATTTCATATTCAGTTTTCTTTAGGATTCCTTGCAATGGCATCTGTTCCACAAAAAATTGAACATGCACATCCAGTATTGTATACTCTCGATATGTCATTGTCTCCCAATATATCTGATCAAAACCTTCAACAGAATCCAAATACCTGCTATAGACTTCATCCATTCCATTTAACAACGAATCCATATTTTTTCCAACAATATAGATTTCATCTTTAATTCGATCATCAAGTAATTGAATAGCTGTTTTTCTTCCGTCATAAAGTATGATTTCATCTATTTTCATAAATTTAGGATTATATTCAATTGAAACTGTATAATCTTCATTAATGCTTAGCATACTTTTTTTACTGTAGTTGCATTGCAGTTTTTCTAATTCAACAAAAATAATGATTCTGGGATCTTCGTCAACGACCGCATCGAAAATATTATCAAAAGATCCCACTGCGCAATGCTCTAATGATACCGTTCTCTGACGGGAATAAATAGAATCTTTCAGTTTTCTTACGGCTGCCTCGTTTACCATTTTACCCACATCCCTTACAATAAGTAATCTTGTTCTTTAACACATATCTCGTCTGATGACAACAATATGCATATCCCATGTTCCGAATCCCAGGCACAATCGCAGAGCCATCCAAACTGTCCCTTTCTGTCAAAATATACAGTTTTGATTTTTATCAGTTTTGTGATCAATTCCTTATTTATGTTATCCTTATTTATCTTATCCGGAATATTTACTGTTGACGAAATATGATCATAATTTTCTAAATAATATTTCAATAAAACTTCAGGTGTTTTCAATATATACTTAGGAAATTCCTCTAAATACCGCTTATATGCGTCACGCTGTTCATCAATGATATCCTGATTATTATAAGCTTCTGCAACAATCCTGATTTCCAAATCCTTTCCAAATACAGATATATCATCCAATTTGACCCACGAATGATCATATTTCATTACTCCAAATACTAAATCGTTTATTTTACACATTACAGCCAATCCTCCATATTTATTTCCTTCTTTTTCTCTGAAATACCACCGGAATGAAATATATTATTATGTACTATTGCCGGAACCTTATCCATTGTTTCACAGTCTTTTCTTTCATGCCAAGTGTAGCCGTTTTCCTTTCTCCACTCCTTCACATCATCAGGCGAGCAGCCTCTTCTTTCTGCCTCATATTCATCAGCCTGTTTAAAATTTTTATCCCTATTATCCGTAAATTCATCTATTCGAGCCTCGCCTCTGGCAATTTCTGTAAAATCAGGTTCTCCATTGATAAATTCTATTCCATCAATATCATGATCTTCCTTGATCTCGCCCCATGTTTTACCATCTGTGTTAGCCTTTCCTGGTATTTTTTCATCATCAGGGATCCATTTTGAATCCCCTTTTTCACCTTCCCAAACACCATCAGATCTAGGTAAATATTTCATTTCGCTTTCCAGATCTTCTTGTTCAATTTTTTCCAAATCATTATCCGTTTCAAAAACATCTTTATCTTCATGAATTTCTTTATACATTCGTTCACCTGCTTCTTTGATTTTTGTACAAATAATTGACTGCATCCTTATATTTATTATGATTCTTATCGTTCTTATTCTTCTCGGCAAATCTCTGAGCCATATATCTCAATAAGCCAACATAGATATCCATGAAAAACTCCGATTCACTAGAATCATACGGCCACTTAATGGTATCTCCATCGCACACTAAAGGCATACATATATATTTTTTTGCAAGATTACAAAAATTTGACTCCCATTCCTTATATTTTTTTACTGATGAATTGGGAAAATCACTTATTAGATCATCTGTTTTCTTTACTTCCATATCCTTCTTTTTATCTCTACTTGATGCACCAATGTCCTTTGAACCAACAACATCTAACGGAATCATTGTAAACAGTCCCCACAGTTTTAAGAAAGACACTACAAACGCATAGTATTTCTTTTCCAATGATTCATATGCATTGCTGGAGATCAAGGATCTATTTTCTTCTATGAAGTTATCTATCTGATATTGTAATTCCGATAATTTGCTTTCCGTGAGCCCACCGCGATCGATCACTTCCAGCATATCTCCAATTTCATCTTTTAGTCGGAGCATATCCTTATCAGCGATTTTTTTAAACATGTATTGGATGATTGCACCTTTTATCTTGATTAAATAATTTTTATCTAAAACGACCTCTGTTGAAACACCATATAAGGTGTCATCCCATCTTTCGCCCATTTGAACAAGCATAGTATCGGTCCAACCCGAATGGAATACAGCAGCAATTCCTGTATCTAACTTGCTTAATTCCAATCTTTGTGAGTCATTCAATGCGAGCGCATCACCCATAATATCAAAATCTTGTTTAAATGGTATCCGCATTACAATTTTGATTGCCGTATTTTTAAGTGCAGTTTCATCAACTGCACTTGGGGACTGATCAACGATCACAAATCCCTCACCCAAACTTCTCATCTCAGCAATACAATCACATAACATAGCAACAGATTTTCCTATTACATTTGCTGAATCTGATGAAGACTCTTTCGAACATCTTTTTAAAATATTATGAGCCTCCTCAAGAACTGTCACATGTCTTGTAGGATTATTTGATGTTCTTACCGTGACCTTTCGATATTCCCTAAGTTGAATGATCAACATTCCCATTATGAGCGATCTGGTTTCATCAGAACCGATACTACTCAAATCAATAATGGTATTTGAATCAAATAAGATACGTTGCGGAATACCAATTGAATTTCCAAAAATATCTTTTTCAAATCCAGCATTTAATGATCTTATTCGGTTCAGCAATGCCCCTTTATAATCTCCCTTGGTATCAGATGTATAAGTCGACTCATCAATAACGTTCTCCACTACTTTCTCAAGATCCGTAAATGTCGGGAACTTACTTCCAATCTCCATAACTCTCTCTGAGTAATTTAGATCCCAACCATGTTCTACATAGACTCTCTCAAATGCTTGCTTCAGAATACCCGGCATCGCTCCATAAAGCGGCCAGCAAGCACCTATGACCTCTGTTAATCTATCCAAATGTTCACGAATATGTATAGATTGGTTGAATTCAAATGGATTGATTTGAAGCCTTCTATAAGCAGACTCATCAGCAGTAAATATATTTATCTTTCCAAGTTTTGCGAACACTTTCTTATATTCGCCTTTTACAGGCTCAATAACAAGAAATAGAATTTTATTATCTATAAATTTCTTCAAAATATTATAGGTGGTATTACTTTTTCCTGAACCAGAAGCACCGCAAATAAAACAATGTGATGAAAAAGCATCCAAATCGAACTGTACATTTGTCTTTTGTACTTGACCCATATGATAGACCTTTCCCACATCAATAGGTCTTTTCGCTTTTGCTTTCCACTCTTCTGAAATATTGCGTCCAAAATCAGCCATCGTTGTGACAACGATACCCGAGACAGATCTTGCTGGTAAATTGCACAATATAGGCATTTCACGACCACTTACACGCATAGCCGGGGTAAGGAGTTGTATGCTCTGCCCATTCCCAATATCAAGTTCGATCTGTGGATGGGACAAAAATTGCAAATAATCAAGTATCTTATTTCTTTCTGACACATTACAAATATCCCAATTATTATAATATGCATGTGGAACTACATTTTCATCTCCTGCCAGTAACGAAGAAAGTGTGCTAACAGCCATAGAGGAAACTTTTGCATCTGCAACGACATAACAACAGCTATTCCACATACCAAACACATGACTTTGATCAACTCTTTTGATATGCTCATCTAACAGTTCCAACATATCCATAACACTCTTATTATCTCTTGAAATACTTATAGTTCTATTTGTTCCAGTTGATGTTCCATTCTGTTCAGATGTCGCATTACTTGTAGATGTCCCTGTAGTCCTGCCTTGAGAATTTCCCTCATTAGTTCCGTCTGAACTACTTGTAGAAGAACTGGTACCTTCTGATTTTGTATATTCAAAACCGAACCATCCTGCAGTCTGATAACTCTTTCCATCGTTTGTTCCAAATGTTGTACTATCTGTCCTGCTTGTTCCAAAAGAATTTGTAATAGAGTCGCTGACTGACTCAGAAAATGTATCTGATATCGAAATACTCCTCGTTTCAGAATCTGATTCAGAATAACTTACATTTTCTTTTGAGAAAGAAGACAGTAGCGTGTACATCATTTCATACCCGGACTTACACTGATCCATAACACTGTTTTGTACCCTTTGATTTAGTATTACCAAAGTGTATTCATAATTTTCCATAGTATCAATAAACTTTTCCAACCCCTGTGCACTGATTCCACAATTGTTCTGTATCTCAACTTGTCTCCTTCCGGGAATCATACTTAAGGCTTTAACTACGGTATCATTATTCTTTTTTTCTGAGCCAAATGATCTTAAAAGTTTTTGTTTTTCGCTTTCACCAAGTTTATGTACTGAACTTCCGGGAAACTGCCCTCTAAAATTACTCGAAAGAATTTCTCCGGCATTGTCTGCCCATTCTTTACTGTTTACATGGCAACACATATACATTTTTGTTTTTTGCCCATCACTTTGAATAATAACTGCAAAGACACCACCAATCCCGCTCAAAGCAGAATAGAAACTTACCAGTTTCTCATATGTGCTTTCATCTGGATTCAGCATTATTTTATCAATGCTATAAACACAGATTCCCGACATATCCCGCATAAATGAATCCAATTCCTGAACTTTATTTGAATATGATACTTGTGCTCCTGCTACCGGAGACAGCATCTCCATATGCTTATTATTAATAAAGATATCAAGCATATTCAAATTATTCTGCAATTTAACAAGGTTGGAATTACTTTCTAACATTTTTTCTGCTTCTGATGCTTTTTCAGAATGTTTAATTTTTGGAATTGCCATCGCAGGTGTACTACTCATAGGGGTGCTTGAAGGCACCCCTGTAGGCATATTGCTATTTTTTGTGTTTGGCAAACTTTTTGAAGAATTTGCCGTATTCAATGGATTTCCTTGCGGATCATTTGCGGGCTTTGTTGAGGGCCTGCCGGCTGGTCTTATACTCTGTCTTTGTCTAATATTAGGATTATCTCCGTTTGCCATTTCAACACCATCTCTCTTATTGTATCAATCTTTCTTTTTTGCATTACAGCTATTGCCATTTTGTCACCTCTGTGCACTATTTCTTACCAAAAAGTTTAGAAAACAATCCTTTCTTCTCATCAACATCAGGTTTACGGTCAGTTTCTTTTTTGCCTTCTTTTTTTGATTCTTTTGCCTTCTGTTTCTCTTCGGCTTTGTCCTCTTTGATCTTAGCTTTTACCCTTTCAAAATAGTCCTTGTAAATATCAATCTCTGGTGAACCTTTTTCTAATGATTTAAGAACAAGTTTCTCGATTTTATCAATATTCTCATTTTTTATTAAGCCATACATCTCTTCTTCGATCGACTTTATATCATTAAGATAATCATTAGCCCACTTTGCAAAAGGTCGTTTCAAATACAGTTTCAAATACCATTTGACAGATTCCGCATCTTCAAAATTGATACTGATAAATTGCTTATTGACTGTTCCCCCGCCTTGATGTAATAGATGATAAGCCTTCACATAAACTTCGGCATCAGTCATATTATCCCCTAATGAATCGATAATCATCTTCGTATCCGTTTCATCAGCAACAATTGTCTCTTTATCCATATACTTATCCAGTATTTCTACGGTTTTCGCAAGCGGCTGTCTGGCAAGCGAATCAGCAAAAGCTATAACATAAGCTCTCCCCTGTGGTTTCTTTGATCCAAGTCTCCATATCTCAAATTCTTTAGCTAATGCTTTCATTGGATTATCTACTGAACCCGTAGTTATAAATTCATCGATCTTACTATATGCTAGTTCTTCTGCGGCATTTCCCAAGTCATTTTCACTCATCAAATCAACTAGATCCTTAAGTTCAGTTGCCCTTCTCCCAAAAGTATCCAGATACGCCGAAACAAACATTACCGAAGAATCTTTATTTATACCAAATTTATCATTTGACTTGATAATGAACTTGAACAAAACGTTCGTTCGCTTTCCAGCCTTTAAAAGGATAACCAGAAAATGTTCATATTTCGCAGCTGTTACAGAAGCAATTTCTAACATTGCACCACAAACCATCTCCAATTTGGAATCCACTATTGAATCAGCTATATATTTTGACCACTTTTCATAATCCTTCTTTGCCCCATTAACAGCCAACTCCAAATAGATAGGTGCATTCTTGACATACACAAGCAGGTCGCTTGCGCCTTTATCACTCTGACAGATATTTTCAAACAGCATAGCAATAAGCCTGGAATTCAGTTCCTCTTTATGCCATTCTAAATTAGCAGATCCAATCATATTATTGCTTTCGAATACTTTAGTAAAAATATAATATGACTGTTGGGGATTCCACTTATCGGCAACATCTATAAATGCAGCCGTACTGCCTTTCACCCCATCGGCAACTAACTGTGGAATGCTCGTATATACAGTATTTATTAAGGTATTTAAGCCTGTTGCAGCCACGACATCAATATTCCGTGTTTTGATCTCATACATATATTTATCAAGCAAATATTGCTCAATGTTACCTTGCAACTTAGAAGAATGATCCATTGATGTAATTTGTTTTAAAAGTGAGAAATTATCCTTTAGATCCGATTCATAGAATTTTGGATAAATATCATACACCTTTTCTGCCAAATACTGACTCCATTTATAAGGGGCAGATTCATATTTTTTAAATATACCTAAATATTGCTTAACCTTTAAAAACTCCCAATCATCTACAAATGAAGCGCTATCAAGCAAATATTTGTATCCGTCAAACAACTCAAATAGATCGTCCACAGACGGACCAAATGCAACCTCTTCTAAGTCTTCTAACAACTTATCAAAATCTTCGATATCTTCGTCCATCAGAGCCACGGCATCAAAGTAAGCTTTTGCAGTTGAAATATCTTCTCTCTCAACTTTCTTTGTTTCTCCGTCTAACAATACAAAGCTAATATTATTCATACCAAAAGCGATACTGGAACTACCCTGCGCAGTCGGATGTATTCCGACTATCATAGAATAATAACACTTCTTTCCTCCGCCTTCCCTAGCTTCTTTTTGGTTCCCCTTGATAAATTTACCCTTTTCATCTACATAATAAATATTATCAACAGACAAATTTTGAGTAGCAACGACGTTCGTACTAAAAGAAATCTGCTTTGCCAAATATACTGGGAGAGAAAACTCTAGCGCTGCCACCCATGATTCAACATTGTCCGGAGTGTCTTTGATCACTATAAAATGTCTTTTATCAATATCTTTTGACATTTCTGAGATCACGATCGCTACAAGTTTCTTAACACATTCTTTTCTTCCGTCTTTAATGAATCGCTTTACTTTATCTCTTGTCATCGAATATGTAATATTTGTTTTATCAATTGATGGAAGATAAACCAACGGCTCATTATTATCATGATAATAGAAATTTTCTGTTTCTTTATGTGCCGTCCAACAATCACTTCCAAATAACAAACATGGATAATCATCAAATTCTCCTACCAAATACTGCTTGATGTAATTACCCGGTCTATGCTTTTGTCCGTTTGAACGTACATCGGTTGCATTATATGGCCTTAAATACTCATGTCCTAAAAAACTTCCACCATTCTCATTTTGAAAATACTCATACGATGCAAAAACACCTGTCGCGTTCGAACCCATTTCTTTAGCTGCATTCTTTTTCTTCAAAAGGATCTCAAGATATAGAGGATCATATAGGCAGCCATCACTTAAGATACCTTTAGAAAAATTATGAATTGCAAACCCCTCTTCATTTACGACCTTACCATCACTCAAAAGGTCATTGCTTACATTCAATAATTCCCTGCGCGGTTTACATCTCGTATATACTACTTGCTGAAACATACCTTAACCTCCTATTTAATAATTTTTTTATCTGCTAACACCCACATCACAGGATCCAAAACTCTATGCGGCATTAATGTTCCTACACCACTTGCTGTTGGTGCGTGACCATAACTTGATACTCCAAAGAATCTAGTTTTCTTAAAATTTGTCTCTAGCGCAGATAAGAAATATCTTTCTCCAATACTCTCCAACCAACTTCTAATTTCAGAATCAATTGCATCCGCATCACTCCTCATATAATCTCCGTTAAATGCGGCCTCGTTTTCCTGCGTAATCTGCGCACTTCCCATCAACTCCATTATCATGTCGAACTTAGTGAAAATAACAGCTACTGGCTTACCAATTCTTTTACCTGCTGACAGTCCGAACCCCATTCTAAGATATTGTGCCATTCCATTAACCAATTCTTCACTTGAATTCTGATTAGCGCCCGACTTTCCGAGTTGTTTTCTTACTGCCGGCAAATTTAACGGATCAACCAAAAAGAATATATAATCGGCGCCATTTATATATCTTCTTATATCATCTGTCATATGAAGATAATCTTCACCCGCACCATCAAAGATGTTTAAACTATATACCTTATAAGCTTCCTTGACCTTATTATATCTTGTTCGATCTGTGATCTGCCACAACTGCGGTTTCAAATATCCAGATGGGGTAGGAGGCAACTCGATTTTCTGATTATATAGGTAGTCCACATTCTCAATTTGAATGTCGGAAGTTTCTGTATTCATTGGCTGAATCAGCATTTTCTTATTCAACTTTTGTTTAAACTCCTCAAGCATAACAGTTATGTAATTCGTCTTTCCACAGTTTGTCTGACCAACGATACAAAACTTTATATATTGAGCAAACTGAAAAATCATAGATGGCAGTTCTTTCTCACATGTTGGGCATTTTAGCTCTAGCAGACCGCCACAATTCTTTGTTTTGCAGCTTTGCACTTTAATACTTGAAGGATACTCCGTCCCACATTTTTTACATGTATATCTCAGGCTATCCTTCCTCACAACATCCATACAATATGGACAAGTGATTGTTTTATTACCCCCAAAATTACCAAACAAACCCATATCAACCCTCCTACGGTATCTTTAATGTGTCAACTTCTGGCGACATTCTAAACTCTGCGTAACTTTCTTCCGGAATGAATAATCTTATTTCATTCCCTTTTGTTGTACTGTTCCACACATCATTAGGTATATCTTTTTCTACCTTGGTGTGTGCTTTATAATTCATGTTCTCGTTGATTTTACAAAGCATTACATTATTAGGAGCCGTTGAAAACATTGGCACCTTTATTGTCTTGTTTGTGCATAGATACATTTCCGGCATCTCCTGATCTGTATCACATTCATATATCAGTTTTACATTTTTCTTTTTACTCAAAAATCCCCACACGATCTTATAACGAATCACCGATTTCGGTCTGTTAGACAATCGTAATTTTGCTGGATCAGAATAATAAACATCCTGACCAACAATATATTCACCAATCACCGAAATATATAATTCTTTTTCCGGAACCTTTCCAATACGAATCATCCCATCCGTTGTATAAGCACTGACGGATAATTGTGTCATGTTCGGGGCATCTTCTATCTTGCACCAAGGAGCAGGCTCTGCATCATGATTTTTTGTAGCCACAGCATATCTAATGTTTGCCAAGTTCTGTTGAAAAACATCCTTCAACTGAATAACTAGATTTCCGCCTGTGATTTTTGTTTTCGATTTATCAATCTCGACCTTGCCATAATTAGAAAAACTAATGCAATTGCTTATAACAGCATATTCACCTTTGACAATCACAGCTGTTATTCGATAGCCTTTCTTTTGTGTCACTCTAATTTCTGCCGTTCCCGACACAATGTCAGAAATTGTGGCAATCTTGGTTCCTACGTTTGCAAGTTCAGCGACATGATATGTTGTCCCTTCTGTCGTATTGACGTCTGCCTTGACATCATATACGTCCAGTAATGCATCAGCATCTGCTTTTTCAACAGTCCATGTAACCTGAACAGCAGTTTTACTTTTTACAGTTGCGGATACTAATGTTGCCTGTTGTGGTTTACTATCCGGCATCAGCGAAAATGTTATTCCTTCACTGTATTTCACGCCATCACCAACACTATATACACACTGAAGTCTATACTCATATCGGACACCATTCCTAATATTTTTATCCTCATATCCATTTGTTACACGGTCTGCAACAACCAATGTGCTCTGCCCCGGTGTAGAATTTACATTCCCATTTTCACTTCTTAATACACGTATACCGATACAATTTCGTGGCAGCTGCCATGACATTATACATTTGCCATCGTCAGCGCTTTTGACCACAAGTTTTTCATCAAGTTCCTGATATAAAACTGTTGGATCTGTGCATATAGGTTCTGAATATGTACCAATGCGTTGCGAAAATACTGCATAATAGTAAACAACGCCCGCCGTAATATTGGAATCCGCATATTGCGTAATAAGTTGTTTCTTCAAAACCATAGTTCCGTCATTGATACTTTGCGGGCGGGAATTTTCCTTACGTACAACGCAATATGATACTTCCCTTTCTCCAGTTCCGGTCCATTGTACAGTAATCTGATTGCTCTTCGTTGATACTACTGCTCTTAAGTCCGATACTTGTTTTGGTTTTTTATCTTTGATATAATCTTTGGCTTTTATGTAATCGCAAACCTTATCCAAAATATCAAAACACACACCACACTTATCAGCTTGACTATCGATTTGAGAAAACATTCTGTCCGCACTGTGAAGCATTTTGTCTATATCAGATTTGATATCATCAACTTTTATTCCAGGATATCTTGAACAAAATGCAGCTAATTGGCTATCGGCCTGAACATATCTATGCTGATTCATCAAATCTCGAATGGCTTGTAATGGTGCTTCATACATCTGTATCATCTTAGTAATCTCAGCATCAAGAACTTTGAGTTGTGGATCATCTGGTCTTGCACCTTTAGCCAAGGCTAACTGTTTTCTAGCCTCCTCCAAATCCATTGAATCAATTGCATTTTTAGCCAAAACACAATATCTATCAAAGAATTTTGCTTCTACCAGATTAAAACCACATTCTGGACATATATCTGCAATCGCAGGTATCAAAGAACCACACTTACTATTTCTGCACTTTACAAAAAGAGGAAAACCACAAGCCTGACATTTGCAAGAAAGCTTATCTGTTCCATATTTTATTTTTGATGTTGATTTACAACTACCACATATAAAATCAACATCCCCGCTATCCGGCTCATAAGGATCCAGTGTATTGCCTGTTTCTCTGTTATAAATAGCCAATGCAACATCTGGATCGGGAAAATACGATTGGATTTTTTTAATACATATATCCGCTATATATGCATCCTTTTTCATTTCTTCCGGCATTTCTTTAAGCAAAGAAAACAAATCATATAGACTTTCAATTTTTAATGAATTATCATATTTTGTTTTCGTTTTCTCATCTTTAAAAATTTGCGTACATCCTGCTTGAAACAAATCTGCAAAACAATGATTTAATGCATCCAATTTACCCGCTACACTTGCAGCACCGACTTCCATGATACTTCTAAGCTCCTCAGCTGATTTTGACGAATAAACATTTGCATTGGAATCATCATTCTTAAAAAAAGCAGCTAAGTCATATAGATTCTTCACCTTATTCAACCAAGGAAAATCTTTACTCGACATGCTTGCTAATTTTACGGTATTTGCGGACACCATGTCGAAAACCGTATTAGAAAGCAAAATATCGTTGGCTATGTTTACCGGCTTTCTAACAATCACTTCGAAACCAGCGTCAGTAAACGCCTTTTTTACAGTTTTCTCTTTGTCAAGTCTTAGGCTCTTTGCAATACTGACAATTCTCGCATTAGAAACGTACAAATCAACTCCAGAAGAACTTTCTTTCAATATGGCAATAATATCTTCCAGTTTTTTCTTTTGCTTCTGCTTCATAGCGCCAGCTTCTTCTTTTCTCCTTGTCTTATCAGTAAAACAAGCCTTGATATCGTCATACATATCAAGTTCTTGTTGTCGTTGTTCTCCGTTAGCCTCTTCATTGGAAATTCCTCGTTTCTCCTCAAGAAATTTCCACATCTCAATAGCATCGATTATCTTCTTATCCCTCATTTCTATAGGATCAAAAGACAATTTATCTATAATTTCATAGTAATTTCTTCTATCGGTCATCAATAATCACACCTCCGCAAAAAACATTTAGTCTTCCCAAGTTTCTGCATCTGGGCTATCATCTGTATCCCCTGAACGCTGCATCATTGTTATGTCAGATACATAAGCATGCGAAATCAAATGGCAGCAATGGGATTCATGAACAAATCCGAAAATAACATCTACGCCACCCATAGTAGGTCTCATAATATCTCCAACTTCTCTACCATTGATCTTTACTTCATAATGTCCTCCATCTGTCAATGACATATTTAAATGGAATTTGGAGCCAACCGATGCTGCCACAGAGCCATCAAGTAAAATATCACCACCATTTTGATCAAGTCTTGCAGAAATCGCCCCCAATGATATTTGCAAATATCCACCTGGATGGGGACTTATTGTTGAGGTATTTATGTCACACTCAATTTCAAAATCATCAGATGCACCTATCGTATACATGACACCTTCATCCATATTGCTGACATTGTATCCGTGAAATTCTATGTTCTTTTCATTTGCAACAACGTGGATCTTTGGTTCATTATATTCGGCACCGCTTGGGTGAACTGGAACATTATCATACTTTTCCCAATCAGCATTGCTAAAGGTCACTGCTTTATATTTATGTACAACACGGTTCCCTGTAACAGAACTCATCTGAAATCCATTCTGTTTACTGTCATTTGCCACCGGTTTACCAAACTTTGACACATCATAAACAGCACTTTCTCTTCGTATCAGTAAGTCAACATTTGACCGTTCTTGTCTTGCCTGTATATGTATCACACCATTTTCATCATAGCTATACTGTATTCTGATGACCGTTCCAACTTTTTCGCCTCGTTTAATGTGTTGAATACCTGTAACAACATATTTATTTGTTATTTGACAGTCTAAGGGATTCTCCCTGTCCCCTTGTAATACATATATGGATAGCTCATTATTTCCATTAGGTGATGTATAAAACCTAAATTTTTTTGCAGCTTTGACGGGTCTCGGATGATTTGCCGGAATAATGATCTCATTATAATATTGATTTCCCTCATCATTGATTGCTACGATTCCCATTGCATGGGCTGTTGTCTCACATAAGCTGAGCATACCCAAACCGGATAATTTTTTTTCACCTTCAACAGTTTCATTGGGACTAAATCCCTGTTTACTCCTGTCTGTGACCTTTTTACCATCTATGACTTGAACCGAAAGTGAAGCATATCCTCCGTTTTGTTTCGAAGATTGAATTGCTGCCCCCAATGCTACTGCCTCATCCGGATTTACTTGTGATAATGGTTTATGTCCATTACTGATTTTTTCCAAGTAGCGTGAAACCTGTTTCATTCGTGTAGAACCACCCACAAGCAAGATATCCGTAACGTCAGACCAAGCCATCCCCGCCTCATCTAACACATTCTGGCATAAACTTCCAGTCTTATTTAGCAAATCTGCTGTATTGCTATCAAACTCATTAAGTGTTATTTTTACCATATACGATCCATAATCCGGAATATTGATATTCACGCTTGCAGTATCAGAAAATGTAAGTTTCTTTTTCAGTCCCTCAGCCAATCCCATAACTTCTTTTGAAAAAACCATATCAGAATCGACTTCAAATCCCGTATCTTCTTGTATTCTGTTTTTTACTATACCTAGTACTCTGGCATCCCAATCCTTGCCGCCAAGAACATGGTCTCCTCGGGTTACTATCGCCCGTAGAAACCCATCGTTTTCCATATGAGTCAATGTAACATCAAATGTTCCGCCACCTAAATCATAAACCAATATATTTGCATTATTTCTCCAATGGTTCAAGCCAAATGCCATAACTGCTGCATTAGGCTCATCAATAATTTTCTTAACTTTTATTCCAGCAATCTTAGCTGCCTGGATCGTAGCCTCACGTTCTGCCGAATAGAAATAAGCAGGCACAGTTATAACTGCTTCATCTATGGTATCTCCTAATGTACGCTCTG
The DNA here is from genome assembly GCA_947178145.1 of uncultured Lachnospiraceae bacterium. GTDB lineage: Bacteria > Bacillota > Clostridia > Lachnospirales > Lachnospiraceae > COE1. The sequence continues at coordinate 32,626 of CAMWXE010000035.1, read as the reverse complement.
CTCCCTCTTTTAAATATTTTAGCAATATTGCAGACAGATCAACTGAAGTATAACTTTTCCCATCAAATCTATAATATTCTTTATTAGTTCCCATTAAGCGTTTAAAAGCAGATACACATCCATCTTCTCCCATATCAAACGCTTCCTTGGCTTCGCTGCCAACTATTGTTGTAACAACTCCTGTGTTATAATCCTTTTGAAACTGGATCACAGAAGGTGTTATCTTCTCTCCATCTTCATTTAACACAATCTTTGGCTTATTTGTTGCCTTATCAACGATTGCAACTGCTGAAAACGTGGTTCCTAAATCAATTCCTACAGAAACACCCATTACACTCACCCCTTTACCCTATTCAAAAAGCGGCTATCGCCCTACCGTCAAGTAGTTGCGATAGCCGCTCCCAATCAATCTTCTAATGACAACATATTTAATTTACGTAAACTATCTTCTGTCTGCTCTTCAGTCATACTTGTAGCATATTCGATTCTCGTTGTATTTGATTCGCCTGTTACAAGGTTTCTCGCTGTTACATGAATACCTGCGGCATCGATCATAAAGGTTACCTCGATCTGTGTTCTAGCAGGTGTATTTGGAGGAAGTTCCAAAACAAGCTGCCCCAATGCCTTCATAAGATATTCCGGGTTGGTGTCCTGTGCATTTCCTTCGGGATCCTCGCAAGGCTTTACTCTTTCCTCTAATGTCATACTTTCAAATACCGACAATTTTACCATTTCTTGATTGTCAGCCATAGTACCATACACCTTTGTAGATGTTGCAGGAAGCTCAGTTCCCTTCAAAATCAAATTGTCAACAGTGTATTCTCCGTTAATGAACACTCCAGGTCCAAACGAACGAGGTGCCTGATCAACTACAGTAATTTCACCAATTCCAGTCGCTCTAGATCTATACACCGGCGCTGGTGCAGGTGTTTCAACTTCTCCTGTCACAGGATCAACAATAGGTTCTGGTTCAGGTGTAGGAACAGGCTCGTCTTCGCCCACCAAAATAGATGCATAAACAGCTGCACCCTTTGCAACTGCTCTCTCTGGATCCTCAACTTGTACAAGACCCGGAAACTTATCTTCCACTACTTTTTTAATCATTGGCATATTAGTAGAACCACCTACTAAAAGCACTTTGTCAATCTTTACACCTCCTGCTTCATTAAGTGCAACATCGAACAAGTCAACAGTCTGTGCAACAAGATGACGGGTTGCTTCCTCAAATTCTTCCCTTGTAACAACAATATTGATAGGACCCGCATCTGATTTAATTTTTACTTTGGCTGAGTCTGTCTGTGAAAGATTTTTCTTTGTCTTTTCAACTTTACTTCTAACACACTGTCTTGTGTCTCCATCCAAATCACTTGAATCCATTCCAATTTCCTGACAATATCTATCTAATAAGATGTTATACAAAATTTCATCCCAATCTTTACCACCAAGCTTATCATTACCGGAACTGGCAAGTACTCTCATCTGCTGCTTATTGCTGCCCGCAACATCTTTTTCAATAGACATATTAAGCACAGTAACGTCAAATGTACCACCACCAAGATCATAGACTACGACTACCTGGTTATCCTGAAACTCTCTATAACAGTAACTAATTGCAGCCGCAGTCGGCTCATTGACCAAATTCAATACGTTCATTCCTGCCAATTCGCCTGCTTTTCGTGTCGCATTTCTCTCTTCAAGACCAAAATATGCCGGACATGTGATAATTACATCTGTTACACTCTCACCCTGTTCTTCAGCCATCTGTTTCAGTTTCTTCAAAATCAACGCAGAGATTTCGATTGGTGTATACTCGTTCCCATCAATGTCCCAACTTTTGCCATTTGGTTTCCCGATTTCTCTCTTTGCAAACTGAACTAAACGTTCTGGTGATGTTTCCAAATATTCCTTTGCAGATTCTCCATATAATGTATTATCAGAATCTTCTTCAAAGAAAACCGCAGAAGCAAGTGTATATGTACCATCCACATAATTCTGTATAACTTCCGGATTGCCATTTTGATCAAGCTTTGCAATACAGGAATAAGTTGTTCCTAAATCAATACCATATGTACTCATTTGTTAATCCTCCTCTAGGGTATCATTATTTTCAGTTTTATTGCTTGTTTCTTCACTCACTGATGCGTCATATACATAAACATCAACAAATTCCGAATAAAGAACAAATGGTTCTTTTACTATCCATGGATTATGACTCTTTGCAACGGTTTCATGCTTTTCCTTGCACCCTGTTGATACTTTGTTTTTTAACTTGCTATATTTAGGCTTTCGTTTACTATTAATATCACTTGTTCCGAACGCGCACCCGTACTCTTCAAGCATCTCTTGAAGAGTCTCAAAAATCCCTAACACTTTCTTCTTTGCAACACTATCATCAAGATCATTCAATACATCTTGCCACTCAACATATAATGTTGCAATTTCTTTTAATAGGGGTATAAAAATATCTCCACTAAGTTTCTTTTTTGCTAATTCAAGTTCCTTCTGCATATTCTGCCGAACTTGAATTTGAAAATTCGCATTTTCCTTGAATGTTTGAATAATCTTCAGTTCTAAGTCTTTTTGTGCTAATACTGAATCATCTATTTTTTCAGCCAGCTGCATCAATACTGCTTCATAATTATCAACTTCTTTTGGATCCTCCGACTGTTGCATTTTCTCTTCTGTTGACTCGGACTGCTGTGATTGTTGAATTTCTTCCGTTTCCTCATCAATCTTTTTTTCCGCAATTTCATCAGTCGCTGTAAGAATTCTATTTTCATTTGTTGTAACTTCAGCAGTAGTCTCTTCCTGCTGCATTAGTTTTGATCGTTGCATCATGATCCTTGCTTTTTCTTCTAATGGCATGTACAAATCTCCTTTTGATATTATCCTGTTACATTTCCTTGGAGCAATTCAAACATCTTCTCATCTTGATCCTTAATGATCCATTCAACAGGTTCCAAAACTCCCCAAGAATCAAATTTCGTTCCATCCGGTTCATGCCCCATAGGGCTTGCCAAGAAATAATGCACTTTCATAAACCTTGTTTCTATTATACTTGTCAATCCTGAAAGACCTATTTCACTCAAGAAGGCTCTACACATTGAATCTCTAGCATCATCGATCGATGTATACATTTGTGGATTCTTATTGAATTCTGCCTTGATCTTGACCATATTGATTTTTTGGCGAATCGCTTTCACATCTGCTTTTGTTATAACTACTGAGAAAGGCATCTGAAATACTGAACCTACGCTCTTATTTCCTGTTCTAGCCATATAATTTAAAAATGTGTTTATAACATCTTCACTCTCGATATCACTATACTGTGGAAGCTGTCCCCCAATTTGTTCTACTTCTTTTCGATAATTGTTATTACTGAATGGATCAAGTATGAAAACAATACCGTTACAATACTGAAACTGTTTCTGACTTATTTCTGCATCAGCCTTTCCACTGTTAAACATTTCTCCGGCGATATCATATAAAATAAACTTTCTTGTCACATCCAACTTATTTGAATACAACTGCACCGGATACATCTGTGAATTCATTCTTTTTGTGGATTCACAAGGAACTCCCATATACCAATCTTCCAAATCGATAAATAAGTTTTCTTCGTCTTTATCAACTTTATAATCTATCAAATGTGAATTCTTCACTTTTTCCAAGAACTCCTGATAAAATGCCGAAATATAAACCGTCTTTCCCGAATTACTACCACCAATCAATTGAACCATAAACGGCCTTGTCCCTGCTCCCTTTATATAGTTTCCACAAACAGGACAAATAGGTTTTGCCTTTATTGATCTTCCATTAAAGAAAGTACATGGTATTTTATTTCCGCATCTACATTTATGTCTAAACACACCATATGGACCTGATACCAAATGTTTATGAACACGACCACATTTAGGGCATTCATAGTGTAATATTGTTTTCTTTGATTGGCAGTTTCCACATGGTTGGGCTATTTTACGAATCCACAAATAAATTCTATCTACAAACCACGCAACTACAAACACCAAAACATATGGCAATGAAAGAATTCCAACTGCCAATAACAGTATTGAAAAAATCATTGCTAATATGCTACCAATAATAACAAATACTGTTCCATTAATAATTCTTAGTTTGAAGAAATCCTTTATTTTTTCTCCACTGCCATAAGTTGCTACCCATTCGCGATAAAGTCTCTCACCCTCTAAATCATCCTGCACAATCGGGTTATTAATATCTCTTCCATGAATAACCTCTTCATCAGACATTCCTCTGGAACCCTTATATGCCCATTGTATTTCCGTAAAAAACCCTTTCCAAGTATCTTTAATCAAATGAGTTAAAACTAAAAACCATCTTCCTGACATAAACCCTAGCGAAGCTGGTTCCACTTTATCTGGGTCTTCAAATACTGCATCTTTATTTTTAATATATTTAGAAAGGAGTCTAAATTCCATCTGAAATGATTGAATAATTCCACTTATAACAGCCGCAACCACTAAACCGATTATCAGCCCCGCAACACCAAGTACTAACCATCCGACAACAAAAACATTATCATTAATATCAAAATATGCATCCCCTTGCCATATCACTAGAATCATAACAATTATCGTAAAAATTAACCTCATTTTTTCCTCACTCTTGTCTATCAAATTTCAGTATCTTTTCCATTTTTTCTGGATAATAATACACTTTTTGTCATTGGTGTTAGTCGATAAGTGGGTTAGTGGTTTTCTTTCTTAAAGTACGCAATTATTTAGACCACTATATATGTGATTTTTTTAACTTGGAAACCTCAATATATAGATTTACAAATGACACCAACCCACTTGTTGACTAACACCTTATCATTAAAATTTTCCGCTCTGCCGGACTATAGAGACCCGGCAGAGGAAATCAGATTCTTTCTGGGATACCTCCGAGGACGCTTTGGTTTCAACTCAGTTTGAACTTTCGACTTTGGTTTTCTTCCGCGTTCCCTTAGTTCTGACTTTGGAATTAGGACAGAAAGCCCTAAGGATTCTAGGGATTCAAATACATTTTCCAAGGTCTGATCCAAAAGTCATTGTCTAATTCGGTTAGAACAATACCCCACTTTACGTCACACGGAATTTAAATCATCCATCCTAAAATCCTGAGGCAATTATATATAAAAGTCCAGTAAACATAAAACTTTTCGGGATTGAACTCTTCAAAACTCCTTTCAACAAAAGGTGAAAGCATTTTGAAGAAATCTACTGCCAAAAACATAGTATTTTCAAGCCTTTCAGAACTTGTTCACCCAATTGGTTCACGGATTCATGTATATGTTGGATGTTATTGTTGTATAATTTCATAGCACAGTATGTGATCTTAATCAGGTTGACAAACATCTCAAGTTCTTTTCAGGTGCGTACCATATAGCTGCATAATAACCAAATTGTTTCCTGTTCATAGTAACTAACTTCAATATTCCATCTGAATGTATATAAAAGCAAAGGTATAAACTGCATACGGCGGCTGTCTGTCTGGTTCAGAGGTGATTTTCCTGCCACATACAGAAAATTTCAAGCTGTTCGGGAAAAATGATACTAAAGAACCATCTTCTGGTACTGGAATCCTTTTCTGGGGCTGTCAAATATGCAAGGACTTCTCTTTTCCCAAAGATATTTGTCAGGGCACGGCGGACGGCCGTATAATAACTGCCAATCTTATCTTCGGATAACACAAAATCCTCCCATATGGACAGTCTTTTTCCATAGACGGCAGATATGCCCTTTTTCCAGACGACTGTGGCGGAAAGTCATAAATAACGAAATCGTTCCGAACATTCCCGATTAGATCCAGGTTCTGGAATTCATCTTTGAGACATACCAGATCCTTTTTTACATACCCGTTGTCGCAGAGGATGATGACATTTTTCTTCCTGCTAAATTCGGGCATTATGGCGTACCATGCCAGCGGCCAACTGCAGTTTGGATTCTTTCTTCTGTCACATACGATATCCGAGTAGGACAGCAAGATAGTTGCCCCTCTCTTTATTTCATACTGGGACACAAAGCATCAGACTGACAAAACAGTGTCCATTGAGGTAATTCGAGTCATTGTGTGCTGCATGGTCAAAAAGTTTTGAGACGTCCTCAAATTTTTTACCGAATTTGGAAAACATTGTATCGTCAACACACAGAAAAGCAGGCTGTGACCGAAGCCCCTGCGGTATAAGATTCAGTGCAATATGGGCAGTAACATTCATGAATCCGAAATAATCAGCTTTTGCATAGGAACATGCATAGTAAAAAGCATTCAGCGACTTTTTATAATCCCAGACAGGAAATACCTGTACGGTAAACGGACAGAGCATATGGGTTCCATTGCTAGGATAGATAAAACGGACAAAAGCAATGTTTCTATATGTTTGAGCAGAAAAAGTTGTAAAGTGGTGTATAATTGCAAAAAATTGAAAAGTGCTGGTGATATATTATATCACCATGTCCATTTTTAGTTTACTATCTTCATTGACTTTTACTAAATGGTATATAGTGTGCATTTCAATCAAAAAGAGGGTCTAATTCCTTGCAACTTGCTGCACAACAAACTAGGCCAAGCTGAGGTGAATACCCCGCTGTTTGTAGAAAAGAAGTTTATTATATACCTACATCGACAGATAACTCCTGATTATCATTCTTTTTCCCATTGTCATTTTGCACAGGAGTATTTTGTTATATTTTATCATTTTTTGCCTATATGAACAAGGGACAGAATTGGCCAATAGCTTTTTTTATCAATTATCTACAATCTGTCAACCATTCTATATCACCTGGCATGGCAACTGTAGCCTTTTGTTTCGTAACCGTATTGAAACAAAATATTTTCCACATTATTAAAAACACCTGCAGCAATTGCTGCAGGCATCTCTTATTAAATCAATCATGATAAAATTCAAATAATTTCCTCACATTTTAACATATCATTTTCCAATCAGGCACGTTTTCCCCTGGAATGCAAAACCGTACTTCCTAATCTGCCCTGGTGCAAAACCATTTGCGATCAGGGATGTTTCGTACTGTTTTTCCTCGATCTGCATTAAGGCGTTGGCAACTGTATCTTCCAGTGCCTTTTCTTTTGAAGCCTTAAAAACCTTAAATTCTATTATATATGCATTGTTTTTTTCCTTGTCATACGGTTTCAGGACAATGTCATAACGCCCAAATCCACTTTCACGATTTGATGTAATCTCAAACTGATCTTGGAGCCCTACCATCAGCCCCAGGACAAAACCATGGTAAAACCGTTCCGGATGATCATTACCTGATGCGTTTTTAGCCGTATCAAAACTCGAAAAGCTGTTTAATGCAATACTGTTCATGAATTCATTCATGTAATCCACATCATCAAGCAGCATTGCCCTAACGAATTCATTGTAAGCACTACTCTCCACATCCATTTCAAACCAGCCCCTGACCATATCCTCAAATATTAGTGCCACCTCCATATTTGTCAGGGCTAATGTGCAGCGTGGTTTTCCCTTTCCCTCTGCGCGGAGGGGTTCCCTGCCAGTCACTTTCAGGTATCCCGATGCCAGAAGAAGACTCCATATGGCATTTGTATTGCCTTCCAGCTGATTAAATACAATCTGCTCGTCAATCGGTGTCGTAAAACTTTTTCCCTTCATCAGATCCTCAACAGTTTTCTTTGCATCGGCATTGCTGGTCTGTATCAGTGTGCTTACCAGACTGTTGGAACTTGTATTTGCCCAGTAGGGTGCATATTCGCCTTTTTTACTGATAAACTCTATAATTGACCACGGATTATAGATATCTGCACAATCTCCAAATATAAAGCCATCATACCACTTCCTGACACCTGCCTTATGTTCGCTGAGGTTTAACTCATCGAGCACCTGAAAAACTTCTTTCTCCGTGAATCCAAAAGAAGTGGAGTACTTGTCCGAAAGGGTTGTTACCACTTCCAGATGGTTCAGCTCTGAAAAAATAGATTCCAATGTCTCGCTTTGCGAGCCATATGAAATCCTTGTAATTCCTGTAATCAGTCCGCGCTCTATACTGTCATTATCCTTGAATGTAGTCACAAAAAAGCTCCTGAAAAAAGCCACCGCATGATTCCAGTAACCGTACACCCAGGCTTCCTGCATCGGGGTGTCGTACTCATCGAGAGGGACAATTACATTTTTGCCATAAACTCTTTTAAGATAGCCGCATAGACGGCGAATCGCTATCTGGGCCGTCTTGTCTGTCATATGATCGTTGACAGATGAAAAATATGCCCTGTCATTCTCATCAAACAACTCTGATTTCATAATATCCCTGAATTTTGCATATACATCCGATAAAATCTGTTTTACAGCTGTCTTCATTGCCCCTACATTATCGAGGGCATTCCCATCTGCTTCACTTTCGTCATATCCGGATTTCACGCCTGCGAAACTCAAGGATATGACCGGATATGTCCCCTGCAGTTTCCTTAAATTTTCGTCTTCCCAGATAAGACGTCCCTCAAACAAGTCACTTCTTCCTTCATATTTATTGGACAAAAAACATTCTATTGTACTGAGATTGAGTGTTTTCCCAAACCGGCGGGGACGTGTAATCAGCGTAACCTTGTCGGCATATTCCCACCATTCCCTGATAAAATTTGTCTTATCAATGTAAAAGATATGGTTCGCCATCATATCCTCATAGTTCTGATAACCAAGACCATGTTTTACTTTCATGTATATCCTCCTCCGGTTCAAGTCCGCTACCCATTCTTAATATACACTACTTTTCTTCCAAAAACAATAAGAAGACGCAAATGTAGGGTTATCAAATTCGTTAAATCAGCCTTTTTAGGAGTGCCTTAATAGCGAAGCTCAGCAGGGCAAACCTGATAAATGCTACTGTCTTTCCAGTAATAGAAACCTGTCTGCAACTTTGAATCGGTGTATTCCACTTCTATAACCTTTCCATTTTCGATAGCTTTGTAAGTCATTGGTCAATTCCTGCAACTCACATTGCCTTCCATCTCGTTACCCTGCAGGACGGCTGAAAGATCCTGGACGCCAGTCCTCCCGTTCCGCGGGAGCAGAACACAGCCTTTTTCCCGGAAAAATCATTTTCTTCCAAAAACGAAAACACTGGTATCAGCGCAGTATCCCACCAATTCGGAAATTCTTCTGTCAAGTATGGACTAAAAAATTTCCTTTTTCGGTTAATTGAGCTGGGGAAATTAAATCTTCTTCTCATACCACCAGTACGTGCCGTTCGGTATATGGTGGTTCAACATAAACATAACGATCATGCAATAATCATAACAACTCACAAGTCCCACCTGTAATCTGCGTTCAGAAACGACCATATTTCCATACGTAAAACAATGTCACCGGTACCCTGTTCACATAGGCAGAAACTTCTTTGAAAAGGATGTAACATTCTGAGAAAATGCTTTCCGATGGGATAAAAAAACTGTCTGATATGTCCTTTGATGATTATTCTGCCAAAAAAGTATAAGTAACATTGATTTTATCTTTAAACTGTTCTAAAATAATGTTCATAGAAATCCTTTCATATGAATGCTTACCAGGAAATTTGGTTTCCAATAAATTGGTAAGCAAATACCATATGAATCATTATGGCACAGTTCATCTTCGAATAGGATAATTCTTTTGCTTTTAAATTTGTTTTGCAGCCATCCGTTGCAATATATTGTCTATCTACCTCCCTCCCATACGGAGGAATGTTATATGTAAATGCGACAGTGGCGTCAATCGTTGATGAAAGCTAAAAAAGGAGTATCAGCTATGTATCAAGCAAAGAAAATCGGCATTTTTATCTCTCACATATTTGGCGAATTCCAGCGCAGCCTGTGTCAGGGAATCATTGACAAAGCAGCAGAATTTGGCTATATCGTGGAAATCTTCTCCTCCACGGACGGGGAGGATGTCGGCAGCTACAGCTTAGGGGAAAGCAGCATCCTGCGCATCCCGAATTATGACGAATTTTCCGGCGTCTGCTTCGCCTCCGACACATACCTTCTGCCCTCGCTGAAAGAACGCATCGCGCAGACCCTCGCTGAGAAATGTACCTGCCCCATCATAGAAGTCACACAGCGCAAGGCCATTTTCCCGGCTGTCGTGCTGGATAACGACAAAGCTGCTGCCCAGTTGACGGAGCACCTGATCACGGAGCATCATCACCAGCGGATCTGTTATCTGGGAAACTGCCTGGAAAATGATTTCTCTGAAAAACGGTTTCAATATTATCAGAGTGTTATGGAAAAGTACCAGCTGCCAGTGTCGGAAAACGACCATTACAGCTGTGACTATTCCCATGAGGCAATTGATGCCGCTGCCAGCTACTTTCTTAAAACAGACACCAGACCGGACTCCATCATCTGTTACAACGACCGCATGGCAATGTCACTGATGGATGCCCTGTATAAGCGCGGCCTGCGCATTCCTGAGGACATTGCCGTTGTGGGATTTGACGATCTGGAGATCGGCAGAAATGTCACTCCCGCACTGTCCACCGTCGCATTCCCCATCTATGAGATGGGGAATACTGCGATGAACCTTCTGCTGGATACTTTCAAGGGAAAAGCGCTTCCCGAGCGCACTGTCATCACTGCGGAGCCGCTGTACCGCACCTCATGCGGCTGTGCCAAAAAGAAAAATGCGCTTCCCGACCTGTACGAAAACCGCCTGATGGAACGCATACACACGCTGGAAAACGCCATGCTGAACAACATCAAGATGACCACCACCCTCTACCGCATCCGCGAGCTGGACGAAGGCATGGAGCTGTTGGAGAAATTTCTTCCAAGGATTCACAACTGCCATGAATTTTACATCTGTCTGTACCAGAATTGGGATTCCATTCCATCCCATATCCGTGAGATCACCTCCGCACAGGAGGAATACAAGGATCAGAATATCCTGACGATGCCCTTTGCCTACAAGGACGGAAAACTGCTCCATCCTTGCAGTTTTACCAAGAAACACACCCTGCCGGACTATATCTATACCGATTCCCAATCTGCCTACATATACTCTCCCCTGTATTTCGAGGATCGGGAATTCGGATATGTCGCCCTCTCCTACAAGGATAATATACTCGCTTACCAGTTTAATTTCCTCACATGGATCGTAAACGTGAGCCGGATGCTGCGGAACATCTGTGAATCCAAGCAGACGGACCTGATGGTCAGCCGGCTGGAGGACATTTACATGAGAGATGATCTGACAGGACTGTACAACCGTCAGGGCTTCCACCAGCTCAGCGAGTCCGTTCTGGAGCAGGCAAAGAGGGACGATACCATTCTGCTTGCCATGGTGTTTGATCTGGACGGTCTCAAGACCATCAACGACAACTTTGGACATTTGGAGGGTGATTTTGCTATTCAGGTTCTTGGACACGCTCTGAGACACAGCTGTACAGATGAGACACTTCTGGCCCGCGGCGGCGGAGACGAATTTTTTGTGCTTGCGGCCGATGTCACGGAAGAAACTGCAAGGGAAATGACTGTGACGATCCACAAATACCTGGAGAATTACAACAAGCTGCACACCAAGAAATATAATATCAGCGTCAGCGGCGGCTACGCGCTGGAAACCGCCCGAAACATTTCAGATATCCAAAAACTTTTTGATAATGCCAACCAGAAAATGTATGTGGAAAAGAAAACCAAAAAGAAATTGATCCTGAAAAACAGTGCGGAGGAACTCGCGTAGCGAAAAAGGGACGATTCTAAAATATGCAGTTCACTGCTCGCGGAACTGCATATTTTTTCTGTACTCTGTGGGCGAGACCCCGCACTGGCTCTTGAAGAGCTTCATGAAATGCTTCTCGTTCTCATAGCCTACTTTCTGGCTGATTTCGATGACACGCATATCAGTTTCTTCCAATAGGCGCTTTGCCTCATTCACCCGGAGCTCCTTGAGATAATTCACAAAATTTTTTCCTGTGTATTGTTTGAACGCATAGGAGAACAGCGAATAGTTCATGGACACATAGTTGGAGATCACAGCCATGTTCAAGTCCTTGTCAAAATTCTCCATAATATAGGCAATCGCCTGTTTCATCTTAGACTTATTTCTGTAATCGTCAAATTCCGTATGGATCTTCTCATGAAATCCAATCAGCCAGCCTGTCAGCTCCTCCATCAGCTCATCGAGATTGGCATACCGGTAAATATTCTGAAACCGCAATAGCCCTTGTTCTTCACCCTGTAAAACATTCTGATACGTGCGAAACATCTCTTTTATAAAAATATCAATATTCTTTTCCAGAACACTTCCCGAATACTGCTCCCGCTTAATCTCGCCAGTAAACAGCTCCATGAGTTTCAGCGCGCCGGAAATCTTGTCAGTGCCCGCCATCTGCACAATCTGGTGCATTTTCTCCTCATCGACTTTCCCGCGCTCCTTCAGCAATGCCTCTGTGTATTCCACATCATGCTTTGCGCGCAAAAAAGCCTCTTTCCTTGCCGCCTTTGCCTCGGTATAAGCCGCCTTTAACTGTGCAACACCCGAATGCATCCTGCTGATTCCCACATACGAGTCCGCAAGCTCATTTCTCAGCAAAAACTCTTTGTTTTCCCGCCCGATGATATACACACAGTTTCCCTCGATATCCCCGAGACACAAAAAACTTGTGTTCTCCTCCGTCTCCTCCCCGGTATTTTCGAGACAGCACACCACATACTCTTTCGACAGCAGTTTCTTTTCAAACCGCTGTGTCACTGTCTGGATTTCTTTCTCCGTGATATGCTCGTTCAATATCATGTATTTGAACTGCTGACAGCCGATTTCCCGCTTCTCCCTGTCGCTCTCATTATTTTTTTGGATCTCCGCCTCCAGTTTTTTCAGGACTTCCACAATCTGCTCCCGCTCCACCGGCTTTAAGATATATTCCTTTACCCCCATGCGCAGGAGCTGCACCGCATAGGCAAAATCGTCATATCCGCTGATTGCGACAGTCAGCGGTCTGTGCTCCAGTTTCTGCATTGCCTCGACCAGCTCGATGCCGTCCATTTTTGGCATTCTGATATCGGTAAACATCACATCGATCTTCTGACTGCTCAGGATATCCAACGCAATCTGTCCATTGTTGCATTCCATGATATTCTGAACCGGCACCCCGGAACGCTGTATCATTACTTTGATTCCCTGGCGAATCATCTTCTCGTCTTCCACGATCAATACTGTATTCAACTTTACTCCTCCAATCCGTCAGACGCTGATATACTGTCCGGCTCATATTCGCTGCTTTTTCACCGTTATTTGAGCAACGCTGCACTTGTCATCGGAACGCGCACCACAATTTTCGTGTAACATCCCAGCTTTGACGCGATCTCAATACCATAGGCATCGCCAAAGCTCATCTTGATCCTGTCCTGCACATTTTTTAAGCCAATACCGTTTCCAGAACCGCCAGATGTCTCGATCTCGCCTGCAATCTTTTTGTACAACCGCACAACTTCCTCCTCGCTCATACCCTTTCCAGCGTCCGTAATCTCTATCATACAGTCATTTCCGTCCATGATTCCTTTGATGTAAATATTGGTGTCCTCCGCCATCTGCTCGATTCCGTGGCAAATGGCATTTTCCACGATCGGCTGCAGGGACATTTTAGGTATCTGCTGCTGGTAAATGCTGTCTGGTATATTCAGGGACAGATAGATTTCATAGTCAAATCGCAGATTGATTAGTTTGAGGTAATTTTTGATGTAGTCAATCTCCTCCTCCACTGTCACATTCCCGGAAGTCCAGCGCATACTGTAGCGCAGCAGTTTGCCAAAGGTCGTGATGGCATCGGAGATGTCGTACTTTTCCTCAATCTCCGCCATCATTTTGATGGATTCCAGCACATTGTAGATAAAATGGACATTGATCTGATTCTGCAATGCCTTGATCTCAGAGTTTTTTGCGAGCAGTTCGCGCTTGAGGTTGTCCTCCATCAGCCGCTTGATCTCGGAGAGCATCTTATTGAACTGGCTGCCAAGCTCGCCCATCTCGTCGGTTCCGCAGTTCTCAATCACGACGTCCAGATTGCCAGCCTGCACTTCCTTGATCGCTCCCAAAATCCGATACAGCTGCTGCAGCATATTCTTCACGATGGCATTCACCCCGACCATAAGAAGCGGAATCAATGCGACTGCCAGCAGGGCAAACAGGTTCCGCATATGTCTGACGCTGTCCACATCTCCTGAGATGTCCAGTATGCAAAATAACGTTCCTGACAGTTCCTTCACATCGAGATGTCCTACGATGACCTCCTTTCGGTTGACAACAGTGTAGTAATAAGCGTCCGCGCCATCTTCCTGTGGCAGCTCGTCCAGAATCGTCCGCATCAGGATATTTTCCCTGTCTTGTTCTCCGCTATAATAATAATCGCCATTCTCATCCATAAAGCAGGTGTACATCCCCGCATTCCCATCATACATTCCCTCGAACATCGTCTCCATGGGCATTGCAACTTCGAGGATTCCAAGCTCCCCGTACTCATAATCCTCGATACACGTCACCATGGACATAATCTTATTGTTCTGGTCCATTGCATAAGAGTCAAAAATTGCATCGATATAATTAAATTTCCAACCAGATATTTCCTCATCCTGTGCCCACGCAAGACGCTCCATTCTGCTCTTTGAATACAGGACAGGCATCATTTCTTTTAGATTGTCTCCATCCGCATAGACGCGTATCTGATACAGGTAAAGATTACTGTTGATCATTCTCTCCATAGCAGCAATGTCATTGTGATAAAACGCATTCAGTTCCTGTACTGGTATCGATTTTCCCTGCTTTACTTTCACCAGATACTCCAGCAATGCCTGATTGCTCAGAAAAAACTGCGTGGACATATTGATGGATTCCACATTCTTTCGAATCTGCGCCTCCTGCCGCCCCATCTCATACTCCAGCTTGCTGAGCCCCTCCTGGATCACGGTCTGCTCCATCGTCCAGAACAGGAATCCCGCAAAGATTCCGATTGGCACTGCAATTAGAAAAATGATCATCAGCGTAAACCTGACATTCAGTTTTAACGCATCAAACCTCTGTCTGATGCTCCTCAAACGATCCTGCATCTCATTGACACCCCAGCTTCCCTGCTATTCCAATCCAAGCCGCTCCTTTGCCTGCTGATACTGCCGCTCTGCCTCTTTTGTTACCACAGCAAAGCCCATCTCCTCACGCTGTGTTATATAGTCTGCCCATATCCGGTCAAATTCCTCCTCTGTCGGTGCCAGCAGCAGCTGCGGCAATACCTGACTCCATAGTTTCTTAATCTTCACAAAATCATTACCCGCTTCTGTACCTGTCTGAAAGGTCACTTCATACTGTCCCAGATAATGAGTGTAGGGATATGTCCACTCCTCAAGCTGCCCCATCGGCGGTTTCAATTCTCCATGCCATGGAAACTGCATGATATTATTTTGAAGCATCCAATAAGTATTATCCGCACCATAGAGCCGGTCATATGCCACGCGGTCTGTGTCTGCGAGTGCCTTTACATCCTCCCGCACGACTTCTTTTCCGTCTATCACATCGTACGTAACCCCTTCCACACCCAGATACAGCAGTTTCTGTCCTCTCTCACTCAACATATAATTCATCAGTTCGATCGCGCGGTCCGGGCGTTCGCAGTTTTTAGAGATCATTGTCACGGTCCAGCCGTTGATGCCTGCCCCCGGAAGCACCGGATCATCACCCTTGGAATTTTTCGGTCCGTCCACCGCGATGTAGATACTGTCCGGATTTTTGCTGTACAAAAGCTTCTGCTGATCTGCCATATCAGTCCGCTGGTACAGCATACAAAAATACCGCCCCTGTGCCATTTTCTCTTCCATCTGCATGCGCTGGTCAATAAAAATATCCTCCTTCAGATATCCCTCTGCCCCCAGTTCCCGAAAGACCTTAAGCCAGCGCACATACTCCGGATCTGTATCTCTGTCATAATACTTCCCGTCTTTTTCATATGGAATGGCGAGAAAATTCTGCAAATACTGGTCAAAGGAGGCGCACCCCGTATCAGTGAACTCATGTGCGCCGATTGGAATCAGCTCCCTGCCGCCAACCTCCGGGAACTCCTGCGCCGCCTTCCTGACTGCATTCTGAAAGCCCTCCGGCGTTGTCATGTCAGGACTGCCGATCGCCTCATATATGTCCTTGCGCACCAAAAATGTCTGGTTGGAACCGATCGTGTCATACATCTCATAATCGGACGGCATATAAGTGGAATTCGGATAGCAGTACAGATTGCCGTCCTCTGCTGTATACCAGCTGCGCACAGCCTCCTGTGTAACCTCAAAAAAGTACGCGTCGTACGCGTCGGCAAGCTCATTCAACGCATAGACCATGCCCTTGTCAATCATCACGTTCACCTGCGGCTCCCACCAGCCAAGCGTCACGATATCCGGCAGAGAATTGGCTGAGATCATGGCATTGAGCCGCTCCTTCTCATTTCCCGCCGGCGCAAGAAGGCGAATTGAAATCCCCGTGTCCTCCGTAATCTGTCTGGAAACCACATTTTCTCCCCAGGGCACCGTGAACCATGAATAATTAACATACCAGTCCAGCGTCACCGCATCCTCCGCGTGCTGCTCACACAGCGTCAGAGCTGCGTCAGAGTGCTCTGCCTCCTCACCGGCAATGTTTTTCGTCCGCCCACACCCGCACAACAAAATAGCGCATACAATAACGTACCAAACCTTTTTCATAACAAAATAAAAACCTCTTGATCATTCTTCCGCAAATTCATACGGTAAGGAACTGTAAAATTATTTCTTTACAGTTCCTTACTATATCAAATATAGCACAAATAATCAAGAAGGCTGAATGATTACCATCCTATTACTTACAGTATGTATAAGCCGTCTGTAACTATTATTATTCTTTCACACTGCCCGCAGAGATGCCGCTGATGATGTACTTGGAGAAGAAGCAGAACGCGATCATGATCGGCACTGCTGAAATTGCCACTGTCACATACGTAGCGCCGATATTGCTCGCAATGTCTTTCACGGAACCAAGGGAAGCCACCATAACCGGCAATGTCCATTTCTTGGAATTGTTCAACAAGATCAACGGCATCAGATAGCTGTTCCATGAACCGATAAATCCGCCGATCGCCATCGTCGCGATACCAGGCGCCATGATCGGAAGCACGATCCTGTGGAAGATGTAGAACTCGCCCGCGCCGTCAATCCTTGGCGCTTCCAGTATGGACCTGGGCATGACAGACAGCAGATACTGTCTCAGGAAAAATACCGTCGCCGGCGATGCGATGGACGGAACGATCAGGGGAATGTAACTGTCGATCAGCCGCATCTTCGTCATCAAATCGTAAAAACCAAGCATTCCCAGCTGCGACGGAATCATCATAAAGATGAGCATGACCGTAAAAATGATATTTCTGCCCTTAAATTTGTAAAATGCAAATCCGTAAGCAGTGAGCGCAGAAAAGTATGACATCAGCAGTGTGCTCAGAATCGCTATGATCAAACTATTCATAAAGCCTCTGCCAATCTCGAGATTGTCTGTGACAATCTTCCAGTTTGACGGCAGATATCTTCCCGGGAGCAGTGAAAAGCTAGTCATAATGTCATTTCCACTCCTCGTCGCGTTGACGATCATAAGCAGGAACGGGAGCAGACAAATGAGCGCCAAAAATCCGAGCAATAGGTACAAAAATTTCTTGATTTTAAAAGCCATCATTCATCCTCCTTCTTCGCATACATTGCGAAATAAATTCCTATAGAACAAATGGCAATGATAAAGAACAGAATAAACGCAATCGCGCCCGCATATCCTATCTGTCTGTTCTTAAATGCCATATTGTACAGATGCATTACAGCCGTGTTGACCGAGCGCGTCATCTTCTGGTTTCCTAACGATACCAGGTACGGGATATCGAAGATCTGAAGCCCGCCGATCAGGGAAGTGATTGCCACATAGAGCATGATCGGTCTCAGCAGCGGCAAGGTAATCTTACCGAAGATCGTCCATCTTCCTGCCCCGTCGATCGCTGCCGCCTCAAAATAGTCCCCGTTGATGCCCTGCACGCCCGCCATCAGCATAATGAAGGAATTGCCAAACCACATCCATGCGCCGATCACGCCGACCACTGTCCGCAAAAGCACTGGTGTTCCCAGCCAGTCAACTGGCGCATCTGTAAGCCCTAGTCCTGTCAAAATCTGGTTGACAGAACCGAATTTCCAATCCAGCAGCGTCTTAAACAAGAAAGCAACGGAAGTACACGCGATCAGGTTCGGCAGATAAAAAAGTGCCCTGAATACACTCAAACCTCTCATTTTGTACTTGATATCGCTGAATACGATAGTCAGCAAAAACGCGATGCCAAGCTGCAAAACGATGTTGATGCCCCAAATCTTTATTGTATTGCCAAACGCTTCCCATAGCAGTTTATCTGTAAATACGCGCTTGTAGTTCGTCAGCCCTGTCCAAGTCGGCTCATTGAATCCGCTGTAATCTGTAAAACTCAGATACAGGGTACGCAGCACCGGATATATACTGAACGTCAAAAACACGATCAGAAACGGCGCTATAAACAGCCAGCCCATATTATCCCTGTTTTTGATACCCTTTGATTTTTTCTTCTCCACACTCTTCACCCATCTTTCCTGCATTTGAAAGAACGCCGCCCTTCCATCTCTTAGGCAGCGTATTTGCTGCCATTCAATTTCCCGAAGAACGCCGCCCTATGGCGTTCTTCCAAAAACTTAGAAACCTCTTAGGCAGCGTATTTTGCTGCCTTAGAGTTTCTTAGTTTTTTGCCTTAGAGTTTCTTAGTTTTTTGTCATCGGTTTACTGTGATTTCAGGGAAGGTTGTCTCTACCTGCATATAGAAGTCCTCGATCGCCTCTTCCTTCGTCATCTCTCCCTTCTGAATCGCCTCGATGGAAGCGCCCCAGAAGTTTCCGATAGAGTCATCATACTTTGTCACAACAGAGTAATCGATATTGTTTGCCTCTTTCAGATAGAACTCATATGTTTTCTGGTTGCCAAATGACGGATTCTCATAGTCCTGATTTGCATTGAGCACTGCCTTGTTGGATACAACATCGCCGTTCGATGTCTCCAGCCACCACTGTGCGGTATCCTCGTTCAGTGTGCAGAATCTTACAAAATCTGCTGCTGTCTCCTGATGCCCGCTGTATGTATTCACACCGATAAATGTACCGCCGCCGAAATATGAGCACGGACCAGAGCACACGCCGAAGTTACCTTTATTATCGTTTGCATTGTCACGCACGATCAGTGCTCCCCAGGAAGGCAGTGAGTATGAAAATACCTGTGTCATCTCTGCGCCTTCCAGCTCTGCAAGGTCGGACCAGCCTGCATCCAGTGGAAGCTCTCCTGCCATTGACGCATACCATGCTGCGGACCACTCCGGTGCGAACGCTACCAGCTCATCCTGATACAGTTTTACTGCTGCGTCCATATAGCCGAGCTTTGCATCAGACACCTGCAATACACCATCTACCACCCATGCGCTTCCTGCATTCGCATACCATCTGAGGTTTCCTGAGTCAGAGAAGATGCGGTATCCTGCTGCTTTCACTTCCTCTGCTGTCTGCAGGATTGTATCAAAATCTTTGTATTTCTTTGACATTTCGTCCGGATCATCTGTGCCGAAGATTTCTTTTGCAAGGTCGCGGCGGTAGATGATCGCACCCGGTGTCACCTGATAGCTCAATGCCCTGAGCACGCCGGAGTCGTCTTTTCCTGCCTCATACACATACTCCACGATCTGCTCCTTTGCCTCTGCATCCAATGCGGACAAGTCTGCAAAGAATCCGGCCTCAAAAAAGTTTCCAAGCATCTGCGGCTCTCCCACGATAATGTCAACCTCGCTGGATTTTGCGCCGAGTGCTGAAGTCAGCTTTGTCGAGTAATCCGCCGGAGCAATGACATTGATTTCAATATCAACTCCTGTCTGCTCTGTGTAACGCTCTGCAAACTGCTTCAGGTCATCTGCCAATGTCCACACGACAAGTTTTTCTGCTGTTGAAGATGACGGTGTACTGTTGTCCGTCGCTGTACTGTTGTCCGCCGCTGTGCTGTTTGACGATGCTGTGCTGTCTGATGCGGTGCTGCTGTTTGATGCTGTGTTTCCGCCTGAATTGCTGTTTCCACATCCTGCCATGGAAAGAGCCATAACGCCGGCCAGTGCAAGTGCTGTTAACCTTTTCGCTTTCATATAAAATCCTCCTTTATGAAACATATAAAATTTCTAATGCTGCTTTCTTGGAACGTTTTTGTTCTCTCATTCCTTGTTTATAAATTCATTATATATAGTTGCATTTCTCAAAAAAATGGTGCATTTTTTAAAAAGGTGTCATTTTTTTGTATTGTTTTATACCGTATATAAAAACGTCCTGATCGTATGTGCCTCCATCGCCACACTGGCGCCTTTGCCTGCTTCCCTGAGTGCCACTGTCACCGGATTGTCCGTCTTGTTGAGTATGATCACCACACGCTCGCCGTCAGGATTCAAAAATGCCGCTGTTTCAATCCGGTCTGTATACCTCGTGGATAAAATCTGTCTCGCACCGCGTTTGACATATCTGCTGAAATGTCCGATGTAATAATATGACAACCGTTTTTCCAGCTTCTTTTCACGCGGATTGCACATCATAGGGGCAGCGCAGAAGTTTCCGACGTGATTCGGTCCGCCTTTTTCATCCAGTAACAGATTCCAGTCCAGAAACGCTTCGATTCCCGCATTGAAATTTCCAATCATATCATGCGCGTACATCTCTGCTTTCTGTACCTCCCCGGAGTCCGCAAAACGCGAATACTCCACACAGCCCTCTGTGAAATAAATCCTCTTTTCCGGGTACATCCTCCGGACAGCTGCAACAGCCTCAAAATGGTCACCGGTATACCAGTGCACCGCAATCCCGTCTACACATTTCCTCGCCTGCCCGTTCTCAAAAATTGCCTTTGCGCGGTCATATACGGCTTCCTTATTGTGATCCCACACAAAGACTTTCACGTCCGAAAGCCCTGCTGCACACAGCGCCGGCACCAGATAATCAGCGGCATACTCTGCCTCCTCCTGCGGCGTATACGTACATGAATCCCACGTCTGTACTGCCTCCGGCTCATTCTGTACTGTGACGGCATCGATGCGGATTCCTTCTTTTGCATAGGCCTTGATATACCGCACGATATACGCCGACCAGGTCTGATAGTATTCCTTCTTCAACTTTCCGCCGTGGTTCATATCATTGTTTGTCTTCATGAATGCCGGCGGCGACCAGGGCGACGCCAGAAAATGAATTGGCGTATCACTTTCCGCGATTGCGGCCTTGATCATCGGAATCATATTGTCTTTGTCATGTGCAATGTCAAACGACGTTAATTCCGCATCGCCCTCCTCGATATAAGTATAGTTTCCCAAGGCAAAATCACAGCTGTGGATATGCGTCCGCGCAAGATTGTACCGCAGTCCGTTCTCCCCAAAGTACCCCTCGAGGACTTCCCGCTGCAGTTCCCTGTCCAGCAGCGAATAATTGTAAGTAGCTGCCTCTGTAAAAGCCCCTCCGAAACCTTCCATCTGCTGTCCGGCAATTTCCGGATAAACGTTGACCGTATGCATACAGTCTGTCACTTCCGCCCTGTCCAGTTCCTGCTCCTGCCAATATTTCCGTTCCCTGTCATTTGTTGTAATACACTTCATAGCCTTGCACCTCTTCTTTTAAGCTTTTTCAAAGTTCAGCGTCAGCCTCGTCAACACCATTTCTGAAATTAACAACTTATGTTTATAAACACTCCAAGTGTTGTTGTACAGGCTGACGCAATTGCCGCTCTTAACGGAACGGTCAACGGAGTGTGACGCGGACTTCCTTCACCAGTCCACCGCGGACATCCTGTGCCAGCTTTCCACGGATTTCGGAGTGTCCGGCGTTCATGACGCTGCCGTCCTTGTATTCCAGCTCGCACTCTGTAACCACATATTCACCGGGGAAATAATCTTTCTTGTCCCCAATCCGATATGTCACTTTCGTCTCTCCCAAAAATACAGCCTCCACCGTTTTGCCCGCCTCCACGAGATACTCCGGAAGCGCCGGCTCGAACTGCAGCACAAGTTCTCCTCCCTGCGCTGTAAAGGGATTGCGCCCAAACATCATGATCGTCCACATATTCAGAAATTCTACCGTGGAACCGCTCAGCCGCGCCACAAACCCTTTCCCGTGGTACTTTTTATTCGGATTTTTGCTGCTTGCGATAAAGGACGAATTTTCATAAATGCTTCTCCCGTAAACCGCCTCGTCCAGAAACGGGATTGCCGCCTTGTGGAAGTCCGCAAAAAATTCATCGTACATGCCGGACTTTAACAGTTCCAGCAAATACTTGTATTCCATGTGAAGCCAGATGGATTCATTTTCCAGCCAGCCCGGCGTGAACGCCCTTGCCCGTCCAAGCTCGTAAGACGCATTTTCCAGGGACGCGTTCACTTTGTACATGGACAGATTGCTGTCATACAGATCGCTCATCTTTACCTGCTCATACAGCATTTTCTTCTTCACCGCCGTGTTGTCCAGCTTGAGATAGCGCACGGGGCCCTCCAGAAACAACGGAACCTCCTGCACCTCAAAATCCAAAGGCAGAATGCAGGTCATTTTGCCGTTCTCATACTCATCATAGCGTGTCACCTCAAATGTAAAATAGGCAGGGCATATGATGCCCTTGCTAGTTCCCTCATTCCGTTCACAGGCCTTCTTGATTCCCGCGCGCACCACTGTATGCCACTCCTCCAGCACGTCCGTCAAATATGCGGTGGATAGAACTGCAGTTTCCCCTGTAAAACCCTCATAAACCTGGTCGCGGTAGCGTTCCTTCGCCACATTCGCCTTATTCCAGAACGAGAGCACTTTATCTTCATTGAAAAGCGCCTGCCGCTCCTCCGCCACAATGCGCTCTGTCTGCTGGATAAAGCCTGCCAGCTCCTGTGAGAGCTCCACGTCGCCCGGATAGCGTTTCAGCGCCTGCATCGTGTACTCCAGGTTCCTCGCCAGCTCGCAGCTCTCTGCCATGGATGAGCCAAACAGCCCCGGAAGCCCGTTGAGCGCGTCATACCAGCCCGGCTTTCCGCCCTCCATCTCCACACCCATACCATAGGCATCAAGTGTTGTAAACTTGGTCACGGACAATAGCAGCAGTTTTTCCATCAATGTGACATAGATCACATCACCTTTGCCACAGTCACTGCGCATCAGACTGCCATCTTTCCCGTCGATGCAGTCTATGGCATGATACTGACGGATTCCCTTCTCGGTCTTCACACAGCGCTCCGCGCGCTTTCTCACCTTTGCCTGCGGCTTGTAGTAGGTGTATTTTTTTCCGTAGAGGAGTTCTTCCTCCTTCTCCGGAAATACGCTGAGATAGTTTTCCAGCAGATCCAGATTGTAGGTCCAGTGGTCGGACCAGTAGCCCTCCAAAAATCTGCCATTGACCACACCCCCGGCTTCCCGCATGACTTGTTTAAAGAAATCGTCCTTTCGCTCCTCCGCGTCCCACATCCGATCCAGCTCCCGATACAGGGCGCCCGGTGTAAAGGGCCTGCCCAATATCTCCCTGAGGTGTCTCCTCGTCTCATCCGGCACATCTCGGAAGATTTCGTCTGCTTTCTTTGCCTTTAACTGATAGGTCACTTTCTCCACGCCGAGCGGATTGTAGCCGTCCGGCTGAATCAGGCTGTAGAATGTCTTGATGTTCTCGTCTCCGACAAACGGGGCAAAAAATGTGTCGCAGCGTCTGTTTTGATTCACATCGCGGAAATTACCGTTTCCCTGCGAATAAAATTCGGGAAGCATACTGAAAAAATTGTAGTCCCGCTCCAGATCCCCATGCTTTCTGGAATAGACATAAAACACTTTATCCTCGGTCAGCTGCATCGGATAACCGCCGCGCAGCACATTGTCCATATAGGTGTATTCACAGTACGCGTCAAAATTCCTGTCAGCTGTCTTTGTCCTGACATGGCGGCATAAGTCGTCCACCAGATTTTCCGCCTCTGCCTTTTTTCTGTCATAGTAGACTGTGTCCAGCTTCTTTTCGGCAAATCGGCGCAGCAGCTCCCTGTTTTCCACCTGTCCGACCAGCTGATACAAGGTGATGTCCTCCCCTGCCTGCAGATCTGCTTCCGTTCCATAAAAGCTGCACGGCACGATATTTTCTGTCACCTGCAGAAGCGTCGTAAGCTCTCTGATTCCATGTTCCGTAAATCCTACCGGTCTTCCCATCGACAGGTCATAAGAAAAGACGACTTCCGGATCGGTGATCGCTTTCAACCGCGTGCCGTCCGCCAAGCTGCCAATCGAGAAATTTCCGCCGTTGACCTCCGATACGGCTGCCGAATCCGCAGTACTTGCACGCACACGGATGAATGGGATTCCATTTTCCTGTTCCACCTGCATCCACGCCTTGATGGTCTGTCCCATCATCTTCATGTCCTCCTGCGATACCCCATAAGGGATACACGCCGGCATTCCATCCAAAATTTCAAGGTGAACCGCCTTGCTGTCCGTATTTGTGATGCGCACTTTCCGAACAAGTGCGCCGATCTTCTCTCCCGGCAGCGTGAAATAAGTGACATTGGTGCGAATGCCAGATTCCCTGTTGCTCTCTTCCAGCTCCAGCCCATTCATGGCGATGGACATGCTGTGTGCGATCTCCTCATTCTGAAACGCTTCCAGCACTTTCCCGTCCTTCTTGATAAAAGTGCGGAAACCGGTTGTTTTCACGTTCTGATATGCCTGGTGCGCCGGATAAAACTCCATAATCGCATGGTCCTTATCCGCCACGCCAAAGCTGACAACGCCCTGCCCGCGGTTGACATAGAAGCACCAGATTGGAATCCCTTTCACCCCGCTGATGCCGGGCAGGAAACTTGCAAAAGGCGATTTTTTTCCGTAATTTTCTATTTTATATGTATTCGTATGTTCGCTCATACTTTTCCCTCACTTTCATTTTTCATGGCATTTCCCACAACTTTTAAAACATCACATTTCTGTCTTTGTATTTCGAACATTCATTCACACCGTTATACTAATTCCACTCTCATTTCATGGACTGCATTCTCGTCTAACAATCTGATCTCCTCCAGGGAAACTGAGGCTGTCTCCCGTTTTTTCCCGTCCATCTGTACACCTGCGATCCGATATTCTCCGCTCTCCTTTGCGCCTGCATTCACGTAAACAATGTGCCATCTCCGCTTTCCGAAATTCAGGTAAATGCCCGCTTTTCCCTCGCGGAACTGCTCTTTTCTGAGCTTGGGCTCCAAGACTAAATCGCCGCAGCTGCCTTTCACACCAAACATTTCTGTGATCACCGTCAGCATGATCCAGCTTGCGGCGCCAGTCAGATAATGATACATACCTCTTCCCCTGTCATTGAAGTATTCCGGAATGCCAGGATAGATCCGGCTCACGTCGAAATCCACAGCCTGCCTGTACAGGGTATGGATTGCGCGGTAGCCCTCCTCGATAAAGCCGCGCCGATAAAGCGCATTAGCATACATTGTTGTCATGTGGGAAAAGACGGCTCCGTTTTCCTTGTGTCCGTAAGCAAAACCAAACATTCTTCCCAAGTCCATCTTCAACTCGCCAAAGTCCGTATTCAGGCGGTAGCCGCCCACTTCCTTCTTATACAAGTATTTGTCAGCTGCCCTCACGATCTTTGCGGTCTGCTCCTCGGTCGCCGTCTTTGACATGATCGTAAAGACCTGGCCCGTCAGCATCATTCGGATGCCGTCCCTGTCTGCTTTCTCGCACTGACGGCCATGGTTGTCATAATAGCTGTTGAACCAGCCGCGGTCCTCGCCGTCTGCGATCCACTCCGTCCTGCGGATATGGTTCCGTATCCACTGTGCTTTTTCCAGAAGGCTTTCCTGCACCGTCCCGCTGTCCACGCAAACCTTTCTGCCGGAAATATCATGGAAGCAGGCAGTGCAGTACTCGGACAGATGCGCCCTCTTCTGCTCGGAATCCTCGTAAAATTCTATCCCTGTCTTTAATAGCGGTTTCAGCTCCTCCAAAATCTCTATTGTGCAAATCTGTTCTTTTTCTGCCAAAAGCCCGATCAGCTCAGCAAGCACTTCCAGATTGTCCGCGTAGGCGGCCGTGAAAGCAACGCTCTCTCCCCGCTGCGGCGCCATGTCCAGCGCATCATTCCAGTCTGCCCCGCGCAGCCGCATATGGTTATGTTCGCCTACTTCATAAAAAACAGTAAGATTCTGTACCAGAATATGCTCCAAAATCGTTCCGGCATATTCCCTGCCGTCCGCTGTCCTTAAAATGGGCGCTGTGTCTGCCGTCCACAGTTCATCTGTCCTGGTTCCTCTCGCCTCCTGCTTATCCTTAAAATAAGTATTTTCTATTAATAAAACAGATAAATCTCCTGTCTGGTCAATGTAGAGCTTCGTCGTCATCAGAGGCCACAATCCATGGTCCATCCAGACGCGCGTGATATTATTTCTGTCCGCGATAAACTCTCCCTGGCCGCTTCCTATGATCGTCGCATTGCTGCCGTCGATCCGCACGCCGCCGTAGTTGTCGATCAGCATCTGCCTGACGCCATCCGGGTTCATGATCAGCAAGGCCAGACAGTCCTGCCACAAATCCCGCCATCCTCTTCCACCCTTTCCGTAATCGTGGTGCGGAAGGAAGGAACACCCGTAAATCCTCCTGAGCATGGGCTGGAAATTCACCCAGTACATAAAATTGTCAAACATGTTATCCGCCGTCTCATAAGAGACATTGATCTTGTCCAGCCAATAGCGCTTTGTCTCCTCAAATGCTTTCAACACACTGATCTCGTTTGCATACTTTTGCAGCATTTCGTCTATCACGGTCTTCTTCTCTTCCGCGCCGATAAAAATGGTATAGCCTCTCTTTTCCCCAGGCTGCAGTCTGGTCTCTGCAAACCGCAGAGCGCCGATGATTTCATATCCATCATACTGTTTCCCGCACGCATCATAGGGAAGATTCCTGATAACACTCTCCGGCATCTCAAAACTGCCGCCCTCGCCGATATAGTCCTCCACAACGGGCTGAAAACCGACTGGTGCTGTGCCGTCCTCCTCCATGCCGCATACATAATACGTGATATGGTTTTCCTGATGCCCTCTCTCGTCAAAGGAAAGTGTCGGCGTCACATACACGCCTTTCTTGTCTGTGACGGCTCTGTGCAGCAATGAGGTTACATGCCTGTGATCCCGCAGGTTATCTGCGCTTCTTCCATAGATCGGCACTGCAGCTGTCGGCGTAAAGCAGGCTTCACGCTCCCCATTATTGCTGATCTCCACATGCATCAGCTCCACGCAGTAGTCCGATACCGGCACGAAGGAAAGAATCTTTGCGGAGAGTCCATACTCTTTTAATTCCCTTTCAAGCAAATGCCACATTGGTCCTGCAGTCAGGACACTCCTGTCCTGTCTGTCCGCAAATTTGTCCGCCTGTGCTCTTGCTGAAACGCCCGCCGCAGAAAAGCAGGCATTTTCACCGAGATAACACCAGAAATTTCTGGTGGACTTGTTATTGTGAAGCTCCTCCGCGCTGACCGGCTGCAGAATAAACTCATTCTGGCTCCGCTTCAAGTCACCGCCGAGCGTCGGCGTCACAGCTCCTTTGATCCCCTGTTCCCCCGCGATTGGAAAATACAGATAGCTCGTATTCTCCGGCTGTTCCAGGCGGAATGTCCCCTGATTGTCTAAGAATGTATACATTGCGATTTCTCCCTTCATTTATATCAATTTGGCATTTAAGTTCTTCTGCTCATGCTTCCAGTCTAAAGGCGGCAATCACCTGCTCCAGCTGCTGCATATGCTCCTTTAGCCCCTCCGCCTCTGCGCTCAGCGTCTCAGCACACGCAATCTGCTTTTCCAGCGTTCTCGCCCTCTGTGTAAAAGTCCATCTCCGAGATCCGGATCGTCTCATCCAAATCCAGTTCCCTGCCATCTGCCGTGATAAAGGCCCGATGACTGCCCTCGCCGAAATCAAGCCGCTCCATCAGTTTTCGGATCGCCTTGGAACTGATATCGATTATGACCAGACCGCACTTGTTCCCATTACCCACGCGGTAACTGCAATACAATATGTAATCCTCCTCAGAAATACCGATTCTCTGATCCACAAAAGGGTGGTCACTGCCCCACAGGATTCCCGATTCCGAAACCATCATGGCATCCTCGGATTCTTTGAGTTTGTTCATAAATCCCTGCACATTGGTATTGGAGGTGTTAGCCGTCGTGATTGTCAGAATATCACCGGAAGGAATAATGTGGATATTCTCAATAAAATCGTTGGTGGTCTGCTTGACCATGATATCTGTGGAGATTGACGAGCGCACCGTACTCTGGTTTGTGCTGTTAGCATCATAGCCGCCCTGCACGTAGGAAGACACCATTGTGTTATTCGCCAGCTCCAGCGCGTTTGCGACACTCGGGGAAAATCCTCTCTCCAGACACTCCATTGTCATATCCAGCGCGTTAATGGCTGAATTTTCGTCATTCGCAATCATTCCCGACGAAGCATTGCGGTAGGAAATGACTCCGACACCGATCAGAAATAAGATTGGAACCGCAAACCCCACAATCAGCTGTAACCGCAGGGAAATACCAGGTTCTTTTTTGTCGAGGTTTTGTTCTGTCATACGCTTGTTGTCTTGTTTCGCGTTTTTTTTCTGTCCACTTTTTTTCATATCTTCCTCTCTTTTCTGGCAACGAAGGATAAGATTTTATCTGGTAAATTAATATAGATTTGTTATTATCATATAAAAAAGGGTGTGAAAAATCAGGGTGGTATTTTTTGTTTTGGTGCTGTTTTTTTATACTTAATTCCCCCTCCTGCCGCTGCACCGGTTCCAGCAGCTCTTTTATGGACTGTTCCTTTGGTGTTTTTCCATATACATAATCCTCATTGTTTTGCGGAGCAAAATGCGGCTGCCTTTGCAGGCGCAGAGGATTTGCCCCTATATGGACTGATTTTCCCGTCACGAGAATCGACAACATAACAGTCAGCAGAGCAAGGCGAAGCGGAGTAGAAAAAAGGAAAGATGAAATCATAGAATTTTGTGATAAGCTTTAATCCAATTCTAGTACAGTATTGCCTAAATAACAGTGAAAAACAGTGCCTGATATTTGTGTCAGGACAAGGTGGAGGAAGAAGGCAATGCGGTGGCATTGTTCTGTTATGATGTAACTTCTGTTTCATCTTATGCATCGAACCTTCCGGAAGTGGAACGCGGCTATTTCTGCACAATTCAGGTTATGAAAAATTCATAAAAGATTTGTTGCGTTAACCGATATAAAATAATAAAATAGAGATAGAAAAGTATGAATTGAAACGGAAGAACCATACTAACAAAGGAGGTGTTTATTATGGCAACTTCAAGTATCACAAAGAATTTTGTCATTTCCGGCAAGGAACAGGTGGAGATGTTTATCAATGCGATTGAAGAATCTGCCAAGAACCGTCCTGTTCATATACCCGTATCTGCAAAAGAGATAACAGACGAAGCAGAACTGGTGGAATTTATGGCAAAATGGGAGAAGGCAAATGTTGGAAACAAATAGGTATTTGGTTATCAACATTCGGCGTTATCTTAATAGTGATAATCCAAAACTCGGAGAGAGCAGGCTTCTTCAAGTTCTCTCCGGTTTTTCTTGTCCGCGGAATCCGGATGTTGAGCGGTTTTTGAAAAAAAGTTCAGTAGAGTTTACGAAAAAGAATCAGTCGGTTACATATCTTGTATTTGATATAAGCAGCATGGTGCTGGTAGGATATTTTACCCTTGCATTAAAACCTTTAACCGTTAAGGGAGAAACAGTAAGTAATACCGTAAAGAAAAAGCTGCTACGTGTCAGTGAATGGGATGAAAAATCAGATACATATACCATGTCTGCATACCTTATCGCTCAACTTGGCAAAAATTTTACCAATGGTGCAGAGAAAAAAATCACCGGCGAAGAATTACTCGTACTGGCATGGAATAAAATTAAAGAGATACAGTATCTGGGCGGAGGCGTAGTGACCTTCTTAGAAGCAGAAAATGAGGAAAAGCTATTATCTTTCTATCGGAACAACCGTTTTTCGCAGTTTGATACCAGACAGACCACATCAGATACGGACGAATCGCATGAGTTGGTACAGCTTTTAAGACTGCTCTAATTCTCCTGCGCCACACTGAATAATATAGATTTTTTTGGCAAAATCGCAATTTGTTGAATGTTGAATTAGGAACTGTAGAAAAATAACCGCTCAAAGCGAATTCTCTGGAAAGCCTGGAAAATCAAGGTTTTTGCATTTTTAATTTGAGCGGTAATTATTCTACAATTCCTTAGGTGGGGTAAAGATGAAATGCAATAAACAGTTTAAATACAGTATGAAAATCCAAACCTTTTGACAGATTTGCTGAATACACAGCCAAACTTTTTGCAAAAGGTTTGGATTTTATTTTGTCTCTTTCACATGCCTGGGTTGATGGGCATACAGGCTAATGCACGTCCTTGCTTCTTACATCTGACGTACCTTTTCCCGCACCTTCAAGACCATCGGCGGTGCCACCGACAGTTCATCCACGCCCATGTTGACAAATTCCTGCGTAAGTTCTGTGTCTGCCCCTAACTCTCCGCAGATTCCTGCCCACTTCCCGCATTTGTGCGCATTGTCGACCACCATCCTGATCATGCGCAGAATCGCCTTGTGATGCGGATTGTAGAAATCCTCAAGCCTTTGGTTCTGCCGGTCAATGGCGAGGGTGTACTGTGTAAGATCATTCGTGCCGATGCTGAAAAAGTCCACCAGTTCAGCCAACTCATCGCTGACCATCACCGCTGCCGGCGTCTCGATCATAATGCCTTGTTCTGGAATCCGGTGCGGAATCTGCGCTTCTTTCAGCTCCTGCTCCACCTCTTTCACAATAGCATCGATCTGCGTTACCTCCTCGGCGGAAATGATCATAGGATACATGATCGACAGATTCCCGTAAGCCGCAGCCCGCAGAAGCGCACGGAGCTGTGTCTTGAATATCTCAGGCTGTTTCAGGCAGATGCGGATCGCCCTGTAACCCAGCGCCGGATTGTCCTCCTTGCCAAGCCCGAAGTAATCAGCCTGCTTATCCGCCCCGATATCGAGAGTCCTGATAATGACCTTCTTCTGCCCCATCGTCTGCACGACTTGTCTGTACGCCTGAAACTGTTCCTCCTCCGAGGGAAAATCGTCGCGCCCCAGATACAGAAACTCGCTGCGGAAAAGCCCGATGCCGCCGGCATCATTTTCCAGCACATATCCCACGTCGCTGACGCTGCCAATATTGGCATAGATATTGATTGTCCTGCCGTCGCGTGTCTCGTTCTTCTTACCCTTTAACTCCTGCAGCAGACGGAGCTTTTCCTTCTCGTTCCTGATCTTTTCCTCCGCCTCACTGCACTGAAACTCTGTGGGCTCAAAGATGACCTCGCCGGCCGTCCCGTCCACAATCGCGGTCATTCCCGTCTGAATCTGATTTAAGTCCATCTCGACACCAATCAAAGCAGGAATGCTCATCATGCGGGCAAGAATTGCCGTGTGGGAGTTTGTCGAACCGTGCACTGTCACGAAAGCCAGTATTTTCTTCTTATCCATCTGCACAGTCTCACTCGGACTCAGGTCGTCCGCGACGATAACTGAGGGCTCCATCGCAGAAAAATCCACTCCGCCCTGGCCTGACAGATTCCTCACCAGACGCGCGGAGATATCCTTGACATCCGCTGCGCGCGCCTGCATATACTCATCGTCCATCCCCGCAAACATTCCCGCGAAATTGTCTCCCGTGATCGCCACCGCGTACTCCGCGTTCACCATCTCCATCCGGATCACATGATAGATGGCATCCAGATAATCGTCGTCCTCCAGCATCATCTGATGCACTTCAAAGATGGCGGCGCTGGACTCGCCGACTTCCCTGACTGCCTTGTCATAGAGTGCTGCAAGCTGCTGCTTTGATATCGCAACTGCGCTTTGCACCCTGTAGATCTCATGCTCTGGATCTTCAACCTTTGTTCGTCTGATCTGTTCCTGATCCTTGCGCAGAACCATCACTTTTCCCATCGTGATTCCACTATAAACTGTCTTCCCTGAAAACTTTTTTCCTGATAATCCATCCGCCATACAAATCCTCTCCTATTTTTGCAGCCTTTCTGTAAAGATTTTACAGGTTCTCTTTTAAAAATGTCTCCAATGCTGCCGCCGCTGCGTCCTCGTCATCGCCTTCTATTTGCACAGTGATCTCCATGCCGTGCTTTACACCTAGTCCCATTAAGCCAAACACCTTTTTCGCATCCGCTTTCTTTCCTTCTTTTAAGATCGACACTGACGATGTGTACTCCTTTGCCAGCTTCACCAGTTCGCCCGCCGGACGTGCGTGAATCCCCTCTTTGTCTGTGATAACATATGTAAATTCCTTCATATTCATCTTTCCTTTCTTTATTTGGATAATTTGTTGGATAATTTGGATACCAACATGATGTATCATAAATATACCTGGCTGCAGGTCGCACTATTCAGCTTTTCAGACTTTCGAAAATATGTTCTATTTCTTCTTTCGTCGCCAGCAGCTCAGAAAAAGCGCTTGCACTTC
>CAMWXE010000034.1 GCA_947178145.1 uncultured Lachnospiraceae bacterium | reverse complement strand
AGAAAACAAATGCAAAAATGCAGCATGAAATCCTTGAAATTTCATGCTGCATTAATATTGGAACAAACAGGGAGCTCCACTGGATCTATGCCCAGCAGATCCGGAAATGGTTTAAGGATGAGACGAGAAAAGATATACAGATGCTGGCATTTGACATTGCCTGTAAAGAAGCTTTAGAACAGATTCATGAAAGGAACTATGAAGAGGCGCTGGGCAGATATTGGTATATATGAAATTTTAAGTCAATGCCAGGTTTTATACTTCTGCAGTTTCAACTTTGGTTTTAAGCCCTCTATAAGAAATAAATGCTAAAAGCGCTGCCACACAAAATAATACAATAACAGGAATGTAGGAATAGCTCATGGTCGGTATTACATTTGCGGTGCAGGCACATATAATAACAGACACAATGATCGTTGTCTGTATAGATTTTTTTGCAAACCCAATTCTTACAGAAATAATTCCAATAAATAGAGAAAGAAACAGACAAAGCATAGTTTCAGAAAAAACTTTTGCGCACAATGCAGCAGATAGATGATCGGGTACTAATGGGAACAGCTTTTCTGATAATGAAAAAATAATGTACATTACGACAGTTCCGCATATCATAAAAAATGCTGCCAATAGCCACACCAAAGCAATTTTACTATTAAGAAGTTTTTTGCGTTCTACCGGGTAAGAATATATCAGAACAGCATTTTTGCCCGAATAATCTTTCAGCAGAAAGCTAGAAAACATTGCAGCAGTTAAAACGGAATATGCCGCTGTCTGCAAAGCGTTTACCAGTACCCAAATGTTATGATAGCTGGAAAATTCAGCAGCATCATGATCTCCGCCTAAGTAGGCGATCATAGCAAAGGTATAAAGCAGCCCCAGCATACATAGCACAATAATTATCCCAGAGTAAAGATATGGACGAATATTCACCTTTCTTAACTCTAACTGTATGAAAT
Source organism: uncultured Lachnospiraceae bacterium (assembly GCA_947178145.1). Taxonomy (GTDB): domain Bacteria; phylum Bacillota; class Clostridia; order Lachnospirales; family Lachnospiraceae; genus COE1. Next base: position 51,623 of record CAMWXE010000034.1, on the reverse strand, counting down.
GTTTCATCAGATTTTACCTCCGTTCATCGCTTCAAAAAAGTATTCTTCTAAACCAGCAGGAACAGTATTTTGTATTTCCCTTAATGAAAGCTCTTTTACAATTTGCCCTTTCACAATAATTCCAATGAGGTCAGCAATATTTTCAATTTCACTCAAAATATGACTTGAAATAATAATTGTCATGTTATGCTCTTGTGAGAGTGAGTGAAATAAACTCCTCATTTCTTTGATCCCCATAGGGTCAAGACCGTTAATCGGTTCGTCCAGCAATAAGATTTCGGGTTCATGGATAATAGCTCTTGCTATCCCTAAGCGTTGTTTCATGCCTAATGAAAATTTGCCAACAGATTGTGTGCCTACTCCATTAAGCCCGACTTTATGTAATGCCGCCTGTATCTTTTCAATAGCTGCTGGTACTTGCATATATTCAAGGTGCAGACGTAAATTTTCTTCTGCGGATAAGTGGTCGTAAAAAATCGGCGTTTCAATAATGCTTCCGATTTTCTTTAGAATTTTGTGACGTTCTGCGGGAATATGGTTTCCCATAACTGTAATTTCCCCGGATATGGGATTGAGCAACCCCATTATCAATTTTAATATTGTGGTTTTTCCGGCTCCGTTTGCGCCAACAAACCCATATATCGCACCTCTGGGTACATTCATATTACAATTATGAATTACCTCTGAATTGTCAAAAACTTTTACTATATTTTCAAGTTTGATGATTGTTTCCGTCATAATACTCTCCTTCCAAAAGACACCTTGTTGTCAAAATAGATGATAGCACGAATTGTTCAAAATGTCAACATGGTGTCTAATTGAACAAAAAAATAAGACAGCCCTTTTGCTGTCTTATTCTAAAGATTTTCTTCTCTGTGCGAAATGCTGTAAAATGCTTTCGCCCAATCCGGTATCAGACGTGAGTGGTAAACCACTTTCTTCAAACCCGTCTTGACGGCTCCCGTCAAATTCATATAGCTTACGCAATAAATTCCATAAAGTTTCAATTTCTTCCGTTGCGAAATGCCGGAATATGTCTGCCATAAAATCGACAGCATTTTGAGAACATTCAATTATTTTTTGTTTTCCAATGTCTGTAAAACGGACATTCGTAGCCCTTTTGTCTTTAGAACTGGGAACAATCTCAATATATCCCAATTTCTCAATACTGGAAACCATACGATTTGCATTTTGTTTACTTGTCCCCAATTTGCGTGCGATATTGTTTATGGTTGTTTCTTCTTCTGTTAAATGTAATATTGCAACGATTGTCATAAATTGACGTGATGTAAGACCGTCAAAATAAGTATCTCCGGTAATTTGCAGTTTATTTATGAGGGAAAATAAGGTTCCATACGCTTGCTGCATTAGAAACAAATCGTGGAGCTCTTTTTTATAGTCCATAATTAATCTCACTCTCCTGTCTGTTTATCCTATCATTGCCACACAAAAAAGTCAATAAGGATCAAATGCTCATATCCTCTATCGGGTGCAGCTATGAAACGGCAGATATTGAGTTTGGTTATACCCTCTCGCAAGCGCAGGAAAAGGGCAGCATGAATACTTTTATCTTAGATCCAGCACAAAGGAGGCCCCGTTTGCTGTCTCGCTGGAATTTCCGATATACACTTTGAATGCTCCGTCCTCGCTCACATCGTTCATATGAATATCATGGAAACGCAGCATTGTCTCCGCAATCTCAAAACATACCTCCTTTTCCTCCCCCGGGGCAAGCTCGATTTTAGAAAAGCCACGCAATTCCCGCACGGGGCGCACCACACTTCCGTGCACATCTTCTATATACATCTGCACTACTTCCTGACCACTCACTGCGCCCGTGTTTTTCACAGTCACGGCGACGCGGATCCTGTCCGTCTTGCGCATGTGCTGTGCACTCAGCTGCACTGGTCCGATTGCAAATGTCGTGTAGGACAGACCGTATCCAAACGGAAAGAGCGGTTTGTTGGGAATATCCAGATAGCGGGATACATATTTCTCTTCCACGCCTTCTGTGTGCGGGCGGCCAGTGCGGAATTGTCCATAGAAAACAGGAACCTGACCCACCGAATACGGAAAGCTCATCGAAAGTTTCCCTGACGGGTTCGCATCCCCAAACAGAACGTCCGCAATCGCATTTCCTCCTTCTGTCCCCGGCATCCACACAGCCAGAACTGCCGCTGCCTTCTCGCTGATTTCCCGGATATCCAATGGTCTGCCGCTAAAGAGCACCACCACTACCTTTTTGTTCACCTCGCATACGTTCCGAAACAATTCCATCTGGTCAGCCGGAAGGGTGATATCCGCACGGCTTGCCGCCTCACCGGAGTGCAGACGGTGCTCCCCGAGCGCAAGCACCACCTTGTCTGCGCTTCTTGCCAGCTCCACTGCCTCGCGCAAAAGCTTTCCCGAATCCTCTGCCGTTCTTCCAAACCCTTCGGTCAGTCCGCATCCCTGTGCAGAAAGGATTTTCTCAAAACCCTTGTTCCGCAGACCGTCCGCGATGGACACGGACGTATCCGGATTCCCAAACATGGACCACGCCCCGTGGATCTCTTTGCTGGACACATAGGGGCCGATTAAGGCAATTTTTTCTTTTTCCGGCTCTTTTTCCAGCGGCAGAATGCCGTCATTTTTTAACAAAACAAATGTTTCTACCGCCATATTTCTGGCTGTCTGCCTGTGCTCCTGACACAATGCCAGTGCGTTTTCTTCCGACGCGTCGGCATCTTTATACGGATTTTCAAACAGTCCGAGTTCATTTTTCAGCCTCAGGATACGAAGCACCGCCTCGTCGATCAGCGCTTCACTGACGATTCCCTCCTCGATTAGCCCTCTCAGGTTCTTGCAGTAGCAGCTCGTCATCATGTCGATATCCACGCCGGCTTCCACCGCCAGCTTCGCCGCTTCCCGGTTGTCCTTTGCCACGCCATGTCTGCACAGTTCCTCTATCGCACCCCAGTCGGAGATTACCACGCCGCCAAATCCCATCTCGCCGCGCAGAATCTCCCGCATCAGCCTGCGATTGCCGGAGGACGGGATTCTGTCCAAAGTGTTGAAACTGGTCATAACTGCAGCCACACCCGCAGCTACAGCCTCCTGATAAGCCGGAAGGTAGTCATCCCGCAGTGTGCGTTCGGACAGCTCCACAGTATTGTAATCCCTTCCCGCCATCGGTGCTCCATACGCCGCAAAGTGCTTGACACACGCCGCGATCCTGCCCTTTTCCCGCAGGCTTTCCCGCCCCTGATAGCCTTCCACCATCGCTCTGGCAAGACACCTGTTCAGCCATGCATCCTCGCCAGTCGATTCCATGACTCTGCCCCATCGCGCATCGCGCACCAAGTCCGCCATCGGCGAAAAGGTCAGGTGCAGTCCCGCAGCCGCAGACTCCCGCGCCGCGACAGCAGCTCCCTCCTCCACCAGCGCCGGGTGAAACGTACATCCCTGTGCGAGCGGAATCGGAAAGATCGTCCGAAATCCATTGATGATGTCCGCCATAAAGAGCAGCGGAATATGATGCGGCTGTTTTTCCATGTACTCCTTCTGAATCTTTGTCAGCTTTTCGGCTCCCACAGAGCCAAGTACACTTCCCGCCTGACGGATTTCCTCCTCCGTGAAACCCGCAGTGTTGACTGGACCGGTAAGCACCCCTTCGTCCTCATAAAACATGCCGCTCATCTGCAGCATCTGATCAATCTTCTCCTCAAGAGACATCTCATTTAATAATTCCATCAATTTTTCCTGTACCATTCCATACCCCTTTCTCCTGTGTCTGACAGAACAGGTTACAATTCACACCTGTGCCAGTTTTTATCTGCGTATAAGTTATTGAGGTGTGAATTATAACAGCTTTTGCACACAAAATGCTAAAGAGCAAGCATTTTGGCGCATGATTCCCACTACTTTTGTGGATGTCTAAACAGTATCCAGAACAGTGACAATACTCTGCCGGATGGTCTCTATTTTGTCCGCCTGCGCGCCTTCCGGGCAGAAGGGATTCTCACGAATATCTCTCCCTGTCAGAACAGCATAAAAAAGTGCCCCCAGCAGAAACCGCCCATAAATCATATGCATGTGGTATCCATCCCGGCACAGGCTCTGCTCTCCGTGCTCATAGCGAAACCCCGCCTTCCGGCGCACCTCCTGTATGACATCAGCGCTGGGAATCAGGCGCATTCCCATCTGCACTGCTGCCCTCGTGTAACAAGCCGTGAGCTTTTCATACATCTCCTTCTGGCTGCAGTGATACCGCACAAATGCACTGTGCGCACTGTCCTGCTCGTAAGCCCATGTCTTGTGCAGCAGAATTTCGGCCCCATGGCAACACTGCCGCAGACACGCTGCCAGCTCTGTGAGCCATGGCTCGTATGTCTCCCATATCCCGCTGTCGTGGCTGGCCTGCTGCATCAGGACGTAATCCCATGCTTCCTCTGTCAGCGCCTCCTGCAAAGACGCCATTCTGCCGTCAAAATGTCCATTAAGCTGATATTCATATACCTTTTCCCCGGAAACAAAATTTTCCCGGTGCTGCCGCAGACTGCATCCACCTATATAAAGATTCACCGCCTTGCAGGACACCCCCGCCGCCTCACAAATATCATGCAGATAATACAGGGCATCCTCGCTGAAGCTGTTGCCCACTGCCAGCAATCTGATCTTCTTCATTTCCATTCCTCCCACTGCCAACAAATTGGCATATGTCTGCCGCGCTCTACCGCAGCATCTTCACCGAACCGCGCTTCATGATAACGGAATCACAGACAATGTGCTGTGTCTTCTCCCCGCGCATCATGCCGTGCAAAAGAGAGACTGCAGAGAGCGCCATCTCCATCGCAGGCTGATACACGGTATCAAGTGTGGGGTTGTAAAATTCCGCCATATCAATACCGTCAAATCCAATGACAGAGATGTCCTCCGGTATCTGCTTCCCCGATGCTAGAACCGCTTTCGCCGCTCCGATTGCCAGGACATCCGAGAAGGCAAACACCGCCGTCATATCCGGATTTTTCTGCATCAGACTCTTCATGGACTGAAATCCCGACCGGAACCCCATACTGACAGATGGGAGTCCTGGTGCGATGAGCCTTTCATCCACCGCAATGCCATTCTCCTCCAGCGCCCGGATATAGCCCCGGTAGCGCAGAATGTTCGGCGTCACCACATTTTCGACATCCTTATACAGAAACCCGATCCGGCGGTGTCCCATCTCAATCAGATAGTTCGTCGCGCGGTATCCCTCCAGCTCATCGTTGATGGTGACGCTGGAGTACAGCGCGGGGTCGACATTTCCCTCGGAATTCACTGTGAGCAGGACGCAGGGAATCCCAAGCTGCCGAAACTTTGCCTCCGTGTACGCGGAGTAGGAGCCCCCCATAATAATCAGCCCGCACAGATTCCGCTGCATCGACTCACTGATGGCAAAATCCAGTTCATCCGAGTTCTCGTCCACGTTCTGAATCAGCAGGGAATACCCCCTGGATGCCACCTCCTGCTGTATGATCTCAATCATTTTTTCAAAAAAAGGATTTGTAATGTATTTCACAAACAGCGCAATATTATCGGACTGGGTCAGTTTCAGATTGCGCGCACTGTTATTGGGAATATAGTTGTACTCATTAATGACATCCAGAACCTTCTTGCGCGTCTTTTCGCTCACATAGCCGGTCTGGTTGATGACCCGGGAAACCGTGGCAATTCCCACGCCCGATAATTTTGCAATGTCCTTAATGTTCATATTCGCCATTTCTTTCTCTCACTTTCTCTGCATGGTATTGGAAACCTTCCTTAACTGGTTCCCTGTTTATTTTCACATGAGATTTTTCATTCTGTCTGGACAGTATATCGGCTCCCCCTCACACAGGAAATGGGACTGCAATATGCTTGCAGCCCCATTTTCGTCCGGTCAAAGATATTCCCAAAATGCGGTATTCGGCGCTTTTCCTTACCCAGCAGGTGTAAAGGCCTGAAGCTGTGTCTTTAGTTCTTCAATCACTGTATCAACTCCCGCTGACGTAAGCTGATCTCTGTACTGCTGCAATGCTGCATGAACATCCTCTGTCTTGCCAAGCATCAGCTGAATGCCAAGGGTCGAGTTCACATTCGAAATTGCAGACAGCTCTGCCTTTACATTCGCATCATCAAAACTGAATCCAATATAGGGATCATCGATATGGTCCGCTTCCCACTCAGCCATCTTCTCATAGCGGCTGGGATGCTCCACCCGCAGCGGAATCTTGTATTCATTGTTGCTGAAAGCCCATGCGGAGAAGCCGCCGCCATCCACGTCCTCATTGAAGGAAGCCGGTTTTTCCAGATAACCGTCCACAATCTCATACTGGCGTTCCTCGATGCCGTTCTGCCACAATCTGTAATAAGACTCGTCTGTCATAAACTTCTCAATTGCCATCAGACAGCGCTCAGGGTATTTGCTGTTCACATTGATCACAGTCAAATCCTGTGCCGGAGAGCTCTTGATCACCTTGTCGTTGTCCTGCGCAAAGTACCATGCATCGACATCCTGATCGGGAAGCTGTCCGTGAATCGCTGTATAGTTTCCAGTCCAGTCCGCCATGTGCGTGATGTAAGCGCTGCACTGGCCATTCTTGTACATATCCTTGTCACCGGTGGATGCAGACAGGATATCTGTCGGCCAGTACCCTTTCTTCTCCCACTCGTCCAGCTTTACCACAAACTCCTCAAACGCGTCTGTAAACGCCGGATGGACCACTTCCTCATAATTGTTGTAATCTGTACATACAAGATACATCTCATTGGTTGCGATGCCCGGCGCGGGAACCCAGTTGCCGGTCATGCCTTCCAGCATACGATAGAAATCCATCGCCACCTCCGAATTGCCGTTAATCGGATAGATGCCGTTCGCCACAGACGCGTCGCAGTATGCCTCCATGGATGCTAGGTCTGTCACTTCTGGAATCCCCCACGCGCTGCAGTTTGCCTTGTTGTAGACAAATCCATATGTATTGAAGCCCGCTCCAAGACTTGGAACGCCATAAACTCCATCTGTGGTGGATGCCGCTGCCCAGCCTGATTCGCCGATTTTTTCCTTCAGCACCGGCGCACAGCTGTCCAGCAGCCCGGATATCTCGTACAGGGACCCCTGCTTTGCCAGCGTATAGAAAGGAACTGCTGTGTTGATGGACGCATAGGCCATGTCAAACTCCTCACCAGATGCCCACAGCAGGGGATATTTTGTGTTGATATCACCCCAGTCAATATAGCGGACCTCAATGGAAGTGTTCATATCATCTGTCAGCTTCTTGTTGATTTCTTTTAGAATGTCCTCATTTGCCGCTCCTGGAGAGCCGTACAGATAAAGGGACAGCGTGACGTGCTCGGAGAGATCGACTTCCCCTGTCCCGGACTGCTGCGCACTTCCACTGGAAGCATTCTGATTGGAAGCACTCTCGTCAGAAACAGTGCCGTCCGGCGCATTGCTGCCGCATCCTGCCAGAAGTGTTCCGGCCATCGCAGCACATACCATAGTAGCCATAACTTTTCTTAATCTCATATTTCCTCCTTATTTTATCAACCTTTACTGGAAAAGTAAAGGAGTTTTAGCAGTTCCTATCCCTTCACGCTGCCAACTGTCAGACCGCTGACGAAATACTTTTGCACAAAGGGATAAAGCAATATAATCGGTCCTGTCGTCAGGACGGCAGTCGCCATCTTCACAGACTGCGTGGGAACCATTCCCGCATCAATTACATGTCCCGCATTGGTCAATGCCTCAATGCTTGTCTGGTTGATCATCTTCTGCAGATAATACTGCAATGGATACTTGGACGCGGTATCGATATACAGGCTGGCATTGTACCACTCATTCCAGTATCCCAGCGCCAGAAACAGCCCTACTGTTGCCAGGGATGGAATCGCGAGCGGCATAAAGATCTTTAGATAGATTGTAAAAGGTCCTGCCCCGTCCATTGTCGCGGACTCGTACAGCTCATCCGGAATGGATTTCATGAAATTGCGCATCAGGAAGATAGACCATGCACTGACAAGTCCCGGCAGTATCATCGCCCAGATACTGTCCTTTAAATTCAGATATCGGACATACAGGATGTAGGTGGGCACCAGTCCGCCTGAAAACAGTGTGGTAAAGTAAATCATGAACGAGAAGAAACCTCTGTACTTAAAGTCCTTTCGATTCAGCACATACCCCGCCATAGACATAATCACAAGCCCCAGAACTGTTCCCACAACGGTAATCAGTATTGTTGTCTTGTACGCATCCAAGAGTTTCTTTGGATTGTCCAGCAGATAATAGTACGCCGATGCCGTCCACTGTTTGGGAATAAGCTTGTATCCTTCACTGACAATTTCACTCTCTGTCATGAACGACGAGGTAATCATCAGCACAAACGGAAACAGGCACACTGCTGCAAACAGGCCGATCACCACATAGCAAATCACTGACAGCATCCGGTTGCTCCTGCCCATCTTAATCCGCGTGGCCGGCGCGTTTTCCTTTTTCGATTGTCTCATACAAATCCCCCCTATCAAAACAGTGCGCTCTCAGGCTCAACCTTCCGCACAATCAAATTGATCACCATAACGAAAATAAGTCCAAATACCGACTGGTACAATCCCACCGCTGCGCTGGACGAGAAATTGAAAGACCCTACCAGGCTTCGATAGACATATGTATCAATAATATCCGTCTGCGCATAGAGCAGGGAATTCGTCCCAATCAGGTTGTAAAACAAATCAAAAGACCCCCTGAGAATGCCGCCCAGCCCGAACAAAACCAGCAGAATAAAGGTCGGTTTGAGCAGCGGCAGCGTCACGTGCCGAATTCTCTGAAAGCGGCTCGCCCCGTCAATATAGCACGCCTCGTAAATCTCACTGCTGATGCCGGTGATTGCGGCCATATACACAATCATGCCGTAACCGGTCGTTTTCCATATGTAGAAGAATACAATGATATACTTCCATACGCCTGGCGTAGAATAGAAGGAGATACGGTCCATTCCCATGTTCACCAGAAGCGAGTTGATGAAACCGTTGTCAAAGTTAAAGAAATTGTACGCAAACACGCCAACTACTACATAGGAAATAAAATGTGGAAGCAATATAACTGACTGGGAAATTTTCTTGAAGACCTTATTCATAATCTCCGAGAGCATGATTGCCAGAATAATCTGGATCAGGTGGCTCAGCAGCAGGAACACTCCATTATACAGAAGCGTATTTTTTGTAATCCTTGCCAGATCGCCGTTCCTGATCAAAAACTCAAAGTTCTTGAAACCCACAAAGTCACTGCCGAAAATTCCCTTGTTTGGGTTATAGTTTACAAATGCCACGTAGGCGCCGGGCATCGTCACATAACAGAACACGATAAAATATGCGATTGCCGGAACCAGCATCAGAAACAGTACCCAGTTCTTTTTGACTTCTTTTAAAAAGTCCTGAAATCCTTGTTTTACTTTCAATACCATTCCTCCATTCTTGATAATATTTCCCCGATTTTCCTTTTGTTTTCAGAAAACGTTTCCATTTCTTTCGACATATTTATCATAAAGCAATCCATAAGTAATGTCAATCTATCACTTTTGCCATAAATAATATGCTGTTTTTATCTATATTTACCAACATATTCCGTGGCATATTTTATAATATCATCTTTCTGTTTACTTCTTTATGAGGTCTTTTCCACATTTCTATATTTCCACACTGTCGTTTTTCTGTTGCAAAGTGCATATTTTATTGACATTCTTTTCATTTTTTATTGACATTTTATATAAATAATCTTATAATTTGAGTACCGGACTACTTTGTTTTCAATTGCTTATTTTAAATTTAAGAAAACGTTTCCATATGTGTTTATACTCTCTTCGTATTATAAATTGTATTTGTATCCCATTTATATTGATAAGAAAGGACTTAACCATATGAAAAAAATGAATCGCTTTCTTTCCATTGTACAGAAGGACGGCCGCTATACCTTTTTGCCCACAGGAGATGTCTTCACCTTCACGCAGGGAGATATCCTGATCAATCAGTTCCGCGGCAACGCCAAGGACGGCTCAGTCAACAATATTTATCTGCGGATCTGTCACGGGCAGGGCAGCGCCAGCTACCCTTTGCTTGGAATCCAATCCGGCAGCACACTCTCCCGCGCAGAAAATTGCCTTCAATATAAAGGCCAGGCAGAGGAAATCTCCTACACAGTGACGTTCCGCCCTGTAGACAACTGCTGGTTCTGGGATGTCTCTCTCAGCGGCACCGGGCAGACAGCAGCGCTTGTGTATGGTCAGGACATCAGTATCGCACAGGAAAACAACGTCTACACGAACGAGTTCTACGTGTCCCAGTACCTCGATCACAGCGTCTACCGCACAGCGAACGGCTATGTCGTCTGCTCCAGGCAAAACATGCCCGTCGGCGGGCAATTCCCCTATCTGCAGCAGGGTGTCATCGGCGCAAAGGCTGTCCACTATGCCACGGACGGCATGCAGTTTTTCGGTCTTTCCTGCAAGGAAACCGGTCATCCGGAAGCACTCGCCGGCAATCTGCCGGACTTGAATCTGCAGTCCGAATTTGCCTACACTGGTCTTCAGACAGAAACCTTTTATTTAGACGGCGAGAAGAAAATCTCCTTCTATGGCTGGTTTTCCAAAGATCATCCCGCCGCTGTGACTGCCCCGGAATACCAGGACGAAATTATGGCTGCATACCGCACGCCGCTCCATACAGAGAACCCGCTGACAGAAATACCGCCCATACGCATTCAGAACACTTTTGGTCCCCCCATCTCCTCCGCTTCGTTTACAGAGGAGGAAATCGATCACCTGTTTCCTGCCCGGAATCTGGAGGAGCGAAAGGACGAAAAGCTGCTCTCCTTTTTCACCGAGGACCATGCGCACATTGTGACGAAGGACAAAGAGCTTCTGATGGAACGCCCTCATGGAACGATTCTCATCACACCGCCTGACCAGCATTCTATCAATAGCGCATTGATTTCCTCCACCCAATATATGTACGGAATCTTTAACAGTCATGTGGTAATCGGCAACACGGACCTGCACAAGCTCCTGTCCACCCCAAGAGGCGCTTTCAATCTGTTGAAAAACAGCGGACAGCGACTATATGTCCGCCTTGGCGATGCTTACCATCTGCTAAACCTTCCTGGTTTGTTCGAGATGGGAATGAACTACACCCGTTGGTACTATAAACTTAACGACGACATTCTCCGTGTGACCGCGTACACCGCAGCACAGTCCCCCGACCTTATATTGGAGGTGGACAGCAAAAATACCGTCCTTTATGACTTCATACTGACTGGTCAGCTTGTCATGGGAAACAACGAGTACGCAAATGACATTTCCTGTAAGCCCATTGAGCAGGGGGTCCGCTTTCTGCTAGACAGCGAGACTTACCCAGGGCTGCACTATGATTTGACGCTTCCCGGATGCCGCTTTTTTGCCAGCGACGACCGCATTTTCTTTGAGGATGAGCTCCCCTTTGACGAAACCTTCCTCACGCTCTCAATCCCGGCGTGTGCCTGTTTTTCGATGATCATCCACGGCTGCCTGACCAGGCACGAAACAGACAACAGACATACCCCCCGGAAAACTTTTTCCTTTGCGCAGGAAAAAGAAGCTGGTCTTACATATTATGGCGAGCTGATCAACCACTTCTGTCTTGCCCCGGCGGCTCCCTGGCGGCAGGCAGACATTCTAAACGAGACGCTCTGGTGGTATGCACACAATGCCATGATTCACTTTTCCATGCCGCACGGTCTGGAACAACCCGGCGGAGCAGCATGGGGCACGCGCGACATCTGTCAGGGACCAGTTGAATTCTTCCTGACCACACAGCGCTATGATCTGGTGCGCGCAATCCTGTTAAATATTTTTGCCCACCAGGACATGCGGACCGGGGAGTGGCCGCAGTGGTTTATGTTTGACCGCTATTCCATCAATCCCGGCGAATGTCACGGCGACATAATCTTCTGGCCCTTAAAATGCGTGGCGGACTATCTGGATACGACTGGCGATGTATCTCTATTGACCGAAGAGATCCCTTACGATGACTGCGCCCGGCACAGCACGCTCCTGTCTCACATAGAAACAGCACTCTCCACGATCACCGAAACCCGCATGATTGAAAATACAGGTCTGATTACATATGCCGGCGGCGACTGGGACGACACGTTACAGCCCGCAAAGGAGGACTTGAAGCAGCGCCTCGTGAGTGCGTGGACCGTCGCCCTTGCCTATCAAACCTTCCATGCTCTTGGCAGCGCCCTGCACACTGCATCCGAAAAGCTGTCCGCGCATCCCGCGGGCAATACCGCAGCCGTCCTGTCCGTTGCGCTTGACACGCTGGCTGCCCAGGTAAAAGAAGCTTTCCGCAGCATCCTGGTCAAAGATGGCGTCATTGCCGGATTTCTTGACTGCGGTGACACCTATACCTACATGCTGCACCCCTGCGACGAAGTGACTGGTATTCACTATCGCCTGCTGCCGATGACACGCAGCATTATCGCTGAGCTTGCCAGCCCCACACAGGCCAGGCGCAATGCAGATTTGATTTGCGAACGGCTCAAATGCCCGGACGGCGTGCGCCTGATGGACAGACCCGCCAGTTATGACGGCGGTGTCAGCCACTTGTTCAAACGCGCAGAACAGGCCGCTAATGTCGGGCGCGAAATCAGCCTTCAGTATACACATGCGCACATCCGTTATATTGAGGCTATGGCAAAGCTTGGAAATGCGCGGGAAGCATGGGATTCCCTGTTTTGCGTCAATCCTATCCTGATTCAGGACACTGTGGCAAACGCCTGTATCCGGCAGGGCAACATGTATTTCAGCAGCTCCGATGGTGCCTTTTCTGACCGTTACCGCTACGCGGAGGGCTTCCATCTGCTGAAATCAGGGAAAATTGACGTGAAGGGTGGCTGGCGTCTCTATTCCAGCGGCCCAGGTATTTATATCCGCCAGGTCATCCAGAACATTCTGGGCATTCGGCTGCTGAAAAACGCGCTGCTGATCGACCCTGTCCTTCCCCCGGAAGCAGACGGGCTTCAATTGTCCTATGACTGCTTCGGCCGCCTCTTCACTTTCCGCTACCACACAGACGCGGAAACGCCCCCCGGGCAGCATATGCGGATTATGGACGGCACCTCCGAGCTCGACACCCAGGCCATTCCCAACCCATACCGCCCAGGCGCATCCATGCTCTCGCGCGAAGCGCTGGAACGTTCCAGCGGCACACTTGACATCTATATCAATTCCTATTATTTCAGGAGGTTTTTATGAGACTATTCTATCTGGGAACCGCAGCAGCAGAGGGGTGGCCAGCCCCCTTCTGCCACTGCGATAACTGTAAAAACGCACGTATCAAAAAAGGGAAAAATCTGCGCAGCCGCCCGCAGGTGCTGATTAACGACGATCTGTTGATGGACTATGGTCCTGACACTTTCAGCCATTCCCTACAATACGGTCTGGAGTTGGACCGCGTCAAAACTGTACTGCTGACGCACTCCCACTCCGATCATTTCCATCCGCTGGATCTGATTCTTCGCTCCGGGCCATACGCATTTGGTCAGGACAGGGAAGCTATGCGCCTGTTTGGAAACGAAAAATGCCACCAGATGTATCAGGAACTTCTGGTTCATCCAGAAGCCCCCGAACACCTGGCGGCTGATATACATTTTACGACAGCGCAGGCATTTCACCCCTTTGACTCCGGCAGCTACCACATCCTGCCGCTCAAAGCAGTGCATGATCCTAGGGAAAACTGTCTGCTCTACGCAGTGTCGGACGCATGCGGCAAAACGATATTTTACGGGAATGACACTGGTGCCATCTGCCCGGAAACATGGAACGCCGTCCGCTCACTGCACTTTCATCTGGTCAGTCTGGACTGCACGATGGGCACCGGATCCGCCTGCGAAAGCCATCTGAATCTGGAAGCATGTTTTCAAATACGGGAAAACATGCTGCGGGAAGGTTGTGCGGACAGTTCCACGACCTTCATCATCACACACTTTTCCCATGGGTGCTGCCCCCTGCATGACGACCTTTCCGCGCTGGCTGCCGCAGGAGGCTTTCTGACCGCATATGATGGGATGGCAGTGACTGTCTGAGTTATTCTCTCTATCCTCTGCGGAACGTGCAGACACTCTGAGGAACACGCTTCAGAATACTTGCATATCGGGATTGTACTGCTTTGAAGTATGTGTCCTAAGAGTGTCTCCGCATTCCACCTCGCACTGCCCTACCTCAGCAGCGGCATACTCCCCGTCAGTTTATTGACTTTCTTCTTCGCGCCGCAAATCGCAATTCCCAGATAATTCAATTCGGTCTCGGATGTCATTTCCATCTTTTCCACAAATTCCTCATACGTCTTGCAGCCCTGCGCCAGATCCGAAAAGTCAACCACTGACAAATCCGAAAATTCCGGCTCATATAATCTTTTTCTGATTAATTTTATCAACTCCATGTTTCCCTTTAAAACAGGAACCGGAAATGCAATAATGCCTTGATGCGGATTGCCTGATTTGTCGGATACATTCCTGCCCACCACCTCCGGCAGCTCCTTTCCCAGTGTAATACCCATGATGGCAGCCGTGTTTGCAATGATTCCCAACGGCAGATTCCCGTCAATCACCATGACACACTTCTCATTCTGCAGGTCCATATCCGTCTCCCTCCTTCGGACTCCCGCCCCTGTATTTCGGCGAGAAGATTTCATTGTAACAGCCGGGTGTAAGCCCGATAAAGCTGTTAAAATAATTGGTAAAATGGCTCTGGTCGGCAAATCCCGTCTGTACCGCCGCTTCCACCGGCGCAACGCCCTGCCCCAGCAGCTTCTTTGCCTCGTTGATGCGGATGGTCTCCAGATAGCGGTACGGCGTGATGCCCTTTGATTTTGTGAATGCGCGCAGCAGTGTCGATTTGCTCAAACCTGTGTGGCGGCAGATCTGATCCAGATAAATGCGCTCGGCAAAGTGCTGTTTCATATATGCGCAGGCTTTCTCGATCTCCTGTCTGCACTCTGGAATACAGCGCTCAAACGGCTGCCCATAATTTTGAATCAGCATGGAAACCAGGAGCAGTAACTTTTCCTCTTTCCCGAAGTCTCCCATGCCTTTCATGATCATCTCATGCAGCGGACGAAGGCAGCTCACCGCCTCATCGTCAATAATGACGTTCTCGGAAAATCCGGGGAGTTCCCGTTTCCCGGTCACCTCCTCCGCCAAATCGAGCATGACTTCCTTTGGAATATTCAGTCCCCGATAGTCAAACCGTTCGCCGTCGCTCTGCGTGCAGGCATGGTTGTCGCCCGGATTAAACAGTACGATGCACTCTTTCCCAATGATATATTCCTTATTTTTGCAGCAGAGCATCCGCTGTCCGCCCCCGACAAATCCAATCACATAGTATTCATCATGAAAATGGTTCGGAAACGGCTGCACAATCCCCTCGAGATGATACGCCTCCAGTCTTAATTCCTCATCATACACAACAGTCCTGACTTCCTTTTTCATGTCGTCCTCCTTCCTTGGGAATTATTCCGAAATAACATGTACCTCCTGCGCAGGATAGTTCTCTGGGCGCGCCGGTCACAAAACGCAGGTTCAGCAGGCCACTGCGCGTTTCATAATCAGAGAACCAGACAAGTCAAGGTACATTTCCTATTGTAGTCTGAAAATGGAAATAAGTCTTGTAAAATATCTTCATTTACACAAATCCTTTGCACGTACATTTGATCTCCCCCACTTGCCAGGAGCGTCTCATGGCTTCCCTTTTATGGCATCTGTTCCCTGTCTGCAGCCATATTACCATTCTTTCCCTGCCTTTGCACAGAAAAAGGCACAGATGGTAAAAATCTGTACCTGAATGGAAGGTCGGTTCAATCAATTTCACTAGAGCGGCAGCATAATCTCTGTCACAAAGACGCCTGGCTCGTTCTTGCGGTTGATGTAGCCGTCGTACTTGTCCACAATATTGTTGATCCGTTTCAGTCCGTGTCCGTGGTTGCCGCGCTTTGTCGTGATATACTCCTCGTCAAATTTCCGCACGACCTCGTTCGTCGCATTGCTGACCGACAGATAGAGCTGTCTGCGCAGGATGCCAATATAGAGCCGGATAAACTGCTTGTCCGGCTCCACCTTCTCGCACGCCTCCACCGCATTGTCGATCAGATTGCCGATGACTACGCACAGGTCAATGTCCGACACGGCAAGCTCCTTTGGCACTGTCGCCTTGTAGTCCACACGGATTCCCTTCTTGATCGCAAGGGAAATTTTGGAGTTCAAGATGGCATCGGCATTGATATTTCCAGTGTTAAAGAGCAGGTTAATATCATCCAAATCCTGTTCAAGCCTGTCCAGATACGCCCTTGCCGCTTCCAGATTATCCATCGCCAGATATGCCTTGACAGACTGCATATGATTGTGGTAATCATGCCGCCAGCCCCGCATCGTGAGATAGATGTTGTGCACTTCATCGACCTCATTTTTCAATAGTTTGTTCTGATATGCCGCAATCTGCCTCTCATATACGCCGTCCAGCATACGATACAGCAGATACACCGTGACTATCAGCAGAAAAAGGATTGACAGAATCATTATGATTGTATTCATGAACATTCTCCAAATCTTCTATCATAAATTCTCAGCGTTACCCTGCAGCCATTACCTGGGTCCAGTAACAGTACACAATCACCAGACAGATCACGCTTGGGATAAAAAACAGAAATCTCACATTTTTTCCTTGACCCGCACGAATAAAAATCCTAAGCTATTCATAATCAAAAGCGGTATCCATCCGAATGTCAATGCCATACCTGCCCAATCCCACGCTTCTCCAGGCAGCATCGCAATTGGATTTACGATTGTAGTGTCATGGGTAAGATACGGAATCGCAAAATAAACAAGACCAATGACGCCAATCACATTAATGATAATGAACAATGACCGCGTTTTGTTTTCTTTCATAAATTATTTTCCTCCAGTCCCTCATTCCCTATAATACTGTATAAACCGCTCATTCAGCTCCTGGTAGGCGCTGCGGCTGACAGGAAGCACCGCCCCGCCGGAGAGCGTGCATTCCGTGCGGCTGATTCTCTCAACATACGAAAGATTCACCACAAAGCTCCTGTGACATTTCACAAACAGTTCTTTCCTGTGCAGCATTTCCGCGACTGCTGCCAGACTTTCCTTGATACGGATTGCGGTATTGTCATTCAGATGAAGCTGTGTATAGTGACCGAGTACCTCCGCGTAACAAATGCTGCTCTCCGCAAGTTTTCTGACCGCGCCCTTCTCCCCAATCGTGATGCAGACCGTGTCCTCTGGATTGCCCCCGCATTCCGCCGACAGCTCATCGAGCAGACTGCCAAGCTTCTCCATTGCGATCGGCTTGAGCAGATACCGCACTGCATGCACCTCATAGCCCTCGATGGCAAACGTCTTGTCCGCTGTCAGAAAGGCAATCGGAAGTTTTCTGTCCTTCCCGCGGATTGCGCGCGCAAGCTCGACCCCATTCATCTGCCGCATCGCAATATCCAGAAATACGGCGTCATATGGATAGTCGTCATTCTTAAACAAAAACTCCTCCGCACTCTCAAACAAAACGACATCCGCCGCTATCCGCCGGCTTTCTGCCCACTGCATGATCATGCTGCGGACAAGCTCCGCCTGCGCAGCCTCGTCCTCGCAATATGCGATACGCATAACTTCTCACCCTAACTTTCTATCCCCGGATACTCCATAAAATCCCATCATAACATATTTTTAATTCAGAGCAGATTCCAAAACCAGCTCCTTGCCGTAGATGAAACTGTCAAAGGAGATATCCATATGATATTTCTGAAATTTCGTCCTTCTCTCAACAACGAACCCAAACTTGCCAAGAAGCCGGTTCGACGGCACATTCCCGACCGAGACCTCCGCCGTCACTTTCCCGGCTCCCTGCGTCTCCATCCAGTCAAGCATCAGTGAGAGCGCTTCCCCTCCATATCCCTTCCCCCAGAATCTCTTGTGAATACAATAACCAATGTCATAAATCTTCCCTGTCTCGTCTGGAAACATACAGCACGAGCCGACACGCTCCCCAGTGTCTGCAAGCACAATGACAAGATAATAGCCTGTTTCACTTTCTCCAAGCGTATCGAGCGCCTTCTGAAATTTATCATCGACATACTCCCTCGTCGGGTCACTTAAATACTTTCCATTCTCTTCATCAAACCACATATCTGTGAGAAACCCAAGATCGGATTCCCTGTAGTTTCTGATTCGTATATGACTGCCGCACAAATCCGTCTGTATCTTCATACTAATCTCCCTGCAAACTGCCGCTGTGCAAAAATCGCGCCGCAGCAGCTTGACGAACACTCGTGTTTCAGAAATCATATTTCTTTTCAACTTCTAATTTATTTTACTACAAAATATGAATATTGTCATTTAGATTCTAGGAGTGATCACACAATGACTGATAACGATTTATTATTAGCAATATCAAATATGATGGATACAAAATGAGATCATATAACTAAAGATGTCCAGAATATCAAGAATGTCCACACAAAACTTGAAAAAGCCGAACTAAGAAATGGAAATGTAGAAAAAGATGTCAACGAAATTAAATCAAAAGTACTACATGTTGAATTGACGCTTGAAAATGACATTGAACCGCCACTCAACAACTTTCAGGCTTGCTACATTTCAACATATGACAGATATAAAGACAGCGTTAAGGACTACGAAGCAATGAAACAAGACATATCTATTATGAAAAAAGTAATTTCAGAGCATAGCAGGTTCATAATGATCCTTCCTGGACGCACTCCTTTCCCTAAACCATATGATATAAGGAACTGTAGAAAAATAACTGACGCATCTTGACTTGTCTATTTCTCCGATAGCAAATTGCTGAGGCAATTGACAAAAAGCCTCGCCGTAAGGCATTGCCCTTTTGCCTTCTGCGCCTGCGTTTTTTGTACCATTACGAAGTAATTTACTCTCAAAGAACTATCCTGCGCAATCTGCATCACTTATTTTTCTACAGTTCCTAACAGACTTCACACAACCGGCGTGCTTTCTATGCATAAACCTTGCAGTTTCAGCAGCTCTGTCAAAGAATATCTGTTTGCTTTTCTGCAACATTTTAGACCATATGATTCAGGGAATGGAGGGCTCCTGTCTTTCTGTCACAGTTCCCTGACTGCCTTTCTGATTCGGAGAATCATGGACGGTGCGACGGAGAGCTCGTCAAGCCCCATGCGCACAAATTCTTCCGTAAGCTCCAGGTCCGCACCCAGCTCGCCGCAGATACCTGCCCACTTTCCGTACTTATGTGCATTGTCCACCACCATTTTTATCATCCGCAGGATCGCCTTGTGATGCGGATGGTAGAAATCATCCAGACGCGCATTCTGCCTGTCGACGGCAAGTGTATACTGGGTGAGGTCGTTGGTTCCAATGCTGAAAAAGTCCACCAGCTGTGCAAGCTCATCACTGATCATGACCGCCGCAGGCGTCTCGACCATAATTCCCTGCTCAGGCTGTCTGTACGGGATTCCCGTCTCGTCCAGCTCCCTCTGAACCTCTTTCACAATTGCAAAGATTTGCTCCACTTCCTCCACCGACGTGATCATCGGATACATGATTGAAATGTTTCCGTACATCGTCGCCCGCAGAAGCGCGCGCAGCTGCGTCTTAAATATTTCTGGCTGCTTTAAACAGATACGAATGGCGCGGTATCCCATGGCCGGATTGTCCTCTTTTCCCAGCTGAAAATAATCGACCTGCTTATCCGCGCCGATATCCAGCGTGCGGATGATTACCTTTTTTCCCGCCATCGTCTGCGCTACCTGCCTGTATGCCTGAAACTGTTCCTCCTCCGTGGGGAAATCGTCCCTGCCCAGATACAGGAATTCACTGCGGAACAGCCCGATTCCGCCAGCGTCATTCTCCAGTACATATCCCACATCGCTGACGCTTCCGATATTGGCATACAGATGGATATGTCTCCCGTCAGACGTTACGTTGTCCTTTCCTTTCAGGCTTTCCAGAAGACGGCGCTTCTCCTGCTCTTCCTCCATCCGCCTTCTCGCCTGTGCACACTGCTCCTCATCCGGCCCAAAGATCACTTTCCCCTCAAAACCGTCCACCACAGCCATCATTCCCGTGCGGACTTCCTCCAGATTCACCGGCACACCAATCAGGGCAGGAATGTTCATCATGCGCGCCAATATCGCGGTATGGGAGTTGGTCGAGCCATGCACGGTCACAAACCCAAGGATTTTCTCCTTATCCATCTGCACAGTCTCACTGGGACTCAGATCATCCGCCACGATGACAGACGGCTCCATGGCAGATAATTCCTTCTCCCCGTCTCCTTCCAGTATGCGGATCAGCCTGTCGGAAATGTCCCTGACATCCGCCGCCCTCGCCTTCATGTAATCATCGTCCATGCCCGCAAACATCTCCGCAAAATTGTCCCCTGTCACAGCGACTGCATACGACGCATTTACCATTTCCGTCCGAATCATATTGTGAATGGACTCCAGATAATCCTC
This sequence comes from uncultured Lachnospiraceae bacterium, assembly GCA_947178145.1. GTDB lineage: Bacteria > Bacillota > Clostridia > Lachnospirales > Lachnospiraceae > COE1. The sequence goes on along the minus strand of CAMWXE010000034.1, from coordinate 31,070 downwards.
ATCATCGAGCATCATCTGATGTACCTCAAAAATTGCGGCATTGGATTCCCCCACTTCCTTCAGCGCTTTGTCATACAGTTTCTGAAGCTGCTCCTTTGCCTGCTCTTTGGCTGTCTTTGCTCTCCCAATCTCAGCCTCCGCGTCCTCCACTTTCCTTCTGCGCACCTGCGTGTCATGCCTTTTCAGCACCAGGACAGGTCCCAGCGCAATTCCCTTATAGACTGATTTTCCATCAAACTGCATCGTATCCCTCCTACAGATTTTTCTCGAAAAACTCCCTGACTGCCTCGTATGCAGTCTCTTCGTCATCCCCGCTAATCTCTACCTCGACCGTCTGACCGCACTTTACGCCCAGTCCCATGACAGCCATCAGCTTTCCTGCCTCCGCCGTCTTTCCGTCCTTGTGAATCACGATCCTGCTGGCATACTTTTTTGCCTCCTTCACCAGCAGTCCAGCTGGTCTTGCATGAATTCCTACCTCGTCTGTAACTGTGTAACTAAATTTTTTCATCTCGCATCTTCCTTTCTCAATTTTAGATTCTGTTTTCAGATAAATCCCATTCTCTGAAATTCATAATAAATCCCATCGTCCCATACATTTCCGCACACACGGTCCGCCATGTCCTTCAACTCCTCACAGGCATTTCCCATCGCGATGCTGCACCCCGCAGATTTCATCATCTCATAGTCGTTCATACTGTCGCCAAATGCCACTGTATCCTTCATGTCCGCCCCGTAATACCGGCAGATCAGCTCCATCCCTCTGCCCTTGTCGACCTCCCGGGGGATAATCTCCCCGTTAAAGCAGGCACTGCTGTCCCCATACGGATGTACGACATAGCTGAACCTGTCTCCCAGATACTTCTTTGTCTCCTCGATCGTCTCCAGATTCGTCGCCGTAAAGCATATCTTGTATGCCCCTCTTTGCGGATACTGGTCATATGGCTGTATGACAATCCCGCTCTCGATCTCCTTCTGCATACGGATCAGCTCCGAGTTCGCCGCATCGGGCTTTGCCGTCCGCAGAAGCGCCTCCATCTGCGGGTCTGTATAGATTCCCTCCGGGCTCTCTATCCTGCAGTAAATCCCCTGCCCATGAAACACAGCGAGGCACTCCTGTACTGTCTTCTCCGGAAGCAGGCTGTCAAAGATCACTTCGTTCTCCGCCTCCACATGTGCGCCGGCGCTGGCGATGATTCCGTCAAACCCGACATTGCGGATATCTTCCCCTATGATTGCCATATTCCTTCCCGTGCACAAGAACGCCTTGTACCCGTTTCCACGCGCGCCGCGCACCGCCTTTTTTACAAGCGCCGAAGGCTCCTTCATGGCAGAGACCAGTGTCCCGTCAATGTCCAGAAAAATCAATTTTTTATCCATATCCTATTCCACCTTTTCGGAACTGTTCAAAAACAGCCTGCGCATCCCCGTCCTTCCTGTTCCCGGACAGTTCCTTACGAATCGGTTACCCCTCCGCACACAGTCTGACTACAACTGCCTTCGTATCTTTTGTCACCGGACAGGGCAACGGTTTTTCAAGCGTCTTTTCATCCGGCAGATCGGTAAATATCATCGGAATCACCGTGTCATACCCCGCCTTCTCGATCTGGTCCCTGTCAAACTCAACCAGCAGCTGCCCCTTCTTCACCTGGTCTCCGTCCTTCACATGTGCCGTGAAATATTTTCCCTGCAGGTTCACAGTGTCCACACCGATATGTATCAGAATCTCCGTCCCAAAGCTGCTTGCAAAACAGATCGCATGCTTTGTGTCAAACACACTCAAAATGGTTCCGTCTGCTGGCGCATAAACCTTTCCCGCCGACGGTATCACGGCAATGCCGTCCCCGAGTACTTTGTTTGCAAACGTGTCATCCCTGACATCCTCCATCGTAATCAGCTGTCCGTCCGCATATCCGAAAAAGACCTCTTCCTTTGGCGCTTCCTGCACCTGATCCTGTTCCTGCGGGGCCATCTCTGTCTGCACCTGCTGCGCCGCGCCTGTGTCCACCGCCTCGTCCTGCACCTGGTCCATGAATTTCCCCAGTACCAGTGTCATGACAAATCCGCCTGCAATGGCAATCCCATGTGCGATCATGTAATTGATGTATCCGTTGTTTGCCGGGTCAGCAAGCGCGATTCCCGGCAGAACTGTTGTTCCAAATCCAACTGCCGCCAGGTTGGTGAGATATACCACGATTCCGCCCATCGCAGCGCCGATGCAGCCGCCGATAATCGGGAAACGGTATCTCAAATTGATTCCGAACAACGCCGGCTCCGTGATTCCAAACAGCACGGACACAAAGCTGGGAATACACAATTCTCTTGTTTTCACGTTCTTTCTGTGCCGCACCAGGTACCCAAGCACTGCACCGCCCTGTGCGATAATCGCCACTGACATCAGCGGATTTAAGAAATTCCTGCCCGTATCCGCCAGAAGCTGCGCCTCGATCGCGCCAAAGATGTGGTGCAGGCCCGTGATGACCACCAGCTGCTGCAATCCGGAGAAGACCGCATAGCCAAACACACCCAGATTCTGCGTCATCCACACCAGCGCATTGGTGATCCCTGTCGAGAGTCCCCGTCCAACCGGACCAATCACCGTGAACAGCAGCAGTGCGCCCACCAGCGTCGTGAGCAGCGGCGACAGCAGCAGGCGAATGACCTCGGGCACTTTCTTTTCAAAGAAAACGTCCAGCTTCGCCGTCACAAAGCCCATCAGCAGTGCCACGATAATGCCTCCCTGAAAACCGACCAGATCAACTCCAAGCCCAAAAATGTGCAGCGTTGTGACCTCCACAGTCCCCTGCGCTGCTGAGTACGCATTTGCCAGGCTGTCGCTCAGCATGATACAGCCGATGACGATTCCCATAATCGGCCTTCCGCCAAACCGCTTGCACGCACTGTACGCGACTGCGAGCGGCAGGAATCCAAAGATCGCCCCGGAAGAAATGTTAATCAGTCTGTTGATGCCGTACAGGGTATCATTTGCCTGCACAAACTCCATGTTGCCAAGGACACCGGAGAGTCCTGTCAGCAGCGCTGCGGCAAGGATTCCAGGCATTATATCCACAAACACGTCCGACAGTGCCTTGATAATCCTCTGCAGCGGGTTCATCTTCTTGTTCGCCACCGTCTTTAAGTCGCTCAGGCTCATATTTTTCATGTTATTGTGTTCCGCAAACACTTCGTACACATCGTTCACCAGCCCGGCGCCAAATATGATCTGAACCTGGTCGCCGGCCACGAAAACCCCTTTCGCAAGATCGACATCCTCAATCGCCTTCAAATCTGCCAGATCGTTATCGTTTAAAACGATTCTCAGGCGCGTCGCACAGTGGGCCACTCCCTGAATATTCTCCCTGCCGCCGACTAACCGCGTAAGCTCTATGGAGATTTTTTCATATCTTTGTCGCTTATTTGCATCCATTCCATGCTCCTCCTCTTTCTTTTCTGCAAAAGCATCCTGTCTTCTATTTTTCCCGTGGCCACAGTAACAGAAGCAATTTGTAAGTTACTGTTCACTCCGTTCCAGTAACGGGCAAAAATCCATGCAAATGGATTTTTGCATTTCAAGCTGTACGTTTTCTCACGGAATGCGCAGTCCAGCGCATTCCTGACCTGTGAACAGTAAGGAACTGTAGAAAAATAAGTGACACATCTTGACTTGTCTATTTCTCCGATAGCACAGCACAAAAAGCCTCGCCGTAGCCCACTACGCCTACGTTTTTTGTACTGCACTCTCGAAGAAATATCCTGCGCAATCTGTATCACTTATTTTCCTACAGTTCCTAACATTTGTAACAGCACTTCCAACGCGTTTTTATATTGCTCTTGTAATTTACATTATAGCGTATTATAATAGGATTCATATGGAGAAATGTGACTTTGATATTGAACATTATGACCTAAAATACGATTCCTGTATACCCATCACATACACAGTAGATTGGAGAGGACTGATATCATGCAGGATTACAATTTTTCCAATGATTTTTTCAGGAATATCGACGCGATGATCTACACCTGCGGCTATGAAAACTGCGCGCCCGGACACAGTTATGGTCCCATACTGCGCAACGGATACCTGATTCACTACATACTGGACGGCTGCGGCGTTTACAAGGCAAGAGGAAAACTGTTCCGCCTCAGGGAGGGCGATGCCTTTCTCATCTGTCCCGGCGAACTCATCTATTACGAAGCGGACCAAAATGCCCCCTGGAGCTACACATGGATCGGGATGCAGGGCATCAAGGTAAGAGGGTACCTGGAGCGGACTACACTCTGGGACAATCTGGTCATTCATTACGGTCAGGACGACCAGATGCGGCTCTGTCATGAGAAAATGTTTGAGGCGGACAAGCTCCCCCACAACCGTGACCTCATCATGAACAGCATCATGTATGAGTATCTCTTTCTGCTCGCCCGCAAATTCCCCAGCCCCCACTACTCCTGTGACGAGAAAAGAGCAGACTACGCTGAGGAGGCACTGAAATTCATAGAGGGACGATACTGCGACCAGATCAGCATACAGGACATCGCTGACCATCTCAATATCAACCGCTCCTATCTCCACCGCCTGTTCAAATCCTTTACCGGCGTATCCATCCAAAACTACCTGCTGGATTACCGGCTGCGCCAGGCGTGCATCCTGCTGAAAAGCACCGCGCTGTCCGTCCGCTCTGTCGCACATACCGTGGGCTACACAGACCCGCTGTACTTCTCAAGAATTTTCCGGCAGAAAATGGGCATGTGTCCCAGCGACTACCGAGAACAGCAGCAGGACGCAAAGCACCAGTCCGGATCCAGAAAGGAGTAGGGAATTATGAAAAGAAAGAATAAAATCTATCTGCGCATGACAATCCTCCTGCTTGTCATCTATGTCATCCTGTTAACTGTTCTGTTCCTGTCCGAGTACAATGACAGCAGCGCAACCATCCGCTCCTTCCGGGATGCCTTCTGGTATTCCCTGGTCACGCTGACTACAGTCGGCTACGGTGATCTGACACCTGTAACACCTCTTGGACAGGCGATTGGCGTCATCTTTCTCCTGCTGTCCGCAGGCATTATGATGACATTGTTCGGCGCTGTGATCTCCTTTGTCACCAGCGAAGGACTTCCGCTCTTCCTGCTTGGTTTCCAGCGAAAGAAAAATTGGTACTATTTTGCTGATTACAGTGTGGAATCCAGTACGCTGGCGGAAAACATATATAAAGAAGACCCTGACACTGTGATTATTTTCGGTGAAAAGAGAGATGAGCAGACAGAATATCCAAACTATCCGTGCCTGTTTATCAACGTCTCCCCCGCCAGAATCGTCGCACACAAGAAAAATACCGGCTCAAAATGCAAAATTTTTCTGATGAAAGAGAACGATATTGGCACAAATATCCGTGCGATCGACCTGCACGCACTGCCTGTGGAAGTGTACGCGAGAACGACAAACGGGCGGGACCACCTGTCGGGAAATATCAACTTCTTCCACAGCTATGACTGCTGCGCCAGACAGTACTGGCACTCCAAACCGCTGTGCAGACGCGAGAATACGATCGTGCTCATCGGCTTTGGCAATTACGGGCGCTGTATCCTTGAGCGGGCGATTATGACCAATATCCTCTCTGTCAGCCAGCATGTCGCCTATCACATTTTCGGTGATGCGGGAAAATTTCTTGCCATGCACAATCGCCTGCACGAGACATTTTCTCTGAATGAAGTCTCCGAGACGACAGACTCCCTGATTTTCCATAACGATTTGTGGGAAAACCACCATGCGCTTATGGCACTGGCAGACCGCATCATCATCTGCCCGGATGACGAGCCGGAAGGGTGGAATATCTTCTGGCGGCTCAACAGCTATTACAAACTTCAGGGCCGCATCCATCTGCACAGCAATCGAAGAACCCCCGGTGTATCTTATTTTGGAACCAATGAGGAAATCTACACACCAGACCAGATCATGCGGACTGCACTAAACAGGGCCGCCATCACGATCAATGAAATCTTCTGCCGCTCTGTCTCATACCCCACGCACAGCTGGGACGAGCTGGATGATTTCCACCGGGATTCCAAGATTGCTGCAGCCGACCACCTCCTGATGAAGATTCGAATTCTCCTGGACGATGAGACGGTTACAGAATTGACTCCCGAGATCACACAAAAGGCATATAAAGTATACAGCGAAAACAGGAAATCTCCAGAGATGCAGGAAATGTACCGCAGACTGGACCACACCCGATGGCTGCGCTTCTACACTTTTTACAACTGGAGCTACGGACCTGCGCGGAATGATATCGCAAGACAGCACCCCATGCTGTGTCCCTATGATCAGCTGAATCCGGAGCAAAAGCGTGAACGGGATGCTGCCTGGGAGCTGCTGGGAAGTATCGCTCTGGAACTGTGATATCAAATCGGAATCCCAGTCCGCTGCACTGTACATAACATAAGGGACTGTCTATTTTCAGACAGTCCCTTTTTCTTCATCCCATTCCTACCTTTATTTAGTACACCAGACTGTACTCCATCATCTCATACACAAGCCGTGTCCCCTCAGAAATCTCAGGCGGAAGCAGCGCACGCGCGACACATTTCAGCTCGTCTGACACTTCATCTTCCTTCTTCAGATACGCATAGTCGCCCTCAAGACTGTTCACCGTGTAATAAATCTTATCTAACAGCATCTTATTCACTCCCCGATGATTTCCCTGACTACCGCCGCAATCTTGTCACACTTGCAGTTTGCGAAGAAATACTCTTTGAACTTCTCCCCGCTCAGTGCGCCCTTGCAGAGCTCTCTGTCAAGTCTGGGTAAAATATCACACAGATCAGCATGTGTCACGGTCTTTACCTCGTCGAGAATCTTCTTATTTCTCTGTTCCGGCACAACACGTTCCTTCGGATATCCGCCACCGCCCGGTGCACAGAACAGTTTTTCGAAGATATATTCCAGATTGAGCTCTCCGCCCCAGCCAAAGTTCTCCGCAAATGGTAGTGCCACACAGTTTCCATCGTTTACCTGTGAGAACAGATATGCATCGAGCGGTGACTCGATATGACCGCAGAGTACCTTGGGAAATGCGTTGCACGCAAGCATGGCTCCTTCGCCTGTGCCGCATCCTGTTATGACAAAATCCGCCGCCCCGGAGTTTAGAAGCACCGCTGCCAGAATACCGTTCTGCACATAAGTCAGCTGGTGCTCATCCTCCGCAGTGTACATTCCATAATTAAATACTTCATGCCCCATCGGCTCCACGACTTTCTTGAGTGTCTCGCAAATCATGGCATTTTTCGCCGCCTGGCTGTTTTCGTTGATCAGTGCAATTTTCATATGTTGTCCATCCTTTCCTTATTGTACTCATAACTACTATCAATCACTGTTTTTGATGCCTTTCCCCTTCTGCCTTCGCAACTATAGTATAGCACCAACTACAGTATCTTTTCCACTGTTTTTGTAGATTGTTCCTTATTCCTTTTGCAAGCTGTTATTATTGACGGCTCCGAGGCGTGAATAATAACGATTTATCTTTTCCTCTACTTTGATAAAGGAACAGCAATGTGTACTGTGCTGGTGTAACACACATTTAACAAAAAGAAGGAATGTTTTATATTATTTTTGTTAATTTTATACATTTCTCATTGCTTTCGCAGCAGTTTTGAGCTATATTGAATATATAGAAGCAATAACGCATGCAGAAGCTTCTGAAAAGTTTTTTTCTGTTGTTTTTGTATGAAACAATCATGAAAAATGTGCATACTATATTAGAGCGTGTTTGAGCGATGTTCTCTGTCAAACACACTTCAAAGTGGCAAAAGGGGTAAATATTATTTCATCAGCTGCATGCATCAGGGGGCGGAAATTTTGATAGCAAGGAAAAACGAATTTCAAAATGATATACTGAAGGAAATGAACAGTGAAGGTATATATGAACCGCCAAAGGCTCTCTCTTTTATATCACCTTCTAAAATGGAGCGTATCCCTCAGGAAGAGTACGATCAGCTCGTAGAACCGTACCGCGAGGCCATGACGAGGCTTGAAGTCCGCATGAACGGCTTGAACGAAGATTACCGGAAGAAATACAGGGACTATCCAATCCACAATATCCAGGCGCGCATCAAGAGCAGAAAGAGCATTGAGAAAAAGCTCTCCAGCAAGAATCTTCCCGTGACAGCCTACACCGCAAAGGATAATCTGACAGACATCGCCGGAATCCGTGTAATCTGTTATTTTGTGGAGGATATTTTCAGCATACTCTCACTCGTGAAGACACAGACGGACCTGTTGATTCTGAAAGAGAGCGACTATATCCACTATCCCAAGGACAGCGGATACAAGAGCTACCACATGGTACTTGGCATTCCTGTGTACCGCATTGAAGGCATGCAGTACTATCCTGTCGAAATACAATTTCGTACACTTGCCATGGACTTATGGGCAAGTATGGAGCATCGCATCTGTTACAAGGGTGAGACGCCCGATGAAACCACTGATGCGTTTCGCAATTACTCCGGGGAACTCTCCGAGATGGAACGGCGCATGAAACATCTGCTCGATGAGATCCGCAGGGACAATCCGCAGGAACCGATGCAGTAGCACTATGCGCATCTAATGCTTTTGATTTCAATCGTGATGTTACAGTCTGCTATAAACTGGTAATTTGCCTCCAACCCGTAGGCAATATGTATGCTGATGCAGTCCTGGCTCTCGCTAACATTGATTTCTTTCGTGTCCATTGCAACCAGAATATTTCCGAAGGGGGTAAAATAATCTGTCATGGTTTTTTTCCCCTCGGAAAACATCATCTGAACATTGATGGGACCCTTTTTCCAAAGGGAAAACTCTTTTCCCTTCAGTTTTATCATACTTCTGACCGATTCCGGCATATCCTCCATAAGCTCCTCATAGCGGACATAATGTGCGTCATTTCGATAGTAATATTCTCCCGGACAGATTGTCTCAATCTGATCAAGCTCCTCGTCGGAAGCGGACTGCCCGATCTCATTGTCAACGAACTGAAGTCCACGTATGGATATCAGCACTTCTTTTGTCATAATCATACCTCCTCGTGCGCTTTGGCACGCATACCATTTACCGCAGCCATTCCAACAGCGCAAATTTATATTGAATCTCCACTGTGGCATCCTGGCCTGAATTTTCATTCGCATTTCCATAAAAATAGGCTTCCATGAATTTCTCTGCATCCTCGGCCGTAAGCTCCTCACCGTTCTCGTCAAGAATACAACTGAGTCCCGACTGAATAAAAATCTCAGGGCTGAGTGCACCTACCCAAAGCACTACGCCAAATGCCATCAGTATATTTTTTATATATCGTTTCCACAAAAACATATGTCCATACCTCCCATTTTCTGCAACAATTTCTCTCCTATTAGTAAGTATGGACATAAATACAATGTTTATACACTTTTTCTGCGGTCACCTTTTTCAAGCTGAAGCTGCTTGATAATGGCTTCCTCCTGGTTGTTGATGTGCTTTCTGACCACATCCGCAGCCGTGAGCTTATCCTTTTTCAAAATGCTGTGGTACATTTCCAGATGCTCCTGTTGAAGCATCTCATGGGATGAAGCGTCTTTCAGATACTCGAAGCGGTATCGGTACATTTGTTCTGACAGATTGCTGACCAGCTGTATCAGTCTTGCATTTCCGGTGGACAGCACAATCTTGTCATGAAATGCCACATCCGCCTCTGCAAGCATTCGCGTGTCTTTTGTCTTGACAGCTGCCCTGAAATCCTCACACGCCTGATAGAGACTGTCCAGGTCCTCCTGTCCCATACGTTCACAGGCAAGCTCAATCGCAAGCACATCCAGCGCGCGCCTTACCTCCATGACATCCTCAAGGCTCTTTAACGTGATCTGCGCCACCTCAGCCCCGCGCCTTGGTATCATGATCACCAGACCTTCAAGTTCGAGTTTTCGGATTGCTTCCCGAATCGGTGTGCGGCTCACGCCAAGTTTATTTGCCAGGTGAATTTCCATCAAACGCTCTCCGGGTTTGAGCTTTCCGGTGAGTATCTCCTGACGCAGTGTATTGAACACCACATCCCTGAGCGGTAAATATTCATCGTCTTTCATCATGCTCATATCTGCCCTCCAATCACGAATCTATGTTATAAAATCCCGTTACGTTTACCTGTGCATTGATTCCTTTTGTTTTGAGCGTCTGATCAATATAAACTGCTGCCGCCCGCGCGATGTCCTCCTCGAGAAAAACACCGAAAATACTCGGCCCGCTCCCGCTCATCACCGCGTTCATCGCACCGTTTCCAAGCATCATCTTCCTGATATCGGTAATAATGGGGTGCTCCTTTTCTGTCACAGTTTCCATCACATTTTCCATGCGGTCTGTGATTCCCTTTAAATCGCCCCGCTTTAGTGCATCAACCATGCCGTCAATGTCAGGATGCCTCTCCAGCTCGTCCAGCCGGAGTCTCTCATAGACCCACTGTGTCGGCACCATAACCGGCGGCTTCACAATCAGCAGCGATGCCTTCGGCGGCGGCGGAAGAGGCGAGAGCCTTTCTCCGATTCCCTCCGCCAGCGCGGTTCCTCCCATAATGCAAAACGGAATGTCGGCGCCCAGCCGCACTGCCTGTATCATCAGCTGCTCCCTGGAAAGTCCCAGCTCATACATCTCATTCATGGCAAGCATTGTAGCTGCTGCATCCGTGCTTCCCCCGGCCATTCCAGCCGCCACAGGAATATTTTTTTTGAGTTTAATCTCCACGCCATGCTGTATATTGTACTGCTGTTTCATGAGCTTAGCAGCACGGAAAATCAGATTATTCTCCAGATCGCCCAAATAATCCCTGCTGCTCACAGATAGTATGATATCCGGATCGTCTCTTCTCTTAAACTCCAGCTCGTCATAGATATCAACCATCTGCATGACCATCCTGACTTCGTGATACCCGTTCTCAAGACGCCGGCACACATCAAGCGCCAGATTAATCTTTGCTCTTGCCTTGTAATTTCGTTTTTCCATCCGTTTCCCCTTTTTGTATTTTTTTTCGTACAATTTTTTATATTATAAAGGAAAAACAACGGTTCGTCAACCATTTACAAAACCTCGAACACAATCTCTATCGAAAAAATGCCTTCTTCAAGCGATGCTGCCACCTCTCCGTTCATGTGTTCTGCAAACTGCTTCACAATCGCAAGCCCTAACCCCGTCGCCTTGTGTGTCCGTGAGGTGTCTGTTGTGTAAAAGCGCTCGAAAATCCGGTCAAGGTCCTTCTGTTCGATACTTTCCGTCCTGTTTGATACCCTCAGATATACATGCCCTTCCTGGTTTTTCAGACAGAATTCATATTCCCCCGTTCCGTGTACAAGCGCATTTTTTACCAGATTTTCAATCATTCGGACAATTGCATGCCTGTCTGCAAGGACATAGCAGGGTATCTGCGAAACATCGACCTTTGGCTCACAATCCTTAGCCACAAAATCATCATAGAACAGGGAAAGCGTGTCCAGCAAAAGACTCGCGATATTGAGCCGTTCCATGGTAAACTCCATCTCACCCGCCTCGACTCTCGCATACTCGAAAAGCTGATTCAGCAGATCGGCCACATCATCCACGCGCTGTCCCACTATCGCAATATACTCCCGATGCTTTTCCGTGGCAGCCGCCCCGGAAAGCGTATCCTTTGACAGTATCTGCAGATAGCCTTTCGCGCTGGTGAGCGGCGTGCGGATATCGTGCGAGATGCTCGTGATGCTCTCCCTGTATGCCTGGTTCTCCCTGCGCAGCACAGCCATCTCACTGCGGTATTTTTCTGCAACTTCATTAAAGAGGGCGATCACTTCCTGCGTCCTTCCGGCACGACAACAGGAGGATAGCCTGTAATTGGTATCCTCCTGCCGCAGCATGGAAAGCTCTTCGATCATATGTCTGGTCTGCCGCCTGTACCGCCCCAGACGAACCGCCAGAAAAACTGACACACATGTCATAAATATGGACAGCGCCGCGCCTCCACAAATGATATTCTGCATCTTCACCTCCGCACTTAAGAACCAGCCTTACGATTCCCCTACATACCGCATTCTCAGACATCCGCCTCACAGAAATGCACCGTTCCGGCAATCAGGGAAACAATCATCCAAACCACCGTGACACAGACGGCCCTGCCCACAAAATTCATGTCAATCCCTTCATAAGGACAGGCTTCAATCACGCTGACAATCCAGTAATCGCTTACTTTGAAATCAATATGCGCTATCCTGAAAAGCAAATCCGCTCCGCTTGCCAGTGTGGAGGACAGCGCGGCTAACAGGATACCGATTCCGATGCCGGCTGCCATACTTCTGGCAAATTCACTGAACATGGCAATCACACCGGCATACGCCATTCCAAGCATCAGCTGCACGCCGGCATACGCCAGACAGTCCTGCCAGAAAGTCTCTCCGAGCCGTGCTGTCCCCACCACTGCCACACCAGTCAGCACTACCGCTGTGATAATCGCCAGGTTCAGCGCCAGTGCAGTCACCACGGATGAAATGTACTTCGCCACAAAGACACCCCTGCGCGGACATCCCTTGCCAACCACATTCCTGACAGCGCCGTGCGTATATTCTCCGACCACCCATATGCAGACAAAGACAGCGATGAATAAGGTCGAAAAACCTCCGCCGGCAAAAGTCTGAATCATCTGCATGATATTGAGATCGTCCAGAATCCCCGTCACCTCCGCGTCCTCTGCAGTCGGCTCCATCACGGTAAATCCCATCGTCCCGCTCTCGATCGCACCGCGCTCCACCTGATCTTCCAGCAGAAAGGTCAGCCAGATTGTCAGGATACAGACCAGCGCTGACAGCAGACAGACATAAAAAGCTTTGCTTTTCCTCCATTTATATAATTCCGAACCCAGTAAATTAAACATCCAACCCCTCCATTTTTATAATCCGATTCCTGTTCTGATGTCACTGCCAAGCAAATCCATGAAATACCCTTCCAGGTCCTGCCCCACAAGCATACTCTCGCGCAGCGCGATACCTCCCATGACGAAGGCACTGTTGATTCTCTCCGCCTCATCATACCGCTCAAAGATGCGAATCACATGCTCATCAGGCACATCGTAATTCCGGATTCCAAAGCGCTCCTCCAAAATCTTTGCCGCCCTGGCAGTATCATCCACCACGACCTTCTGACACCGCTTACATCTGTCCTCCAGCGCCTCCGCATCAAACTCTTCAACCAGGGCGCCATCCCGGATGATCCCGTATCTGGTCGCTATCTTTGACAGCTCTCCCAAAATGTGGCTCGATATTAAAATGGTAATCTGTCTCTCTCTGTTTAATGTTATCATCAAGTCGCGGATTTCCTTGATGCCGGACGGATCAAGCCCGTTGATCGGCTCGTCCAAAACCAGAAAATCCGGATTGCGGATCAGGGATACCGCAATCCCCAGCCGCTGTTTCATTCCCATCGAAAAATTCCGCACTTTTTTCTTCCCGGCATCCGACAGCTTTACGAATTCCAGCATTTTTTTCGTGATGTCCTTCTCCGTTATTCCGAGATTCCTGCGCACGATTTCCAGATTGTCCAGCGCGGTCATGCCTGGATAATACCCCGGCTCTTCGACCAGACAGCCGATTCTCTTTCGCTGCAGCTCCACCCCGGATTTTCTGAACCAGTCCGTCTTCGTTCTCCCGGTCCGCGTATCCTTTTTCCCGAACAGCTCGATTGTTCCCTGTGTCGGGTTTGCAAGTCCGGCGACCATTTTCAGAAAGGTGGTCTTACCCGCGCCGTTCTTTCCGATCAGTCCATAGATATCGCCTTTTCTGACATTCATGCTGACATTGTCGACTGCATTGTGCCGCCCGTATGTCTTTGTCAGGTTTTGTGTCCTCAATACATATTCCGTACTCATTTCCATGCCTCTTTCCTTTCTTAATGATACAGGTACTGCAGCAGTTCCTATATCATTGGTTTCGTTCTATTCAGTTTAGCAAGGATCATTTTAGAAATGATAGGAAAAGTATAAAGAATTTTTAAAGTTTTCCTTTGACGATTTACTTCATCTTAAATCCAATCCCCCACACGGTCTGGATATAGGTCTCCTCACTGTTTACCCTCGCAAGCTTCTGGCGGATATTGCTGATATGTACGTTGACTGCGTTGTCCTCGCCGAGGTATTCCTCGTTCCAGACAGACTCATAAATATTATTTCTGGTAAATACCTTCCCGGGGTTGTGGACCATCAGTTCGAGAATCAGATACTCGCGCCGCGTAAGCGCGATTTCCTGTCCCGACACAGTGATGCCAAACCCGTCCGGCTCCATCACAATGTCCTTGTACATCAGCTTTTTTCCGCCGCTCTCGTGCCGGTTTCCCTGTGCGTTTCTGCGCAGCACTGCCTCAAGCCGCGCCAGGAGCTCCTCTGTGTCAAAAGGTTTCACCACATAGTCATCCGCCCCCGCGCGCAGCAGCTCCACCCGGGTGCGCACATCGTCCTTTGCAGAGGCGACGATCACCGCCGTCCCCGCGTCAGTCTCCCTGATGCGCGCCAGGAGCTCCTCCCCTGTCATACCCGGCAGCATCAGGTCAAGTATCACTGCGTCCGGCGCTTTTCTTTCCAGATAAATCAGCGCCTCCGTCCCCGAAAAGGCAGACTGTGTCTGATAGCCCTGACGGCCTAACAGGTCAGACAGCATGTGATTGATGTCATTGTCATCCTCCGCAATCAAAATGACCGGCTCCTGCATCTGTTCCATTTTCTTTCCTCCGCTCTCTCTACCCTATCAGACACTTCTTCCCCTGAAATGCAAATCCGTATTTGCGTATCTGCTCCGGGGCAAAACCTGCCGCAATCAGCTCTGCCTCGTACCTTTTTTCCTCAATCTGGGCGTGGGCGTTTGCAAGGGTGTCCTCGAGTGTCTCCTCGTCCTCATCGGGATCAAGCACCTTAAACGCAAAGATAAATGCCTTACCATTCCTCCAGACCGCGTTGACGTCCCCGTCAAGCTGATTAAACACAATCTGCTCATCGATTTCCGTTTGAATGCTTCTTCCCTGCAGAAGTTCCTCCATCACCACTGTTTTCTTGCCCATACCCATACCTCCTGGTCTCATTATATAACAGCCTGGCAGTTATAGCAATCCGGTATAAAAAACTTGACATTGACGCAGCGTCAACCTTTATAATAAAATATAAGCATTCAACTAACCCGGCTGCACTTTATGTGGAACATATTGACGAATGTTTTTCTAACGGATCACAGCACTTGACACAGGCGCCTTCTGCACTCGAATCGCATTTGGATCTGTCCTTGCAGAAGAGATGGGATATAGGATAAAAGATTATGGCATCGTGGATCATCCATTTGAGAGTTGCACAGCAGCTCTATCAACAATTACACATTGAACCGACAGACTTGTTTGTTCTGGGAAATATCGCGCCCGACAGCGGTGTGCCGACAGCGGATGGCACAGGCTTTACACCGGACGCGGCAATCTCCCACTTCCGTTCTCTCGATGAAAGCGGAATCAAGAACATACATGAGGAGCTGTTCATCACACAGTACTTTGCGCCAGCGCAGCGTTCCTCATACACCAGGGAAGAATACGCCTTTTTCCTGGGCTATCTGACGCATCTGCTCACAGATCAGCTCTGGGCGAGAGATATTGTCTATCCGGCAAAAGAAACACAGAGCGCACTGTTCCAAGCCAACCGCGGGCTGTTCTGGCAGACAGTCAAGCGGGACTGGTACGACCTGGACTTTATGTACCTGAAAGCCAATCCCACATTTGAGGCATTCCGCATTTACCGCGAGAACACAAATATCAAAAACACATATGTTGATTTCTTCTCCGAAAATGCCTTTGCGGAGCGCAGGCGCTTCATTCTCGATTTTTACGCAAACGGTGTTGCAAACATTGTAGAACATGATACGTATCTGTCAAAAGAAGAACTGGATCGTTTTGTCCTTTCCTCCGCGGCGGAAATCGCAGAACGCATAAAGCAAATCAGCTAATACAGCTCCATCCGATTCTGCCGCATGGCTGCTGACGCGCAAAGCCCAATCCCCATAGCCAGGAGAAACACTGCCATCACAGCCTCCATGCCACAGAATCCACCGATCTGTCCCTCCTGAAACAATGTTCGCAAATAAAAGGCGTTGTTCAGCATCCAGCCTCCGGCCATAGGCCCCAGCACGACAAACAGCGGCAATGCCTTCAAAAGCATCGGAATATAGTTTCCACTGTACCTGGAAAGAAACACGGTCAGGAGTGCAGCTGCCATGGACAAAATGAAAATCAGTCCAGCCAGAACAAGCAGATATGCCCCATAAGTCCAGTCAAACCATGGAGCTGCGCTGTTCCATAGGCTTTCCAGGCCAAAATCCTTAAAAATCAGCGGATTCTGCCGCAAAAAGGGAATCGCATACACCACCAGATTCACTGCTGTAACCACGAATGCCGCAATGCATGCTGCCCTCATCTGTGTCCGCAAAACAGTTCTCCCATAACCGGAACTCCATTGCAGCGGGCGTGTCCTGCACAGGCGGTCACGCACCAGCACCGGGGAGAGCAGCAGAACAATGCTCAGCACACACCAGACCGCCAGATACCGCCCGTATTCCCGCGTGGAATCATAGACACAGGTTGGCAGAAACCCATATTTTTGCTCTGACTGCATCAGTTTGTCACCGCGCTGTATCATGGCATCTGTATAGCAGCCCGGCAGCGTCCTCTCATTGATTTCACTATCAGCCACTCTGTCATAAGAAGCAATAAACTGTTCCATTGCCTGAATCCTGTAATAGTTTGTTCCGCCCATAATCTTCCAGCGCAGCCGCTCCTCTTCCATGTCTGCCACGTTTCCCTCTGCCGCCGTCTGATCCAGATAACGCTGCATATATTCGCAAAAGCTGTCATATCCCGTAATCCCTGCCTCCAAAGCCTCCGGCATCGCCAAAAGCTCCTGCCGGAAAACTTCCATCTCATCCGCAAGCTGCGTGTCAAGCTCCGCGCGCCCGGAGGCATTTATCGTCGCGCCATACCTGGCAGCCCACTCCGCAGACAGCGCAAACTCGGCCTCCGCATTCGCTCCATTGCAGAAATACTGAATATAAAAATTCGAAAACAGAAAATAATACACCATTCCCAACAATATGATTGCCGTTAAAATACCCGGATTTATAATCTTTCTCAGCTCCCAGCCCAGAAGTCCCATTGCCCAAGCTCCTCTCTTTCTGAAACCAAAACACGTTTCCAATCCATATTTTACCCCAACGATTTGCCCACTATAAAACCGACCCATATCTGCTCACACAATATCTCTGCGCATAAATCTGCGCAGCGCCAGCATTGCCAAAACACTGCCTGTCATCAGATTCAGCGCCACCGAAATTGTCTCCTGCCAGGGCAGAAATGCACAAATCCCGGCCTCCGTAAACCACATATTCACACTGAGCCAGACTGCCGCCGGCTGCATTGTTGTAATCAAATAGAGTCCCCACGCCCTGCACTGTGAAAACAGGCTTCCCAGCCCAATGCCGCCAAACACCACCAGCGCAAGCACCAGTGCCGCCCCATAAACATTGCGAAACACCATAGCGCACACTGCTGCCATCAGGCCAAACACCACCACCAGCGCCGCTCCCAGCAATAATGCTGCCACAAGATATGCCCCCACTGTCATGTCATGCCATGTAAAAAACGGTCGGGTGTAAAGCATATCTGTCAGGTAGTTGAACCGACTAGACACACTATCCCGCCACACACCACTGTAATCCCACATATAAAAATAAAATAACAGCGTGCTGCCCGCCAGCAGAATATACAGCATCACAGCCGACAATAATGCTGCCACCACCTTATTCGCCCACAGCTGCCGCCCCGTCCGGCTTGTGCACATCTGTCCATCCGTGCGGTTTATCTGCTCATATCCCATCAGATACAAAACCGCAAGCATCGCACAGACACTGCCCTCCGCAAGGATTGCGCGCATCAGCAAACCAAAGAGAAACTGGTGGGATTCATACGTGGCATCCCCCGCATAGAAGTCCAGCGCTGCACCGCTTTCTGCAAGATGCTCTGCACGCGGCTGCAAAAGCGCATACTTTCTCTCCATCCAGCGTGCTGCCACAGGAGATTCTTTCACGACATCTGCATAAAACGCTGACAGATTCCCTGTATCATACTCCGCAAATACATTGTCCCTTTCACTGACATCCAAACTATTTTGCTCTGCCGCAATTCGCACCTGATTAAAACAGGACCGCTCATAGTTCTGTCCGGCAGTCAGCAGTATATTAAATCCGCAGCTCAACAGGAAAAATCCCCACAAAGCCGGAATGCGGAACACTTTTTTCACCTCATACGCTATCAGTCTCACCATGAACTCCTTCTTTTATCACAGCCTCATTCCCTTTGGTCTTATCAGCTTCTGCCATCCTGTTGAAAACGCGCTCTTTCTCCCGAAGCGTAAATTGCAAGAAACGCATCCTCCAGCGTAGGCGCCACAGCCACACCGACCGCCGGCGGCATTTCAGACAAAATGCGCAATACTGTCCCATTTTCCCCCTGCCCTTCGCTGAGGACATGCTGATGCGGCCTGAGCGGTACATCCGCTGGAATCTGAAAAATCTTCCCCCCAAAGTGGCTGCAGACCCGTGAAGGCGTATCGCAGCAAAGCAGCCTGTGATCGCGCAGCATAATAATCTGCCCCGCAATGGTCTCAATGTCCGACACAATATGCGTGGACAAAATCACAATCCGGTCGCTTGCCAGCGCGTGAATCAGACTGCGGAACCGCACCCGTTCCCCCGGATCCAGCCCCGCCGTCGGCTCGTCCAGTATCAGCAGCTTCGGTTCATTTAACATGGCAACTGCAATCCCTACCCGCTGGAGCATACCGCCGGAACATTTCTTTAACTTTTTATCTGCGGCCTCAGACAGCCCTACCAGTTCCAGCAAACGGTTGATCCGCTGATCTGCCTCTGCGCGTGCAATCTTCTGCAGTGTGGCTGCATAGCGCATAAACTGGCGCGGTGTGTAGTTCGGATAATACCCAAAGTCCTGTGGAAGATACCCCAGAATCCCGCGGTATGCCTCCCCCATGGAAACAATGTCTTCCCCGTCCCACAATATCTTGCCTCTCGTGGGAAACAGCAGCGTTGCCAGCATTTTCATCAATGTGGACTTACCAGCGCCATTCGGAGCCAGAAGCCCGTATACCCCCTGCGTGAACTCCAGGCTGATCTCTTCCAGCACAGTGAAATCACCATAACATTTTGTAACCTTTTCAACGGACAGCATAATGATTCTCCCTCCTTACAATTCAATACATTCACCCTCCATCCCATCCTTTTACAAAGCCGGAATCCGTGATTTTCCTAATACAAAATAATACATCTGCGCAAGATAAAATCCTCCTCCCGCTGCTGCAATAACCAAAAATACACAGACTGGTATCTGCATCAGCCAGACTGACGCAGGCTCCCATACCACAGGAACCAGACTGAGCACAATCCACACAAACGGAACAGGCATGACTGCGCGCATCCCCCACAGCCGCTGGCACAACAGCGAACTCCCGCCATACAGGAAAAGGGCGGAAAAAGCCACCGACAACATCCACACAAAGGACACCGCCTGCCTTGACAGGCTCCATAGCACAGCGCAGATCAGAATACTTCCCACCACAGACACGGCCCCCAATACCAGCATCCGAAGTGCCATGATCGTCTGAAATGAAATGCGCCAGGTCTGTTTCCACTCCAGCGTCCGTGACTGATACTCCTTCCACGTTGTCAGAAAATGTGCCAGTGCATAAAAAGCCGGCGACACCAGAAACAGCCATGATGTCAGATGCATCGTCCTGACCATCAGCGCTGCCGGAAACAGGCAGATACACAGCACAAGTACTGCCAAAAAGAAGCAGTCGCCAACCCCACAAAACAGCGTGCGCAGACCGACCGCATTCGCTGTCTGGTACAGCTCCCTCCAGATACTGTTTTTCCGCGGCATCGCTGTGTCAAGGATCCTCATGACAGCCCTGTTTTTTTCTTCCTCCGACGGTAAAATCTCTTCCCAGTCATTCATACACCGAAAACTCCTTTCTGATTTTATCAACCAGGCGATAGTAGCGCGCCTTCACTGCCGCCTCCCGCTCCCCCAGTGTCTCCGCAATCTCCGGAAACGACTGCCCTGCATAAATCCGCAGCCGAAAAACCTTCTGCTGTTCCAGTGCCTGACCGGAAACATACTCTTCAATCTGCGCCAAAAGCATTCTGTCCTGTATCCGGGACACAAAGTCATCATTCGCCGGCGGTTCCTGCTCCTCAACGGGCTTTGCAGAAATCCGGTCTGTCTGCACTTTCCTGCGGGCATCAATTATTTTGTTGTTTGCCACTGCATACAGCCATGTGCGGAAACACGCCTGCCCCGGCTGATACCCTGGCAGGGAGCGCAGCACCGCCACAAAGATATTCTGTGTCAGATCCATGGCGTCCTCCTTATTGCCCACCTGCCGATACACAAAGTAGTATATCTCGTCATAGTACGCCCGAATCAGCCTGTCCGCCGCTTCCCGCGAACCCTTGCGCTGAATCTGCCGAATCCATTGCTGCTCCTGCTCCACTCCCTCACCTCCCGTACACGGTCCGAAAGAATACACTTTCCGGCACATTCTTCTTATATATTCGAAAATAATATCTGATTCGTTGCATCTTTTTTGTAAAAATTTCGATGAAGTCTACCAATTATACCTTTTTCATTGTATAATAGGTCGGTATCAAAATAAAAGAACTTTCAATGGAATGTACTTTTGGAATTATCTGCTCCTGATATCAGAGCATGTTTGAAGAATCATTACTGTCATCTGCAGGATAATTGATTTCATCTCCCACAAATTGCGGCGCACACCTGACGGAAAATATTTTTTAGCACGCTCCGGGAAACGTTTTCAAGAGTATATAAACAAAAAAAGGAGACAATTTTTATGGCACAGAATCCAGTTGTTACAATTGAAATGAAAAACGGCGATCTCATTAAAGCGGAGCTCTATCCTGAAATCGCACCGAATACGGTAAATAACTTTATCAGCTTAGTAAACAAGGGCTACTACAACGGCCTGATCTTCCACAGAGTCATCAACGGCTTCATGATCCAGGGCGGCTGCCCTGAAGGCACCGGAACAGGCGGCCCGGGATACGCTATCGCCGGAGAATTTGCACAGAACGGTTTTGAAAACGAATTAAAGCACACACCCGGCGTGCTCTCCATGGCAAGAAGCATGATGCCAGACTCCGCCGGAAGCCAGTTCTTCATCATGCACAAGACAAGTCCGCACCTGGACGGCGGTTATGCGGCGTTTGGGAAAGTGATTGAAGGCATGGATATCGTGGATAAGATTGCCACCACAAACACCGATTATTCCGACAGACCGCTCGAAGACCAGGTGATGAAAAACGTTACTGTTGATACGTTCGGAGTGGAATATCCGGAGCCGGAGAAATGCTGATGTATCGCTTCGACAACCATATCTGCATCAGCCTTCGACTAATATTACAGTTATGAAAAAGGGAACGCCATGGATTTAGAACAGAAGTTTCAAGATAAGCCCGTTTATCTGTCAGAGTGCCAGATTGATATAAATACATGGCAAAATGGTGTGAAAAAAATGATGGAAGCTACAAAGATAAGGTCATAATGAAATTAATAGGAGCAGATCTTAGATATCTGCTCCCTGCTCTTTCAAAAATTCGATGATGTCGCCAACCGTCTTAACTTTCTTGTCCATCTCCTCATAGTCGGCATTAATGCCGTACTCGTCCTCAAATGCCATGACAAGCTCTACTAAATCAATAGAATCCGCGCCAAGGTCATCCTTCAGGTTCAAGTCCTCTGTAAGCTCCATGCCTGTTAAATGTAACTGTTCTTCGATGATTTCAAACACTCTTTCCATTCAAAAATCTCCTTTACACAATCTATCCTGTATCCCGACAAAGTACTCATGTTGTTCTCACACTTTATTGTATGCATTCCTACTTCATCTTATGATGTGTCCTATCATGTCTATCACTGAAATAACTTTTATGTTACAACATATTTTAACATATTTATCACAGTATCGACAAACAGAAGTATAGTATTCCTATATATATTTGTCAATGTATTTTCTAAATTTTCTCTAAAAATTTTTTCCACACTATTTTTCCAGCTCCAGCAAATATTGATACACCTCGCGCTTAGAGATGCCTCTGTCCCTCGCGACCCTTCTCATGGCATCCTTATGGTCAATCCCCTGCGCCTCATATTGCTGCATATGCTCCTCAATCGGTATTTCCTGCCAGCTCTGCTCCTGCTCCCTTTGAAACTCCGAAAGGCTTTTGCCCTCCACCACTAACACGTACTCCCCCCGCGGTTCTTCGCTTTCCAACAACACGCGCGCTTCACAGAGCGTCGTTGGCCTTACCTCCTCAAACCGCTTCGTCAACTCCCGGCACAGCGTCAGCTTACGGTCACCAAGTGTCTCATACAGTTCCTCCAGCGTCCTGGCTAAATGGTGAGGCGCCTCGTACAAGATAATCGTTCTCGACTCCTTCTTTAAGTCCTCCAGAATATCTTTCTTTTCTTTTTTGTCAGCAGGCAAAAATCCCTCAAAGCAAAAGCGCCTCGTACTCAGTCCAGAAAGTGTCAGCGCTGTGATACACGCCGCTGCTCCTGGAAGTGATGTCGCAACAATGCCGGCCTCCTGACACATTCGCACAAGCACTTCTCCCGGATCCGAGATTGCCGGTGTCCCCGCGTCTGTGATTAGCGCCACATTTTTACCTGCATTCATCTGTTCAATTAACGCAATGGCTTTTTCAATCTTATTATATTCATGATAACTCGTCATCGGTGTATGAATATCAAAGTGATTTAGCAGCTTGATACTGTTTCTGGTATCCTCCGCAGCAATCAGATCAACCATCTGCAGCGTCTCCACCACCCGCGGTGTGATATCCCCCAGATTCCCAATTGGTGTCGCACACAAATACAACTTTCCTGCCATCTGTAAACCTCCAACTTCTCCTAACAGTTTCTGTATCAGTCGCATAAAATGAACCGCAGTCCGCTATACACATCCACTTTCAATACCCATACACATCGTAGATCTCGTCAGTATAAATATTCGGCGCCTTGTAGACAATCAAAGGCTTTTCCACCGTCATCCGCGGTTTACCGCCTTTACACCCCTCGATCAACACCATATTGGGCTCCTTATCAACATAAGGATACACCAGTTTCATGCGCTTTGGCTCAAGCTTGTATTCCGTCATCACAGTGATAATCTCCGCCAGGCGGAACGGTCTGTGAACCATGCTGAAATATCCCCCTGGCCTGAGCAGCTTCGCAGCATTTCTAACCACGTCCTCCAGCGTACACAAAATCTCATGCCGTGCAATCGCTTTCGGCGCATCTGGATTGATAAGACCATGCTGCCCAATCATATACGGCGGATTGCATGTTATTACATCAAAAGAAGCAGCACCAAAAAACTTGTCTGCTTCCTTCAAATCCCCTGTCACAATATCGATCTTATGCTCCAGCCTGTTGAGCTGCACGCTGCGCCTCGCCATATCTGCGCTCTCCTCCTGTATCTCAATGGCACTGATATGCGATGCCTGGGTTTTCGCTTCTATCAGGAGGGGAATTATCCCTGTTCCAGTGCCCATATCCAATACATTTGCCCCAGGTCTTACACGCACAAAGCCGCTCAGCAACACCGCATCCATCCCAAAACAGAACTTCTCAGGATTCTGAATAATCTGATAGCTGTTGCGCTGCAGATCATCAATGCGCTCATTTTCCTTTAATTCAATGTCCATACTAATTATCCTCAAGCTTGGACTTCGCGTCCTTCTCCTGCTTTTCGAGCTTCTCAAGCTCTCGCAGCTCCTTGAGCTCCTCATCGCTCATCTTGTCATTCTTGTCCTTCTTGTGGCGCCTCTTAAACCGCAGTTGCTCGACCTTATACTCATGGATTTCCTTCTCATCGTCCACCTCAACAATGACCTTAACCAGCTGCCGAAGTACATTTACACTGTGCACCTCACCCTTCAGTCCATCATCCGCTGTCACAAAATCCCCGACATTCGGAAGTTTTCTGTTGAGATACTCATATGTCTCCTCCTCATGCTTTAAACAGCACATAAGACGGCCACATACCCCGGAAATCTTTGTCGGATTCAACGACAAATTCTGCTCCTTTGCCATTTTGATCGAAACTGGTACAAATTCTGACAAATGAGAGTGACAGCAGAGCGGCCGCCCACAGATGCCAATACCTCCCAGAATCTTCGTCTCATCACGCACACCGATCTGGCGCAGCTCAATCCTCGTCTTAAATACCGACGCCAAATCCTTAACTAATTCCCGAAAGTCAATGCGTCCATCGGCCGTGAAGTAAAAAAGTACCTTGTTGTTATCAAACGTATATTCGGCATCTATCAGCTTCATCTCAAGATTATGTTTCTTAATCTTCTCCAGGCATATTTGAAAAGCATCCTTCTCCTTCTGCTTGTTTGCTGCCTCCTGCTCCATATCACGCTTCGTCGCAATCCGCAGCACAGGCTTTAGAGGCTGTACCACCTTTTCCTCCTCAATTTCTTTCGGGTCTCCCACCACTGTCCCATATTCAATGCCACGCGCTGTCTCCACAATCACATGATCTCCGCGCTTTATATCAAAGTCCACCGGATCAAAGAAATAAATCTTACCCGCTGTCCGAAATCTCACACCAATCACTTTCACCATATCTATCTACCTCACTTTGCCACTAAATATATATACTCCGTCTACATCCTTCCACTGTGTCTTTATCGGCCATAACAATGATACCGGTGCAGACTCATTCGTACTCCTCCAATTCATCCTGCTTTCATGTCCAGAAACATCAGCTCCATCGTCAGTTCAAAATTCACGTTTGCTGCTAATCTACTCCTCGCTCTGTCTATGGAATGAATAATTTTCTCAATCACATCATAACCATATCGTCTGGATGCACTGGCAATGTCAGACACCTCTTCCTTGAAAATAATATGTTTTGTATCGCCGTACAGACCACACGATTTATATAATAGCACATCACGAAACCAAATAAAACATAAATCAAGATAATCATTTGTGTCAAATTTTTCCTCATTAATTTTTTTAATTTCAGATGCAATCTGATTGATTTCCATATCTGAAATATTTTTCAGAATATTAAGTACAGACGATTTCATACGGTCAAATGTATCACTGGAGGCAAGCTCAATCGCACGCCCGACATTTCCTCTTGCAAAGGAAGCGCAAATCGACGCCCTGTAGTCTGGTATTTGAATCCTCTGCATCAAATACCTCTTAATCAAATCCTCTGGAACGGGTTTTGTATTCAGCACCACACATCGGCTCAAAATCGTTGGCAGCATTGCCTCAGCCCTGGTGGCAAGCAACAAAATCACCGCATACTGCGGTGGCTCCTCCAGTGTCTTTAGAAGTGCATTCTGTGCCTGCACATTCATCTTCTCCGCCTCATCGATAATATAAATCTTGTACGTCCCACTGTATGGCTTAATTGCAATGTCCCCGTTAACCTGCTGCCTGATATTGTCCACCGATATCACGTTTGGTTTCTCATGTATCACATAGATAATATCCGGGTGATTGCCGTTGATTGCCTGTCTGCACGATCTGCACAGATTGCAGGGACGCATTCTGACACTTGTGTCATTTTTATCTGTCAATGCACTTGCAAAATCAAACAGTGTGGCCTGATGTTCCACCTCTGTCCGATCACATTCACACTGCAGCGCTCTCGCAAAAATATCCGCAATCATACGCTTTCCTGACAGCTTTTCACCCTGTATCAGATAGGCATGTGATATTTTATTGTGCTTTATTGCGCTCTGCAGATTGTCTGTAAGCTGTGTCAATCCCACCACATCATTCCATGACACACATTCCATTCCAGTTTCCATTTCCAACTCTTCCTTTTCAGGTGTTTGTGGCGACATTGTCCCAGTCATCAGCCCCGTCCGCGTCAATCAGCCAATTGAATCCGCAATGCCGCTCATACACTACATCTGGATTCAATCCTGCTGGCGCTTCATCTTCATGAATACGCGCGTCCACACACGCCCAGTCATATCGAAAGATCAAGTCTGCCTCATCCAGTATCTCATCAATGTCGCGCATTCTGATCTTAGCCATGAATGCTTTCATCCCATTACAGTCAGCAACTGCGTTAATCGCAAAATCACAATCACAGGCTTCTGCCGGATAATCCAACTTTTCGACAATACCGAGTGCCCACAGCAAAACCCAATAGGCCTCATACTTCCATGTCATATTACCAAATTCCTGATCGGTACACTTATCGCAGAACACTTTCTGTTCCTTGTGCGTAAGAACCCCCTCCACACCAAACTCCACAAGCTTTTCACTAAAAAACTGCCGACTCTTTTTCAGACTTCCACGTCCTCCAGCTGCGTCACATGCCACCTGGATTGCAAACAGGCATGCCACAGCCCGCCTTGCAATCTCCTCAGCCGTCCTGACCCTGACCATGTTGGCCGTTTCCATCACAGGAAGATGCTCTATGTAGGGAACCTTATGTGCCTTTAGTATCTCTATGGAGCGCTCCTTGCGCATTTGCGCCTCCTTGAAATCATTCCCTCCACTGTTGTAGTTGTCCGTTACTAATTCCATATTGCACCCTCCATTTTTAGAATTTTAAGCCAAATATCTGAACACTTTCCTCTGTATATTTATGCCATGATCGAACCACTGGCACAGCTATCTCTCTCTTTTCCGCAGAAGCTGTTCAGAAATAACTTGCGACAAAGACGCCATATATTCCTCTGCCAATTACATACATAATCAGAAAATAATTGCAGGCGCAGGAGGCCAGGGCATTTGCTGTCCTATGCAAAAATATCAAGCAGCAGCCCCCTTATCTCATCCACCTTGGCAAGTATTGCAATCTTGTCACACTCCTCGCTCACCAGTTCCTGTGCAAGCTCATCCAGCTTCTCATCCACCAGCCTGATAATGCCATAGACTCTATGACGTCCGCGCCTGTCCAGAAAATTTTCCCTCGAAAACTTGTGGGAACGATTGACAATCTCATTCATAAAATCCTTGATCAAAGTGCGATATCGCCTCATGTCGCGCACATCCATACGCTTCACAATCTTGTCACCCTGCATCACAATCTCTTCCATCATGAGATTCAAACGCTCTGCAAGCCCCGCCTCCTCAATATTGCTCGCCAGCATAAACTTGAATGAGTCATCCGTCTGCTGTGTTGTCTGTGTCTGCTGTACTGGTACTGTTTGCTGTACCTCATTCACCTTAAAATCCATCTATCTCTCTCCCAACTTATTTATGGATCTCCTTACAATAAATTCCTCTCTTTTCCAAAGCCTCAGCCATATCAGACAGCGAAGTATATCCCATATAAGAACAAGCCTTGCTTTTCCCATTCTTCTTAATGACATTGATCGTTACTATGTATGGCATCGAATACGAACTACTATTCACTTCTACATGATCAATATCGCTGATTGGAATCACATGCATACGCAAAACCGCATCCAGAACAAGCTTGTCATCCACAAAGAAAAAAGGCTCGCCTTTTGGTCTGTTTTTGTATCTGCTCCTGGAAATAATTACATATGCTATGAGCATTGCCACAGGCAGTATCGTAATCAAATTCCAAATAATCATCTCAAGTACCTTCCTTCCCAAGCTCTCTGTTCTGCTCAGCAATAATATATGCTGCTACTTCATTCAGACAAGATGTTAAGTCATAATTGTCAAATTTTATGGTGATTCCCGCATTCTCAAGATTTTCCTGTGAAAAATCTCTCGCATCCGCGATAAAGCGTCTGCACATCTCCTCATACATCGGCTGGCTCTGTCTCTTTTCGCGCTCAAGTGCCCGGCTCAAACGCTCACCGTCATCCAATTCAATATAGATCGGAACCACCCTGTCCCGGCCAAAATAATCTCTTATCTTTGTGTAGGACTCCAGCGTCCCTATGATCAGATAGTCATTTAATTCCAAGTCAATCTGATTATCCTTCGCCATGAAATAATACCACGGACCATAGATCGTATCATACGACCGGCACTCAACAATTTTATTCTGTTTTTTCAGCTGCTCCATCGCCTCTACTGTAGTAAAATAGTATTCAACGCCTTCCTGTTCTCCTACACGTATCGGCCGTGTCGTATAGGGAACAATTCGCTTCATACGAAGCGAATTGTTCTGCATAAGCATTTTATAGATCGTATCCTTTCCCGATGAACTTTTTCCGACTATGCAAAAAATGCTTCCCATCTGTTCCCCCAACACATAACTGTCCTGTCACAGCACAAACGCAATTAAACCTCCACAACACGAACCATATTTGTATTTCCAGCAATTCCCAGAGGTACCCCGGCAGTTATCACAACTCTGTCTCCACTATTAATCAGGCCAGCGTCAACACTTGCTCTCACCGCGGCATTAAACAGTTCCTCTGTATCGTCCTCTTTTTCGATTAACAGCGGACTAACGCCAAACATTAGCGCCATCTGGCGATACACCATCTCGTCCACTGCACATCCAATTACCATACATCCTGGCTGGTATTTCGATATCATACTTGCAGTAAATCCTGACATTGTTACTGTGATAATTGCCTTTGCATTCAAATCCATCGCAGTTGTACAGCAGGCATGACAGATTGCCGTCGTCACTTCCTCATTGTTCACCCAGTTATGACTTCTCTCCCTCAATCTGTCCGCATAACAGATATCCTCCTCTGTCCGTTCTGCGATTCTGCTCATTGTTTTCACAGCCTCAATCGGATATGCACCAGCGGCACTCTCCCCGCTAAGCATAATTGCAGACGTTCCATCGTAAATCGCATTGGCCACATCCGTTGTCTCTGCCCTGGTAGGCCTTGGATTTTTGATCATAGAGTCAAGCATCTGCGTCGCTGTTATGACAATTTTACCAAGGCGCAATGCCTTCTGAATCATTTTCTTCTGCAATACAGGTACTTCCTCTAGTGGAATCTCTACTCCCATGTCGCCTCTCGCCACCATTATGCCGTCAGAGACCGCAAGAATTTCATCCAAGTTATCAATTCCCTGCATATTCTCAATCTTAGAAATCACTTTCATCCTGCCGCCATGCTCTCTGATTAATGCTTTGACCGCCAAAACATCATCCGCACACCTTACAAAAGATGCTGCAAGATAATCATATCCCATCTTTACCCCAAAAATAATATCCTCTCTGTCGACCTCACTAATATATGGCATAGAAAGAATTGCTCCTGGCACATTGATTCCCTTATGGTTCGATACATAGCCGCCGTTTACTACTTCGCAGACAATATCGGTGTCCTCAATCTCCTTGATTGTAAGCTCTATCAATCCATCATCAATCAAGATACTCTTTCCTACTTCGACATCATTTTTCAGATTCTTATAAGTGATCGAGGCCCTATCCGCAGTTCCCATAATCTCCTCAGTCGTAAGTCGAAACGCAGCACCAGTTTCCAGATAAGCCTTTCCGCCCTCAAAATCCCGCAATCGAATCTCAGGACCTTTCGTATCCTGCATCGTCGCAAGTGGAAGTCCTAACTCCTTTGCAGCCCTTCTTGCCCGCTCAAGCTTCATTTGATGCTCATCATGATTCCCATGCGAAAAATTAAATCTTGCCACATTCATTCCTGCCAGAAGCAGCTCCTTTAATTTCTCCTCACTCTCAGATACTGGTCCAATCGTACAGATAATTTTTGTTTTTCTCATAAAACACAATCCTTTCCTCATATATTAACACGCTACACAGGCTGGTGCCTTTTTCTTTCGCATTCTCATGAAAATATGCTGGTATCTTCATTTTAAATATTCCGTTCAGAATTCTTATGATACATGAGCTAATATCTGTCTACGCAATTCTCTGAGCAGAAATACCTACTGCTGTATACTTTTTGCTGATACCCCTATTATGAATCTTGCCTTTATGAATATAGAGCGTCTCCATCAGAGAGCAGAATTTGTCCGCAGAAGTCACAATCCATGCCTCTCTACACACAGGCGGTACCACAGTGAGCGGCCACATATGCTTGATAATAATATCTTTCTGTCTTGCCGTTAAATGATATTCTTTCCGCGCATTGTACAAAGCTCTTGCCGGATGAAAGAATCCATGCAGCCTATGGGAATTTACTTTATCACTCTTGTGCCAGTCATACAGGAAGTAATCATGGAGCAACGCGCCCCTGATCAAGTCTCTTGTATTACATTTGATCTTAAATTTATCTCTGATATATAAACTCGCCTTTGCAACATTGATACAGTGCTCCTGCACTGACATATTGCCATGTTGAATATATTCTTTGGTACTCTTAAAGTTCTCTGACTCAAAAATATCATTTGCATATTTTTTTAATTCATACTCATACATATGTTCTCTCCCGCTTTCACAATACATCGCTTATAAATATATTTGTTTCTATCTGGAAACCTAAGTCTATATCTTTGTCTCAAACGACTGCCTAACTTTCATTTTATCACATATCTTTATAATAAAAAAGATACTTAAGAGATTTTTAAATAAAAAAACACGCTGTATAGCGCGTTCATAAACTGCATTCTTCTAAATTATACAATGCCCAGAACCGGAATCGAACCAGTGACACGAGGATTTTCAGTCCTCTGCTCTACCGACTGAGCTATCTGGGCAGAAATAGCGGGGATAGGATTTGAACCTATGACCTTCGGGTTATGAGCCCGACGAGCTTCCAGACTGCTCCACCCCGCGATATATATTTAATTTAATGGGTGGAGGTGGATTCGAACCACCGAAGCATAAAGCAGCAGATTTACAGTCTGTCCCCTTTGGCCACTCGGGAATCCACCCATAAAGCCGATGATCGGACTCGAACCGATAACCTGCTGATTACAAATCAGCTGCTCTGCCAATTGAGCCACATCGGCATATATCATAAATATATGCACATTTTCTTATAGAATGGGACCTATAGGGCTCGAACCTATGACCCTCTGCTTGTAAGGCAGATGCTCT
>CAMWXE010000033.1 GCA_947178145.1 uncultured Lachnospiraceae bacterium | reverse complement strand
CGGAGAAATAGACAAGTCAAGATGTGTCACTTATTTTTCTACAGTTCCTAAGTGCGTGATAAAGATGCATTGATGCGATTTTTCTTTAATATATTGAATACTAAGAAGTGTTTTGGTGAATCAAGGTGTGTATTTATGGCAAATAAACAAGAACCGCTCGTATGCAGTTGCAATTTCTCAGGAATCAAGCCGGCAGTGATGGATCTGCCTTATCCGCCGGTGCGGGTGCGGGAAAGAAATCAGGATTATGCGGATCTGATCAGTGTCAGTTATTGCGGAATGGTGTCAGAGATGTCCGCTGTCATGCAGTACATTAATAATGAGAGCCGGATATCAGGCAGCAGCTGTGCGGCGGGGAGAATCCTTCTGGGGATGGCGATGGCGGAAATGACACACATGCAGCTTCTGGGATCGCTGATCGGTCTGCTGGGTGGAACGATCTGCTATACGGCAAAACAGCCGGGAAAGCAGGGGTGGATGTGGTCGCCGCAATGTCTCACACTGCCTGATAAAATGGAAGAGATGCTGCAGGCAGACTTAGAGCGGGAGGTCGCGACGATCGACCAGTACAATATGCATATACGGATGATCCGGGATGATTATATCAATGCTGTACTGGGGAGAATCGTACAGGATGAACAGTATCATGTCATGCTGCTGCGGTCCATGATGGATACAATGTAGAGAACGGCAGCAGTTATGAAGCATTACGGGAGCTGTCAGGGCTCCTGTAATGGATTTGGGGAGTCTGTGCATGGCAAATTTTTGGTGCTGGCCCGGAAAGTATAAATTTTGATATTTTACTTGTTATACTATGAAATCTTTGGTATCCTTATAAAAGGGAGCGTGAACAAATGGATGCTGCAGGACAATCAGAGTATTACACGAATAGAAAGGCAGGTGTGTCTTATTACTGTAAAGCAGAAAATTGAATCAGCTTGTGCAATGGCCGGAATAACCGTTACTGAATTAGGGGCAGAGATGGGAATGTCTCAACAAAATGGGACAGAAATTAGGTAGCATTATTCATAAATTTGAATAATGCTTTTATTGTTCAGGTTGGCGGAGGAAACTGATGATACCAGCGAAAGAGATGATGCAAAAGCAATGAAGGAAATTGACCAGAAGAGAAAGAATACGAGGATGATAGATATGACAGAAAATGAAAAAAATTATCTGGAGATAGAGCAGGATCTGCGAAAGCGCTACCGGAAAAATCTGTGGTGTAAATTCACGAAGGCGATACGGGAGTACGATCTGGTGCAGGAGGGCGACAGGATTGCCGTCTGCATTTCCGGCGGCAAGGATTCCATGCTGATGGCAAAGCTTTTTCAGGAGCTGAAGCGGCACAACAAGTTTGACTTTGACGTGAAATTTCTGGTCATGGATCCTGGATATAAGACGGAGAACAGGCAGTTGATTGCGCACAATGCAAAGCGGCTGAACATTCCGCTGACGGTATTTGAGTCCGATATCTTTGAGTCGGTGTTTCATATAGAAAATTCACCCTGTTACCTGTGTGCCCGGATGCGGCGCGGATATCTGTACAGCAAGGCGAAGGAGTTGGGTTGTAACAAGATTGCGCTCGGGCATCATTTTGACGATGTCATAGAGACAATATTGATGGGAATGCTGTACGGGGCGCAGGTGCAGACGATGATGCCAAAGCTTCACAGCACGAATTTTGAGGGGATGGAGCTGATCCGCCCGATGTATCTGATAAGGGAGGAGCACATCAGGGCGTGGCGGGATTACAATGGCCTGCATTTCCTGCAGTGCGCATGTAAGTTTACGGAGAACAGCACTTTTTGCGGCGATTTGGAAAACACCTCAAAGCGCCGGGAGACCAAAGAGCTGATCCGGCAGTTGAGACGAATCAATCCGTTTGTGGAAAATAATATCTTCAAAAGTGTTGAAAATGTGAATCTGAGTACTATAATAGCATATAAGCAGGATGGTGAGCGGCATCATTTTCTGGACGATTATGATATGCCGCAGCATGAGATGCAATGTGAAAGACCACAGGGAAATGCACTATCAGGGCAAAAAATGCAGGATGATACCAAGTGCAGTGATGTGCAGGCAGCAGACGGGAAGCTTGCACGGCTAAAGGCGTATCTGCGGGAGCTTGGCAGTGTGGCAGTGGCTTTTTCAAGCGGAGTGGACTCCACCTTTTTGTTGAAGGTGGCGCATGAAGTGCTCGGGGAGAACGCGGCTGCGATTACCGCGAAATCGTGCGTATTTCCAGACAGGGAGTCTGCCGAGGCAGACGCATTTTGCAGGGAGGAGAATATCGCGCAGTATGTCTACGAGGCGGACGAGCTTGCAATCGAGGGTTTTTCTGAGAATCCGCCTGACCGCTGTTATCTGTGCAAGAAGGAGCTTTTCAGGGGGATAGAAAAAATGGCGCGGGAGCACGGATTCAGGCATGTGATCGAAGGTTCCAACATGGATGATATGGGCGACTACCGCCCCGGTTTGCGGGCGATCGCGGAGCTTGGCATCAAGAGTCCTCTCAGGGAAGCGAAACTGTATAAACAGGAAATCAGGGATTTGTCCCGGAGGTATGGTCTGGCTACGTGGGATAAGCCGTCATACGCCTGTCTGGCATCGCGCTTTGTGTACGGCGAGACCATTACGGAGGAAAAACTTCATATGGTGGAAAAGGCAGAGCAGCTTTTGATGGACAAGGGGTTTCGGCAGATGCGCGTCCGAATCCATGGCACACTTGCGCGGATTGAGGCACCTGTGGCGGACTTTGACCGCATCATGCAGGAGGATGTCAGAACGGAAATCACGAGGAAGTTTGGCGAGTACGGATTCAGCTATGTGACCTTTGACCTAGAAGGGTATCGGACTGGCAGTATGAATAAAACATTAAGAAACTCTAAGGTGGCAGAATACGCCACCTAAGAGTTTCTAAATGTTTGGAAAAACGCAGGGGCAGCGTTTTTCAGGGAGTGTGGAGGGCAGAATGCGCCACCTAAGAGTTTCTAAATGTTTGTTGTGGAGGGCAGAAAATGCCACCTAAGAGTTTCTAAATGTTTGTTGTGGAGGGGGAGAATATATGGATCAATTTTCGAGGATGGAACTTTTGGTGGGGGCTGCGGGGATTGAGAAATTGAGGAATTCCCGCGTCGCGGTGTTTGGAATCGGCGGTGTGGGCGGCTATGTGGTGGAGGCGCTTGCGCGGAGCGGGGTCGGGACGCTGGATTTGATTGATAATGACAAGGTATGCCTCACGAATCTGAACCGTCAGATTATCGCGACGCACAGCACAATCGGCGCGTATAAGGTGGATGTGGCGAAAAAGCGTGTCCTGGACATCAATCCGGAAGCGGTTGTCAATACATACAGGACTTTTTTTATGCCGGAGACGGCAGCAGAGTTTCATTTCTGTGCGTATGATTATGTGGTGGATGCGATTGACACAGTGACTGGAAAAATCCAGCTTGTCATGCAGGCGGAAGCGTCCAGCACACCGATCATCAGCTGCATGGGAGCGGGGAACAAGATGAATCCCGCAGCGTTTAAGGTGGCGGACATATATAAGACAAGCGTATGTCCGCTGGCAAAAGTGATGCGGCGCGAATTGAAAAACAGGGGAATTAAGAAACTAAAAGTAGTTTACTCGGAGGAGGTTCCGATTGTTCCAGACCGCGATGCGGAAGCTATGGAAGTGACAGACTCCAGAAAACGCATTCCAGGAAGCAATGCTTTTGTTCCGTCAGTGGCGGGGCTGATCATCGCGGGGGAAGTGGTCAACGATCTCCTGCGGAGCGGGGCGTAAAAACAAAATCATACAGGAAGGAAAACAGCAATTATGGTATATGAGAAGCTGCTAAACGAGATATATGCGGTGGTTTCCTTAAAATATCTCTGGCGGGAGTACAAGCCGTCCTTTGTCAAGAGCGAGTCGCCGGACTGGATCAACGAAACGATGGATATGGGGCTGGAGGTCAGTCAGGCGCTCCTGCCTGACGATGGGCAGACCAAGAATTTTATTGAGCAGTATCTGGGCTGTCTGAAAGAAGAGCTGCCGCCTGCTGCGCTGGAGCGGTATGGGGATCGGCTGCATTTTTACAATGGCAGGTTTTGGGCTGTCCTGCCTGATGATCTGGAGCATCAGGACTATCTGTACAAGGCAAAATACCGGTTTAACAAGAAACTTGAAAAGCTGAACACGAGCTATCAGCAGAGGCGGCATAACGGACTTTATCTCTTTCTGCACCCGCGGGACGAGAACGATATCGATGTGACGCATCTGTATGAATATATGGGGGGGAAGCAGAAAGACTGCGCGCAGCGTTTCGACTGGGTATTTTTGAATTGCAGGAAGGTAATCTATGTCTGCAGCTATAAGGATGACAGGATAGAGCCGATCGTGCTGCCGCAGAATGCCGCGGATTTTCTGAACACAGAGTCGGAGTATCTGCGGTACTGCGGAGCGTGGGAGAATGGCGTGTCCCTGGAGGACGCGGCGAGAACGATTTAGGGGAGGAAAAAGAATGTACCGCGAGATTGCAAAATTAATTATGTACGGGGACATGGACGAGGACTGTATCCTGTACCAGTTCGGGGAGATATTCCGCCGTTTTGACGAGAAGACAAGCGCAAAGCCGGCGCTGATCAAGGATATTTACACACAGCTCAAAAGGCTGCTGATCGTCGCCACGGATTACGGTTTTAACCATAACCTCTGGCACAATTATCTCACCTTTTTTCTGGTGACAAATGAGAATCCGTTCAGCATTACCTGCGAGAAGGTGGGCGCCAATGAGGGGAGCGTCAACCACTTTGCAAAGAATGATTTCAGAGTTTTCAAAAATCTGTTTGACTATGATTTTACCGGGATTGAAAAGGAACTTGGCATTGACTGCTTTTCACAGCTTTCGGACTACAAGGCAATCGGGAAGAAGGAATTGATGTACAACAAAAATGTCAGTGAAAAAATCATTGCCCTGAGTGCACAGCTTGAAAAG
This sequence comes from uncultured Lachnospiraceae bacterium, assembly GCA_947178145.1. Classification (GTDB taxonomy): domain Bacteria; phylum Bacillota; class Clostridia; order Lachnospirales; family Lachnospiraceae; genus COE1. The sequence continues at coordinate 48,202 of CAMWXE010000033.1, read as the reverse complement.
GCGGCGGACGAAAATGAGTTTTTTGACTGTGTGACAACATTTTACAGGGATTTTGGTGTGGGAATGTTTGGTCTGAACAAGGCATTCCGCATCAAAGACAAGGCTGACGGGGCGATTGAATTCCTGCCGATCAACAATATGGACAAGGTGATGCTCGACGACCTTGTCGGGTATGAGATACAGAAGAAAAAACTTGTCGACAACACGAGGGCGTTTGTGGAGGACCGGAAGGCCAACAATGTACTGCTGTTCGGCGACAGCGGAACGGGGAAATCCACCAGCATCAAGGCGATTGTGAATGCCTTTTATCCACAGGGACTCCGCATGATTGAGATTTACAAACACCAGTTCAAAGACCTGTCCAATGTGATCGCACAGATCAAGAACCGGAATTATAAGTTTGTCATCTACATGGACGACTTGTCCTTTGAGGAGTTTGAGATTGAGTACAAGTTCCTCAAGGCAGTGATTGAGGGCGGCGTGGAGACGAAGCCTGACAATATATTGATCTATGCGACTTCCAATCGCAGGCATTTGATCAAGGAAACCTGGAGTGACAGAAACGATGTGGAGGTTGACAACGGCATGCACCGCTCCGACACGATGGAGGAGAAGCTCTCGCTGGTAAACCGTTTTGGTGTCACGATCAATTACTCCAAGCCTTCGCAGAAGGAGTACTTCAACATTGTGCTGGAGCTCGCGCACAGACAGGGAATCCGGATGTCGGACGAGGAGCTGAAAGCGGAGGCAAACAAGTGGGAGCTGAGCCACGGAGGTATCTCCGGGCGCACCGCACAGCAGTTTGTCAACTATCTCGACGGGCAGAGGCAATAGGACATTACTGTTCGCGCATCTATCGAAGCAAAGGAGCAGAGCGCATTTTTGCACAATATTCGTTTGGAATCAGTGCTTTACACTTTTTACAGAATCTGCTATGATGAACTTAGTGCAGTTGATTATCTTAACAGCTTCAGGTATTAATGTTACCGAATTAGATAAGATAAAAGAATAATCATTAAAAACTTACAGAGAAGGAATGCAGTGTCATGATTCAACAGCAATCGGAATCACTCGCTGCGGAGGAAAAATATTGACATGGGAATAACATCAATCTTATCGTTACTTAGCGGAGTGGCACTTTTCCTGTTTGGAATGTCCCTGATGGGAGACGGACTGAAAAAGGCGGCGGGAGAGAAGCTGGAGCTTATCCTGTACAAGCTGACCAGCACGCCGATCAAAGGTGTTCTTTTGGGAACAGCAGTCACGGCGATTATACAGTCCTCGTCGGCGACGACGGTCATGGTCGTCGGGTTCGTCAATTCGGGTATGATGAAGGTGGCACAGGCGATCGGTATCATTATGGGAGCAAATATCGGTACAAGTATTACCGGCTGGATACTCTGTCTGTCCTATATAGAGGGTTCTAACGGCATCGCGCAGCTTCTGTCCACAACCACGATTTCAGCGGTCGTTTCTATTATTGGTATTTTATTTAAGATGGTTTCCAAGAAGAGTACCTACAAAAATGTCGGCGACATCATGCTTGGATTTTCAATCCTGATGGTCGGTATGCAGAGCATGAGTGGCGCGGTGTCTCCCTTAAAGGAAAATCCGCACTTCGTAAATACACTTACCATGTTTTCCAATCCGTTTATGGGGATTCTGGTCGGTATTGCATTCACGGCGGTTTTGCAGAGCGCTTCCGCATCGATCGGTATTCTGCAGGCGCTTTCTGTGACAGGCGCAATCACGTTCGCATCTGCGTTTCCGATTACGCTCGGTATCGGTGTCGGTGCAGCCTGCCCGGTTCTGCTGTCCTCGATTGGCACGAACAAGAACGGCAAGAGGACCGCGCTCATCTATCTGATGAACGACTTGTTTGGTATGGTATTCTGGGCGGTGATGTTTTATTCGGTCAATGCCATTGTCCGGTTTGATTTTATGGATATGACGATGAGTCCGATTGCGATTGCAATCTTAAATACCGTATTCCGGCTCGCGACTGTCATGATTCTGTTTCCGTTTATCAAGTGGATTGAGAAACTTGTGTTCACATTGGTGAAGGATTCCGAGGAGGACAGGGAAGAGCAGGCGGATTTCGATCTGCTGGAAGAGCGTTTTCTCAAATATCCGGCGCTTGCAATCGGTCAGAGCCACACAGCCATGAACGGTATGGCGAAGAAGGCAAGGAAAAATATTGTGCGCGCCATGGGGCTCTTTGATAATTATACGGAAGACCGTTATAATAAGGTGCAGGAGAAGGAAAATCTGATTGACAAGTACGAGGACAAGCTGGGAACCTATCTCATGCAGCTGACCGGGCGCGACATGACGGAAAATCAGTCGAAGCAGGTGTCCATATTTCTACATACAATCAGCGATTTTGAGCGTCTTGGCGATCATGCGGTCAATCTGTCAAGATCTGCCAACGAACTCTATGAGAAGAAGATATCCTTCTCAGACGAGGCGACTTATGAGCTGTCTGTTCTTGAAGCGGCAGTCAAGGAAATTCTCGAGGTCACAGTGGATTCCTTTGCGTTTGACGATGTCGATCTGGCTATCCGAGTGGAGCCTTTGCGGGAGCTCATCAACGTGCTCTGCAATGAGTTAAAGTCAAGGCACATCACGCGTCTTAGAAACGGGAAATGTGAGCTCAAGCAGGGGTTTGCGTTCAACAATATCCTGACTGATTTCGAGCGTATCGGTGCGCATTGTTCCAACGTGGCAGTTGCGCTTCTCGAATCGGAGGCGGAGGATTTCGACACACACGAGTACCAGAAGAGTATCCGCGAGATGAACAATCGGATGTACAGGGAGCTCTTTGAGGCATATGAGATGAAGTATGATATCACCAAATCCAAAAAGACAAAGAAAAAATGAAAACTGAATACGATGCAGACGCGGCGTTTCTCTCTCCCTGCACGGGAGAACAGGAACGCCGCTTTTTGTGATTATATTAAAAATTTAGGGGCAATACATATCGGTTAACCCCTGAAAAAAGAAAAAGTAAAACGGCTCAATCCCAGTATTTACAAGGGATTGAGCCGCCTAATAAGGAATGCCGGTGGCCGGACTTGAACCGGCACGAGGTTGCCCCCGGCAGATTTTGAGTCTGCTGCGTCTGCCATTCCGCCACACCGGCATCTCAAATAATGTATGTCATAACGACAAGAAATATGATATCATATTTTTGTGGAGTAGGCAAGTAGATTTTTGAAAAAAATATAAAAAATTTTTGTAATATTTTGTAACGAATTTCTGATTTCAACGTCTAATCGGCATAAAGGCTGTGAGAGATATCTCTTCAGCAGCAAGAGACTGTACAGTCTGAATAATCCAGATATTACATAATGAGAACGAGGGAGGTGATCAGGTTGTGGAAACTGGGCGCAGTACCTACATCGAGAAATTGTACCAGACATACTATATGGACGTGTATTCGTATATCATGACACTTGCAAAGGACGCCAGTTTATCGGAGGAGTTGACGCAGGAGGTCTTCTACCGCGCCATGAAAAGCGAATTTCAGGGAAAATCCAGTGAACGCACATGGCTCTGCGCGATTGCGAAAAATCTGTGCACAGATGAATTTCGGAAGAGGAAAAGAGCGGCTGTATTCGAGGAGGACACAGCAGATACTGCAGACAGCAGGAACCAGGCCAATATTGAACATACTGTGATTTCCAGGATGGAAAACCTGCAGATACACATTGCCTTACATCAGCTGGAGGAGCCTTACAGAGAAGTCTTTTCCCTGCGGGTGTTTGGGGAACTGTCATTTAAGGATATCGGCATGGTGTTTGGAAAGACGGAAAACTGGGCGCGGGTGACATACCACCGGGGAAAACTGAAACTGCAGGAGCAGTTGGGAGCAATTCAAAAGTAGCGAATACAACTTATGAGAATTTGCAGAAAAATTCACAGAATGTAAGAGAATGGAGGAATCGAAATGAAATATGACTGCGATATAATACAAGATCTGCTGCCATTGTATCAGGACAAGATCTGCAGCGGCAAGAGCAGAGCAATCGTTGAGGAACATATCAGCGGATGTACTGTCTGCCGGAAAATGGCGGAACAGATGGGTGACAATACCGTGGAGGAGAAGCTCACCTGGGAAAAAAATAATGTGATTCACAAGCATCAAACGCTTGTAAACAGGAAAACGACGACAATCGGAATGGCGATGGCGGGAATCCTGATGATACCGGTTCTCGTGTGCCTGATCTGCAACCTTGCGATCGGTCATGCGCTGGATTGGTTTTTCATCGTGCTGACGGCAATGCTGCTTGTCGCTTCCCTGATTGTTGTCCCGTTTATTGCAGTGACAAAAAGGCTGATGTGGGTTATTGTGACAGCGACGGCCTCTTTGATTTTGCTTTTGCTGACCTGCTGCATTTATACACGTGGAACATGGTTTTTTGTGGCGTCAAGCGGGAGCATTCTTGGGATATCTGTGTTCTTTGCACCGTTTGTGATCGTGCCGCTCAGCCGGGAAACAAAGTTGGAAAGGCACAGGGCGGCATTGACGGTATTGTGGGACACGATATGGCTGTATCTGCTGCTGACGACGTGCGGAATGTATATCCACGGAGACAAGCGCTATTGGTATCTGGCAATGACCATATCGACCTATATCGTTGTACTCGTATGGATATATGTGCTCGTTATTGATTATGGAAAGCGAAACGGGCAGATCAAGGCGGGAATACTTGTCGCGCTCAGCGGCATCTGGCTCGGAGTGGCAAATGATGTGTTGAATTTCTTTCTGGCGCCTGTGGGTGCGGCAGACGGACATGGACTGGGCGGATTGGATCTGGGAAGAGGGTTTTCTGTGGATGATATCACTGTGCTCAATGCCAATCTGTTGTTTGTGATTATCGTGGTGTCTGTCTGTGTTGGGGGAATGATGGTATGCCATGGTATTGTGAAGGAGAAAATGGAACATGAGAGTGAAAAATAAGTGGATGAAAACATTGAGCTGTTGTATGACCGCAGTCATCATTGCTGCATTGGCGATGCTTCCAGCAGATGCGCAGAAAACAAAAGTTTATGCTGCAGGGCAGACACTTCCGTCTGGCGTGGAAAAGGCAGAACTGGAAGAACGCATTGACGAATACGTCGGGGAACATCAGGAAACAACAGCCGGAATGGCAGTTGCCGTCTTTGACAGCACAGGTGGTCTTTTGAAAAAATATTACGGTTTTGCCGATGTGGAGAATCAGATTGCAGCCGCGCCGGACTCCGTCTTTGAGTGGGGCTCGACGACAAAGCTTCTGGTATGGGTCAGCGTGATGCAGCTGTATGAACAGGGGAAGCTTGCGCTCGATGTGGACATCCGCAGCTATCTTCCGGAGGGATTTCTGACCAATCTGTCTTATGATGCGCCGGTTACGATGTTGAACCTGATGAACCACAATGCGGGATTTCAGGAGGGATATGTAGATCTGATGGTGACGGATACAGACTACATAGGCAGTCTGGAGGAGGCGCTGCGAAAGCATGAGCCGGCGCAGATTTACGAGCCAGGGACGGTCACAGCTTACTCGAACTGGGGAGTGGCGCTTGCCGGGTTCATCGTGGAGCAGGTCAGCGGAATGTCCTTTAGCGAATACGTGCACGCAAACATCTTTGCGCCGCTGCAGATGGAGCACAGTGCAGTTTTTATGGATTTGTCAGACAATGTGTGGGTACAGCAGAAGCGAAAGGAACTGCAGTGCTACACGGCGGAAGGAGATTTGATATCGGACTGTTTTTACGAGATCACTCTATATCCGGCAGGAATGTGCACGTCGACGCTGGACGATTTTGAGAAGTTTGCAGCCGCATTGCTGCGAGAGGACACGGCATTGCTGGGACATGCGGAGACGTGGGAAACGCTGCTCTCGCCGAGTGCGTATTTTGGACAGACGGATATTCCATTGAACTGCCATGGGTTCTGGATGGTGCCGTTTGGGGTACAGACTGTCGGCCATGGTGGAAATACGGCGGGATGTTCTTCTTATTTATTGCTGGACCGGGAAAATCAGATTGGGGCGGTTGTCATGACGAACCAGTCTGGTGAGAAAGTCTACAATAGGGATATGATGGAGCTGATTTTCGGCAAATATGAGCGCTCGAACTACACGGACGATAACGAGATACCGTCTGGAGGATTTCGGACGGCGCGGACTGTGCGCAAAGGGCCATTTAAGATAATGAGTTTATCGTATGGTGGGATCGACGCGGAGGATGAAGGCCGGCTGTGGATTTTTGATGACAGCGGGAAGCAGGCTAAGATTGTATTCAGCTATGAGGATCAGATACAGACTTCACTGCCACTGTTTCTCATGGAGGCTGGGTTGGTTTTTCTGTGGATTGCGGCATTTGGGTTTTCTGCTGTCTCACTGCTGGTGCGCGGTATCATGGTCCTGGTTCATTTGTGCAGGAAACGCAATGTATTGGCGGTGGAAGGGAAGCGATTTGGGCTATGGAGCACAGCCGCCGCGTTTTTGCAGCTGACAGCATTGCTGTTTTTGGTATTAATCGCGCATAGTGTTTCCGTTTATGCACTGGGAGACACATACATATGGATGTTTGCGGCGATTGGCGTGCTTGCGATTGTCATGGGAGTGATGTGCGTGTATGGGCTGATTCTTAACAACAAGGCAGTTTTGAAGAAGCGGCAGAGAGTGTTTCACAATGTCACTGTGTTTTTCCTGTTGGTGGCGGTGGCGAATGTGCTGTATTGGAATCTGTTTATGTTTTGGGAGGTGTAGAAACAGCCGGAAAACAGTGTAGGGCTTCGCTACTGTTCACAGGTCAGGAGTGCGCATTCTGTGAGAAAACGTATCGTTTGAAAGCAAAAATCCAGACGGCCAAGGGTTTAAGAGCGTCTGGATAGTCGGTACGGATATAGAACAGGGTTTGATTTCAGCGGGGAGATGTGCTATACTCTGAATTGACAAACCGGGATTTGAAAGGAGAGAGAAAATGGAAATTACAGAACAGTTTGAAATGGAAATTAAACCTTTTTATTGGGTGAAGCTAAGCACAGGCGCATCAGTTTGTTTAACTGTAGGTGAAGAATACCTGCAAGATATTTTTGACGCACGTGCAGACGATGGTTTCATAGGTAATGGTTATGATTGGGCCAGTTTGGCTCATACATTTTTGAATGAAAGATGTCCGGAGTTACGAGATACAATTACTTTTGACCCCGAAGCAGATATGTTCTGCGCCAATTCAGAGGACAAAGAAGCGTTGGCAAACTTTATTCTTCTTTTCAAGAAAGCGTGTGAAGATAAAACCTTAATTTCGGACATATTCAGTCGGACTGAATGTGACGAATATTGATTAAGAAAGAAAAAATCCAGTTTGTCGGGCTGATGAAAACCCGAAACAGGGCGGCGGTAATAGGCGGTGTGCCTATTCCGCCGCCCTGTCTGTGATCGCCCCATATCCTGCGCCTTACAGGGCTGTTCCTGCCGCAAGATACTGTAAGCGCTCTATTTATGCCTGATAACGCAGCTTTAGGTCAGAGCAAAATAAATCCTGAGAATCAGCAGAAAAGTAAATTAGAACTAAATACCAGTTTTTGGGCATAATTCCCCCTTTCCCCCATCATCGGGGGATTTTATCTTATCAGATCATCCGCCAATGCCAGTATCAGCTTAAGTTTACGTGTAAAACCTGATTTCGTTTGCAATTTATCCATAGCCAATTCCTTTTTTTTATTTATCATACACTTTTGGGTTGAAAAGGGGAACTAAATCAATCTGTTTTTTGTCAAACTGCTTGACATGGGATAAAATAAGAGACAGCCATGAAATGTCATCGGATACCTTTTATGTTTTTTCTCAGAATACAACCATCTGAGAAAGGATATTTTTTGTATTTATCCTTTTTTCGTTCAATTGGCATAATTCTACCACAAAATTTATGACTTTACAACCCTTTTCCCATAAAAGAATGTTTCAAAATTTTGGAAAGGCATGAAAATATGATAAAAAAGGGGGGATTCATTTAGGTTGAAAATGAAATAATCGTGGTGTTATATGGTCAGATTCATGGTCAAAAATCGCAGGAAACGCTATGTCGTTTTTTAGTAAAACAGAAGATGAAAAGGAGAAGATAATGGGAAGACACGGAGAAAACATCAGGAAACGCAAAGACGGACGTTGGGAAGCACGCTACATAGTATATGATGTCCAGAAAGAAAAAAAGATTGTAAAATCCGTATATGGACATACCTATGATGAAGCAAAAAAGAAGCGCGCCGGTATCATATATCGGTTGGAACACCTGATTGAGAAAACGAGTTCAGGTATTAAGAAACCGGAACAGGACATATCCAAAGATGTTTTATTTAAAATAGCGGCTGAGGAATGGCTGGATGCGGTAAAGGCAAATAATGGCTTAAAACCGTCAACCTCTGAAAAATACAACATGATTTATCACACGCATCTTAAGAAAGCACTTGGCGGAATAAGACTTGATGAACTGACTGAATCTCTAATTGAAGAAAAGATTTCTGACCACTTACAGGCAGGCGTGCTCTCGTGCAATACGCAAAAAGGGATTTACTGTGTATTAAACAAGATTCTGAAATATGCCTCTGCGCGTTATTCCATAATACTGCCTTCTGTAAACAGACCAGCGTTTGGCACGTGTCCGAAATCGGTGAAAATATTTACGGAATCGGAACAGGCGAAGCTGCTTGCGACGCTTTACTGTCAGACGGATCTTTTTAAGATGGCGGTACTACTATGCCTATTTACGGGATTGCGCATAGGGGAACTTTGTGCCCTGAAATGGTCGGACATTGATTGGGACAATAAAACGCTTACCATAAAAAGGACGGTACAGCGGTTATATGTGGAAGGTGTCAAAACAAAGACCGCCTTAGTGGAAACTGCGCCCAAAAGCAGCCATTCCATGCGTGAGATTCCCCTTCCGGATTCCATCATAAAGCTGCTGATGGGCTTTTGGGATGATAAGGAATATATATTCGGTGGCGGCAGACCGCTTGATCCTCGGACAATGAGGAACCATTATAGGAAAATCCTCGAGGAAGTGGGAGTCGCTTATAAGAATTTTCACACGCTTCGTCATACATATGCTACGAACTGCGTTGAAGGCGGCGTAGATACAAAATCTTTATGTGAAATGCTTGGACATTCCAGTATAAAGATTACACTCAATTATTATATGCACCCGTCAATTGATACCAAACGCAGGCATGTGGAAAGATTATTCGACTTTTATGAAAAAATTCATGGTCAGATTAAGGGTAGGGCAGGTTAACTTTTTCCTATTATTTTCAGTATTTTAGGCGTTCTTTCTCAGATGGTTGTATTCTGAGAAAATCTGTTCATAAGACAGTATACCAAAAACGGACGGAAAATGTTGAGTTTTATTGGCTGACTGGTAAGCGTTAAAGTTATTGAAAGGAAAGAAGGAATGCCTAAAAAAGGGACAATAGCGGGACAGCTGGCTAGTGATAGCAAAAAAATATGCAAGGCCATACACCAGTACAGCAAAGGAAAAATCAGCAGTGAAAATATGGATACACTCATGGAAATCGGACATGGCTGCATGGTAACAAAGAATTACATATATCAAAGGTATGGAAGCATTAAAAGTCTTGAAAAACTATATCCCGGCTATACGATAGAAGCAGAAGTAAAGGAAGCTGGATTTAGGGAGAAAATAGGGCTTCCAAGCGTGTACTTTTCCGCAGCTATGGATCGGGCGCTGGGAGACATCAGGATCATGTGGGCGCAGGTAAAAAGCGGTATCAATGATGCAGCTGGTAAAAATGAACGGTTTTCGCCGCAGGACAGGCATTATATTCGTTTTGCGGTCAAGGTAAGCGGATGCTTTGAAAATATACTCAACGGAAAACCGGTATCAGTACCAAAGGAAATCCAGCCCAAATATGAAATGATTTTAGCGGAGCTTGGTGATGAGCGTGAGCAACGTGTCAGAAACCTCAACAGGTATATATGCAGACAGGCCAGAAAGAGACTGCGCAGACAGCATACAGAGAATGAAACATATTTCTCCATAAAAATGCAAGGATACAGATACGGAGAGCTGGACGGAGAGCATGGAATATTTCTTACGACCAAAATAAACAGGAAGAGGATGTTCATACCGCTGACTGATAAGAATGTATACGACAGGATACTTGATATAAAATTGAACCCGCAAAAGAGAACAATTGAAATTATTGTACCGCTCTTTGTAAATATAAGACAGCATGAAGATTACATAAATGAAATCGGAATTTCACTCGGTTTGTGGAACATGATTACAACAAGCACAGGAAATGTTTATGGCAGTGCGTTTGGAAAAATGCAGAATGAAATTTCTGATTATATACTGGAAGAAATGCGTCGAAATGGAAAGGCAAAAACATCTGACACAAAAAGATACATGGCATATAAAGCAAAAATGGATGCTGCCCTTAAGAATTATGTAAATATGGAAATCAACAGAATGTTAGAAATGGAAAAACCAGAAGTAATCTATATGGCAAAGCTCCCACGCAATCCGGGCATGTCCATGAAAGGCACAGGCGATACCTATTTTCTCAGAATGTGGAAGAAAGGCTTTGTGACAGAACGGATACAGTGGAAATGTCAGGATAACGGTATCAGAACGATAGAAGTGATTGGAAAAGGGATTGGTACGGACTGTAGTGTCTGTGGGCAAAAAGGATATATTGAAGGTGAAACCTTTCAATGTCCGGTCTGCGGGTACGAAGAAAATAAAAAAGTAAACGGAGCAAAAAATGCCTTAAACAGAGGGAAAACAGGAAAGCAGCTCAACAAGCAGTTCCCGCAGGAGAAAGAGGAAGGAATTATCAAAGAGCATACAGAAAAATAAGTGGTCATACGATCCGTTTGGAAGATGAACCGATTGGAAAGTCCGGTTTTACCGTAAATGGATTTGCGTCAGCAGAGACAATGCGGACTGTGGCAGACGGTATCTTGACATAAAAGCAAAAAAGGCGTTGGGGATATACAAAAACAGGTACGCCTGTGTTCCGTGAACTTGGTTCTTCAATTAAATGAAGACTAAGAGTAGCAGGGCACGAAGCCAAACAGCTGATTTGGCACCGTCCAAACGGGCGGCTGTGGTTCCCTATTTATCCACTGCATGTGCGCATGGCATTTGAAGGCTGTGCGCGGATATTGCAGGTGCGATTTGTTTAGAACAGAAGAGAATGTAAGAAGTAATGGAGAGGAAGCAACTGTGAAAGGAGCATGGTTCATCGAATGAGAAAAACGCAGAAAAAAGAAATACTCGATATTTTAAACAGTCTGCAGGAGGCTCACGAGGAAATAAAAGAAGCGCTGGCACAGGGAAATCATGTCTATGCCCAAAACATGCTTACAGATAGCCAGACAACAGCAGTATCTCTTGGAGAGATCATCGAGAAGCTGGAAGGTGAAAAACACATTTGTGTACAACGTCTTGAAGAATACTGTGAGCTGCTGTTTAAGATTTATGAAGACATAACCAACGGAAATACCAATGGAAACAAAGCATACAAGACACTGCGCAAGCAGCTTGTAAAAATAGAGAATGGTGTAAGGAATGACATTGCCGTAAGGAAAGAGATCGTATTCTTTCCTTATAAAGCGTCTATGTGGGACAGCTTGGAGAGCATCTATCTTGCTGCAAAGGCTGATCCGGACTGCGACGCATATTGTGTTCCGATTCCGTATTACAATCTAAATCCGGACCATAGTCTCGGGCAGATGTATTATGATGGACAGGACTATCCAAAGGATATAGAGATTATAGATTGGCAGAAATATGACTTTGAGAATATCAGACCGGATGTTATCTACATACACAGCCCTTATGACGACTGGAATCTTGTCACAAGTGTACATCCGAGATTCTATTCTTCAAATTTAAAGAAATATACAGAATGTCTTGTATATGTGCCATATTATAGCACGACAGGCGGTATGAGTGAGGGACAGAGGACGCTGCCTGTATATTTTAATGCAGATTATATTGTGACGCAGGCGCCGATGTTCAGAGATTATTTTGATGAAAGGATACCTGATAAGAAGTTCCTGCCGTTTGGAAGCCCGAAGTTTGACAGGATTATTAATAAATGTAAGAATCCGCCGGAACCGCCAACAGAGTGGAAGAGGAAGATGGAAGGCAGGAAGGTGTATTTTTATAATACTAGCATTGGCGGTATGCTTGGTGACACGGAAGCTTTTTTGAAAAAGCTGCGGTATGTTTTTGATACGTTTAAGGGAAGAGATGACGCTTGCATTCTTTGGAGGCCACATCCGCTACTGGAATCAACGTTTGATTCCATGCGTCCAGGTTATAAGGCAGAGTTTGAGCGGATCAAGAGGTATTATATTGAAAATGATATCGGTATTTTTGACGATACGCCGGATATGACGGATGCGATATCCTGGAGTGATGCGTATATTGGGGATTCGGGAACGTCGGTGACTTCTGTGTTTGGTATTGTGGGGAAACCGATGTTTATTTTGAGCAATCAGATTCATAGTTTGCCGAAAGAGGATAGCTGGAGAGGTGCAAATATTCCGGGAACAATGTTCAATTACATTGAAGGGGATCGTTTTTGCATTACGCAGGGAAACAAATTGTACATATCAGAACCATATCAATATGATTATCAATATTTTTGCGATTTGTCGGAATACACAGGTGGGTCATATTATTTGGGAGTGTATGAGATTAACGGAAAAAAATATGTATGCCCGAGAAATGCACAAGATATTCTTGTAATCAATGACAAAGAAATTGAAAGAAAAGTTGAACTAGAGAAACGAAACGGTAGTAGCAGTGGCGCTTTTTTTGATGCATGGCCATATGAAAAATACCTTATTCTGCTGCCGCTCAACTATTCGGCATTAGTAATATATGATACAGAAACCAACAAAATACAATATCTTGAAGAGAATATAAGCGTGTTTGTAAAGATTAATGAGCGCAACGAGAAAGTGGCAGGAGGCTCTTGGATTATGGATGGTATGTTGTATATATCATCGCCGATGAACAGTTATATATATGTACTCGATATAGAAAGAGGGAAATCCAAAGTACTTGAATTGAACATTCGAAACAAGGGCGGATATGCTACTATGATTGGAAAAAATAACAGCATATGGATGCGGCCGTACAGGGGGCAGACAGTGCTGAATTGGAATCCTAAAACGGGAGCTGTTAGGGAATATACAGGATTCCCCGATGGTTTTGAATGTATCCATCCAATCTATAAAACACCAACGGATGAGCATCCACTAGGTAGTTGGGCATTTATCGGAAATACAATCTATTTTACACAAAATTGGGGGAATATGGACATAAAATTAGATACGGAAACGGGAGTATTTTCCAAATGGGATGTGCCAGTTCCGGACAAAGAGGAAATGGAGGCTGTTTCTATAGAATATTTCCATACAAAAGGAAAGTATGCGCTTATACAGCCGGTTGCGGGAAAGGATAAGTATAGGCTGTTTTATCGTCCCAAAAGGAAGCTTTATGAATTTGACATCGAAAAAAACAAACTAGATGAAATTGATATCAAGTTTAATGTGGAAGAACTAAAACAGCATGAGGACGGTTTTAATGACTGTTCTCAGTGGTTGAAATACTGTTGTTGTGAAAACGCATTTAATTCATTGAAGGATTTTTTGGACGGAAATATTACAGGGCAGCAGTTTCACAGAGAGAGGCAAATTATATCATATAAGGATATTGCAGCAAATAATGACGGGAGCTGCGGACAAAAAGTACATGAGTATGTAAAAAATACTGTTTTAATGTAACGGCAAGCTTTGCAGATAAAATAAAGAAACCGTGCAGGGAACGGTGTGGGAGACAGGATGGTAAAGGTAATAACATATGGGACATTTGATCTGCTGCATGAGGGACACTACCGGCTGCTGCAGCGTGCAAAACAGCTTGGCGATTATCTGATTGTTGGCGTAACATCAGAGGAATACGACCAGGCGAGAGGAAAACTTAATGTGATGGACTCCTTAATGACAAGGATTGAAAATGTTAAAAGAACAGGGTTTGCAGATGAGATTATTGTGGAGGAATCACAGGGACAGAAATTCAGGGACATCAAAAAATACAATATTGATATTTTTACGGTAGGTTCCGACTGGACAGGGAAGTTTGACTATTTAAAGGAATACTGTAAAGTAATATACCTTGACCGAACAAAGAATATATCCAGCACAATGTTGCGTGCCCAAAAAACATCAATACAGAGAATTGGCATTATCGGTACAGGGCGTATTGCAAACCGTTTTGTAACAGAGGCTGCACTTGTAAGCGGAGTGAATACACAGAGCGTATACAATCCACACATAAAAAGCGCGCAGTTATTTGCAAACAGATGGGGGATTGATGCATATGAGGACTTGGAGGAATTCTACCATTCGTTGGATATTGCATATATCGCCTCACCGCATGAAACACATTATGAATACATAAAACAAGCTTTAGAGCATGGAAAGCATGTTCTTTGCGAGAAGCCAATGTGCCTTTTTAAAAAACAGTCGGAAGAATTGTTTGAGCTTGCAAGAAAAAATAATCTTGTATTATTTGAAGGAATAAAGACCGCATATTGTCCGGGCTTTACGAAACTGCTTGGAATAGCATGTGGGGGGACAATCGGCACCATTAAGGACGTGGAGGCTTGCTTCACAAAATTAGAGGATGATAACAACAGGGAACTGAAAGACTTAAAGTATGGTGGAAGCTTCACGGAGCTTGGAAGCTACTGCTTGCTTCCTATATTAAAAATATATGGTCACGATTATGAAAGTATTCAGTTTGAAACAGTCTGTGACGCTTGTGGAATTGATATTTATACAAAAGTTTATCTGCGTTATCCAAACGGACTTGCCACCGCAAAATGCGGACTTGGCGTAAAATCGGAGGGCAAACTGTTGATTTCGGGAACAAAGGGATATATCACAGCAGAAGCGCCGTGGTGGAAGACAAATTACTTTGAGGTACGCCGCGAAAATCCGGATGACGTGGAACGGTTTTCAGAACGCTTTCTTGGGGATGGACTCAGATATGAAATAAGCGATTTGTTATCCCGAATTAACGGTGACAGGAAAAAAGATTTTAAACTGACAAGAGGTGACAGCGTTACAATGGCGGGGATTATGGAGGCATTTTTAAAGTCGCAGGGAAGATAGGTAAATCGGCAAATTTGTGCTGACGCCCAAATTCGCAAACTTTGGAAGGGCTAGGGGAAATATATATGAAGATATGGGCACACAGAGGATGCAGTCAGATGAATCCAGAGAACACGCTGCTTGCATTTGAAAAGGCAATGAATGTGCAAGGGCTTACGGGAATCGAGCTTGATATTCAGCTTACGAAGGATGGGGAACTCGTAGTGATTCATGATGAACGCGTGGACAGGACCACGGAAGGGATAGGGTTTGTAAGGGATTATACATTGTCTCAAATAAAAAAACTGCATATTTATGCAGATGACAGGTCGACACAATCAATTCCTACAATGGATGAAGTTTTTGACTTATTGGATATGCGCTTAAAATCAGGACTAAAGTTAAATATAGAATTAAAAAACAGTGTCTATCCGTATGATGGCATGGAAGAAAAAATTATCGAAATGGTGCATAAGCGGGGATTGCAGAACGCAATTATATATTCCACTTTTTATGCAAATTCGCTGGAAAAAATTAAAATGCTTGATTCGAATACAGAGCTTGGCGTACTTGACAGTAGAGCGTCTGACTGTATGTATAAAATCAAAGGTGGATGCGGGGCGGTTGCACTTCATCCGTTTTGGAGAGGAATCGATCTCACAGTAGAACAGCTTGCCGGATATACGGTAAGGGCATGGATGTCCGGACATCTGTATCCGGAAAAGCCGACAGGCGGCAGACTTGATTTTACGCAGCTTGAGGCGCAGGGGATAACGGATATTATATTGAATGAGCCGGAAGCTTATCTAAACTAGTTTTTATCTGATATTTGGATATAGATGAATAGGAACCTTGACAATTTCATACTTTACATTAGAGTTGATTGTAATAAAATTTCTTTTGTTTACATATGTTTGCTGCAATGATAAAATGAACTTGTGACGATAGAGGCATAATGGAGGAGCATGGAATGAAACGCAGGTTTAATATAACAGGTTCCTGTAACCCGCAAAAGCATTATATGGTAAAGCTTGATGAGCGGCTAAAAAGAATAAAGGAAGATTATGTAGAGGAAGGAAGCTATTTTCTCATCAATAGAGGAAGGCAATATGGCAAAACAACAACGCTCAAAGCGCTGGCGGAATATCTAAGGGACGATTACATTGTTTTTTTCATGGATTTCCAAATGATGAGCACAGCTAATTTTTTGGATGAACAGACGTTTGTGATTTCATTTATGAAATCAATTGAAGAACTGATTACTTTGGAAAAGGAATCAATGAAATTGATTCAAGCAGAAGCATTAAAGGCTTTAAATTGTTTTAAGAACCAAGAAGAAAAAAACATAGGGAATATGTTTTTTTCTCTGAGTACGATATGTAGGATATCTCCAAATCCAATTGTTCTAATGATTGATGAGGTAGACAGCGCATCCAATAATCAAGTATTCATTGACTTTCTTGCACAGCTTAGGGGATACTATTTGGACAGGGAAAAACGTCAGATTTTTCACTCGGTTATTCTTGCAGGGGTATATGATATTAAGAATTTGAAACTTAAGCTTCGCCCTGATGAAGAACGCCAGTATAATAGTCCGTGGAATATTGCGGCGGATTTTGATATTGACATGAGTCTTTCAGCAGAACAGATCGCGGTGATGCTGGATGAATACGAAGCGGATCATCAAACAGGAATGAATACTGTGGCGATTGCGAAGGAGATTTATCAATATACTTCTGGATACCCATATCTTGTTTCGGCAGTTTGTAAAATGATGGATGAGAAGCTGTCACGTAATGCGTTTTTTGCATCGCCCCGGCTGGTATGGACGCGGGAGGGGATTGCGGAAGCGGTAAAGCAAATGATGAAAACCAATGTGCCGCTTTTTGACAGCATGATAAAGCAGTTGGATACCTATAAGGATTTGCGGAATATGATAGAGGAAATCCTGTATCAAGGAAAGCGTATATCATTTAGCCCTGCGGAAAAATCCATAAATTTGGGGGTTATGTTTGGTTTCTTAAAAGAACAGGACGGTTATGTTACTGTAGCAAACCGTATTTTTGAAATGTATCTGCTCAATCTGTTTATCGCAGAGGAATCGGTCAAAAGCGAGATATTCCTGTATGGGCAGGGAAATAGAAATCAATTTATCCAAAACCAAAGATTCAATATGGAACATGTGCTTAAAAAGTTTGTGGAGTATTTCGCAGACATATATAGTGAAAAGGATGAAAAATTTGTGGAAGCTTATGGTCGCAAATTATTTCTGCTGTACTTAAAGCCGATTATAAACGGTATCGGAAACTATTATATTGAGGCGCAAACACGGGATGCGAAGCGGACGGATGTGGTTGTGGACTATCTTGGGGAACAGTTTATCATAGAACTTAAAATTTGGCATGGGAATGAATATAATGAGCGCGGCGAGCGGCAGCTTGCGGAATATCTTGATTATTTTCACCAGGAGAAAGGGTATTTGATAAGCTTTAACTTTAATAAAAAGAAAGAGATTGGAGTTAAAGAGCTGCAGGTAGAGGGAAAAACAATTATTGAAGCCGTGGTTTAAAAGAGAATACAGAGTAAAGCGAATGGAATCTGATGTAAAGTATGGAATTGTCGTATTTTGCATCAGATTTTTTAATTAGGAAATATATTTGATAATGGAATAGAGTCAGCAAAAGGAAAAGAAAATGGATGAATTTAAGTATACAACTCAAACAATACGAAAACTTCAGCTGGCAGAGCTTGACATGCTAAAAGAGGCAGACAGGATTTGCAGACAGAATGATATACATTATGAACTGGACGGCGGCACATTGCTCGGCGCAGTCAGACATAAAGGGTTTATTCCGTGGGATGATGATATTGACATCAGAATGCTTAGAAAGGATTATGATAAGTTCTGTGAAATCTGTAAGACGGAGCTTGATACCGAAAAGTATTTTTTACAGACATATAATACAGATCCTGGATACCGTTGGGGATATGCGCGGATTTTGAAAAAAGGAACTTATTTTTGCCGCAAAAATCAAGAAATGCTCACCATGCAGAGAGGGATTTTCATAGATATCTTTCCGTGTGACGGAATGCCAGAGCGGCAGCCGTTTAAGGCTATTTTTAATTTTAGATGCTATATTGCAAGGAAAATTCTGTATGCTCCGGTGGGAGCAGTCCATGCTGGTAATCCGGTAAAAAGAAGCATTTATAAAGTTCTAAGATTATTACCTGCAAGAGCTGCATTTAATGAATTTGAGCGGCTTGCTGATAAATACAGAAATAAGAATACAAGGCTGATAAGGACATTGGGATGGGGAGCGCCGGAGGAAGACAGAGGCTTTTTAAGGGAATGGATGGATCATTATTGTGATTTGGAATTTGAAAATCTGCTTGTGAAGGCACCGGTTGATTATGATGGTTTTTTAAAGTTCATGTTTGGCAAAGATTATATGACGCCGCCGCCAAAAGAAAAGCGAATACCGAAACATACTGCGACATATATCGCATTTGATAAATAAATATAAGCAGGAGTAAACGAGATGAAAGTTGAGGAGTTTAATGTTTTATATGCAATTCATAAAAATAATGGAGAAATTGTTAAGGAAGACATTGCGGTTAAAACGGGGTATGAAGGATATCGGATAAAAACGATAGTGGAGGAGCTAACAAAGAAAGGCTGGCTGAATAATCGGATTACAGAACTGGGGTATAAAAACCTGAATGAATATAAGGTTGATAATGCAATTATTATGGCGGCAGGCTTTGGATTAAGAAGTCTTCCTTTGTCGCGTTTTGTGCCAAAAGGGCTTTATGAGGTCAAAGGAGAGAAATTAATTGAGAGACAGATTAAACAACTGATTGAGGCAGGAATTTCAGAAATTGTAGTAGTTGTCGGCTATTTGAAGGAGCAATTTCGATTTTTAGAGGAAAAGTATGGAGTGATAATCGTTGAAAATGATGATTATTACAGATATAACAATATTTCTTCGCTTTATGCCGCGAAAGATTATATTAAGAACAGCTTTATTTGTTGCTCGGATAATTACTTTAATGTCAACGTATTTGAAGAGTATGTTTACGACTCTTATTATTCCTGTAAGTATACGGAGGAATATGCGGAAGAGTATTGTGTGACTGCCATGAATGGGGATTATATAGCAGAAATACATAAGGGAGGAAGTCATGCATGGTATACAATTGGGGAGGCATTTTTTTCCAAGTCGTTTAGCAAAACGTTTTTAAAATATTTGGAGTTGGAATATGGATCTTCTGAAATGAAGAAGATGTTATGGGACGATTTTCATATTCAGCATATTGAGGAGCTGCCAATTCTGCTGGTAAAATACTCGGATGAGGTTGTGCAAGAGTTTGATACTGTTGGCGATGTGATCGCATTTGATCCGAATTTTGTAAAATTTCGGGATACCGTTCTTGCGGAAAACTCGAAGGTTAAGATAAAGGTTCCAGACATCTTTGAAAAGTATGGGGATATTGAACGTTATAATTCCATGATAACAGATCAGCATACGGGTCGCCTTCACTTAAATGAGAATACGTTTGGTCCCAGTCCAAAATGCCTTGATGTCTTGAAAAGTGTTCAATTGCAAGATTTATATGAGTATGATATGGCAAGCAAGGACTTTCTCGTAGAGGAGATTTCGTCGTTTTTTTCAATTCCGGAGGATGATATTTATATTCACAACGGTTCAGCAGAGTTGATAAAATCGGTCTTTTCAATTGCACTGGAACGCTCCAATTGTATTTTGACGTCAAATCCCGGATGGAGTTATTACGCAAGTCTGGCGAGGGAAAAATTCTGTGATGCATATTACTATGATATTTTAAAAGATGATTATTCTTATTACGTTGACGTGGAGGACATATTAAAGAAGGCTGAGAAGTACAATCCAAAAATAATAGTGATAACAAGTCCGCATAATCCTACAGGCTGCAAAATTGATGGAAAAGCAATTGAGTTGATTGTAAAGGAAAATCCGGAATCCTTGATATTATTGGACGAGGCATATTGGGGCTTTTCGGAAGAGGATATTGATGTCAGAAGACTGGTGGAGTCGTATTCCAATATTATTATTTCAAGGACATTTTCAAAGTATTATGGTCTGGCCAATATGCGTGTCGGATTTGGCTTTTGCAACTCAAAGGTAAAACATATTTTCGGACTTGATTTACCTTTGTTCCGGGAAAGCTCCATATCGCGGAAGATGGCTGTGGAAGCAATGCATGACAAGGTATATTACGAAGAAATGAACAGGGAACTAAACAGGGTAAAGACATGGTTTATTGATTCTCTGAACCGCCTTCCGAATGTCCGGGCTTTTCAGTCAGAGTGCAATTTTGCTGCCGTACGGATAGAGCGCGCAGACATGAAGCAGCTTAAGGATCGATTGTGGGAGAATGGTTTGCTGATAAGACTGTTTGAAGACAGAGGTGAGGTGGTTGCAAGAATTTCCATTGCACAAAAGGACATTATGGAAAAAACCGCACATATTATAAAAAAATATGTATTAAATGAAATGCGATAATCATGAAAAGCAATGGATGGTAACAGACTATTCGAATTTTTTTAATATTCTGGATGGAAAGGAAGAAAATCATGTTAAAACTTTTTGATGAGTTTAGGGAAAAACTGGACAATACAATGATAAAAGCATTTGGACACAGGGTTATTTTGTATGGCTATGGGAGAACAGGACAGTTTTTGGAATGGTATGCAAAGTATTATCATGGCATAGAAATGGATTTCATTATTACGGAAGACTGGTCATCAGCAATACCCTATAACTTTTCTCTTTTTAGGGATAGTCTGTTTCAGTTTAATTATAAGGATGTAAAGGACGCTATTGTGTGGCTTGCCTTGCCAGGGAACCAAAAGGCGAAAGAAACATGCGCTTCACACGGTGAGGTATATGATTTTGCCTCACTTATTTATGGAGACAAATTAGTTAATAATGAAATGGGGAAAGATATTTTTGAACAGAAAAAAACAGGAATACATGACGTTCAATTTATGGAATACTTGGAATGCTTTTATGACTGCAATTTCGTTACAGCGATAGAGAGTAGACAATTTAAAGGGAACTATGCAGGTGCACATAGCTATCGAATGTCAGGGCAAAAAGAAATCTTTCCCATTTTGGATCAATGTCACTGTCTTCCTACCGAAGAAGACGCCATATTTGATTTTGGATGTGGAAAAGGCGCTGCGCTTGTATCATTTCTTGATTACGGTTTCCGGCGTGTTGGGGGCATTGAGTATGTGAATGAGATATATGAATCGCTTATTTCCAATATGGGTAAGCTTGGGATAAAGGAACAGCAGGCAGAGTGCCTGCATGGCGATGCGGCTGCGCTTACGACAGAGCTTGACAGATATAATTGGTTTTATTTTTTCGACCCGTTTCATATGCCTGTTTTTGAAACCGTGATAAAAAATATTTGTGAAAGCTACCACAGGATACCAAGAAAGATTACCATTATCAACATTAATCCAAAATTTTATGAAGTTATTGAAAATACTGATTTATTTGTGCTTACAAATCAGTTCTGTATTGATGTGAGACAAAAAGTAGTGGATATATATGTTACGAAATGATAATAAGATTTGTTTTAAATTAAGAAAAGACAGTAAAGGAAAACGGTAAATGGAGACGGATTATCAAAAGATAAGAAATGCTATTGCGAAAGCCTTAGAAATGGGAAAAAGAAGATTCATTATATATCCGTATGGTGAGTATGGGATGTTGACGAAAACGATATTAAACCATAGTTTTGGTGTGGAAGAATGCTATGTTGTAGATAATAGGCTGTCATTGTTTAATCCACAGATAAAAGGACTGGATTATTTTGAAACAGCAGATATTTCGCCTTATACCGTTTTGCTTTCCAATGCAAATCCAAGTACCTATGAGAGCGTTAGAAAAGAAATTGTAAGATATTTCAGAGAAGAGGACATTGTTGATATATTTCCGGAAGGGGCACAATTGGGCAAAAATACAGGGGGGTATACGCAATGCGGTAAATATAGCTATGGACCTTTATGCAATCATCGGTTCGTAGAATCTGTCGGGGCCTTTTGTAGTTTTGCCACGGGTACGGATGTCGTAGAAAACCATCCAACCAACTACATATCTACACATCCATTTCTATATGCGGATTCTGAAAGAAATCCTGCGTTATGGTACAGGTATGATGAATACAAAGATGCTGCATGGTATTTTGTTGGTGTAGAGCCAAGAGGCGTTGCTGGAAAGCTTTCCAAAATTAAAATTGGGAATGATGTCTGGTTAGGCAGAAATGTCATTATAACAAATGGGGCCAATATTGGAAATGGTGTGATTGCCGGGGCCGGAGCAGTCATTACCAGAGATGTTCCGGATTACGCTATCGTTGCAGGGGTTCCTGCCAGAATAATGCGATACAGATACACAGAAGAGCAGATAGAGAAGCTGAATGCAATCGCATGGTGGACATGGTCAGATCAGGAAATCAGAGACAGATATGATGATTTTTATTTAAACGCCAGCGATTTTATATCAAAATATTATGGATAGTAGGAAGTACATTATGTTATAAGTTTTTGACGAATTTAGGGAAAAACTGGGCAATACAATGATAAAAGCATTTGGCCACAGAGTAGTTCTGTACGAATATGAGAGAGCAGGACAGTTTTTGGAATGATATACAAAATATTATCATGGCAAAATAGAACAATGTATACAGCAAAGAGGAAAGAAAATGGAATATAACAATTTAGATAACTTTTTTAACGATATATTGGGTGTAAAAGAAGATATATACATATGGGGTACCGGAGTATATGGGGATATTTTAGGACAACTGTTTGACAAATGGGGCAGACAATGGGATGGATACTACGACAATTATCCCAATAGTAAAACCATAGAACTAAATGGTAAGAAAATTTTCCATGCTCAGGAGGTATCCTTAAAAAGTGGTACCTACATTTTATCCATGCGAAATTATCAAAGTGTATACAACCAGCTGATAGAAAATGGAATTGCCAAGGAGCATATCATTACGTTTTCATCAAAATATCTATTTGAACAGATGACGAAGAGGGTTATAGAAAGCGCTGAATTTACGGAAAAAATAACGCAGTTTAAGGGGATTCATACAGGGAAACGATGTCTTATTATTGGAAACGGCCCAAGCCTTAAGCTGGAGGATCTAGAAAAAAGTAAGAAATTAGGTTTCATTACAATGGCTAGTAATATGATTTTTAATTGTTTTGAACAGACTTCATGGAGGCCAGATTATTATTTTTTTACGGATGTCATGGGAATGAGGAGCGTATTTTCAGAAAAAGAAAAATTGACTTTTGTTCTAAAAAATTGTGAATATGCATTTACAAGAACAGATGGATTACTTTTTGATTATCGCAATGTTGAGGACATTCGAAATCTGATGTATTTTGATTTTGTGTATTCTAAAGATGAAGAACAGTTTGACTTCTCAGAGGACTGTTCAAAACAAATTTACATTGGATATACCGTCACATATGCAATGCTGCAAATGGCAGTATATATGGGATTTAAGGAAATATATCTGATTGGAATGGATCATAATTTTTCGGTTGAGAAAGCATCAAAGGATGGGAATGTAACTGTAGATGAAACAGTGCAGGATCATGCGAAGATACTTGGAGGAACAAAAGTATGGGGGGTTGCAGATGTATACAAAATAACATGCGCGTACAACTCAGCAAAGCAATATGCAGAGGAGCATAATATCCAAATATACAATGCAACAAGAGGTGGAAAGCTGGAGGTGTTCAAGCGGATACATTTCGATAGCATAAAATGATTGGAAAGAACTATTGAAAAAATTTGAAAAAGGTTTGGTGCAAATTATGAAAATAGTGGCAGTAGTACCGGTAAAGCTGAATAACAAAAGACTTCCTGGTAAAAACATAAGGCAGTTATCAACAGGTGTTCCACTGTGTAAGCATATTTTTGAAACTTTAATGCATGTGGATGGTATAGACGAGAAATATGTTTATTGTAGTGATGAACATATACAACAATATATGCCAAATGGAATGCAATATTTAAAACGTTCTACAGAGTTAGATAAAGACAGTACATCAATGAATCAAGTGCTAAGAGCTTTTGCGCAGGATGTGGATGCAGATGTATATGTTATGACGCACACTACTGCACCGTTTCTTTCTTCACAAAGTATAGAAAAAGGAATGGATAGGGTAGTGAATCAGGACTATGATTCAGCATTTTCTGTGAAAAAATTACAGGATTTTTTATGGAAAGACGGAAAACCCTTAAACTATACGTTGGACAACATTCCAAGAACGCAGGATTTACCCGTAATTTATGAGGAGACAAGCGGATTTTATATTTACAGGAAGGAAGTCATACAAAGGTTAAACCGCAGAATTGGGGAACGTGCATATTTGGTTGAAGTGAATGGAATAGAGGCAATTGACATTGATGAGGAAGATGATTTTTATATAGCAGATGCAATTTCATATTTTCAAAACAGGAGAAAGGAATATGAATAAAATCTCGGTTTTAGACGTGACGTTACGGGACGGAGGATATTGTAATAATTGGACGTTTGGTGCGGCGAACATTGTTAATATAGAAAATTCTCTTATAGAGGCAGGGATTCAATATATCGAATGTGGATATTTGTCAAGCGGTGCTGTTAATCAAGAGGGAAGGACTATTTTTCGGTCGATTACAGATTTGGAAAAATTAGTTTTAATCAATAAAAATAAAGAAACAGGATATGTGGCAATGATTAATTACGGAGAGGTAGCGATAGAGGACATCTCCGATTATCCGGGATATGGTATTGCAGGCATACGGGTAGCATTTCGAAAGAAGCATTGGGAAAAAGCCCTTGATTTTTGCCATAAAATCAAGCAGAAAGGCTATTTATTATTTATTCAGCCAATGGCTGTATTAAGTTATTCCGACAGTGAATATGCATGTCTGGTAGAGCGCGTGCAGGAGATACAGCCGTATGCATTTTATATTGTAGATAGCTTTGGTTCCATGAGGAAAACAGATTTAATACGGTTATTTCAGAAGGCGGATAAAAGTCTGGATAAGGAAATTATTTTGGGATTTCATGCACATAACAATATGCAGATGGCATTTTCGAACGCACAGTGGTTTGCACTGGAATCCTCACCACATGATAAAATAATTGATACGAGTATTATGGGGATGGGGCGTGGAGCCGGAAATCTAAATACGGAATTATTCCTTATATATATGAATGAAAACCTAAAAGGAAACTATAACTTAAAACCGATTTTGTACATAATAGATGCTGTATTAAATAACTTTTATATGGTCAGACGATGGGGATATTCACTTCCCAATTATCTTTCGGCAAAACACAATGTTCATCCGAAATACGCAGGGTATTTGTGTGAAAAAAACACTCTGAGCGTAGACGATATGGATGAAATATTTTCGAATATACCGGTAGAAAAAAAAGAGGAATTTGACAGACAGTGTATTGATAATCTGTATTTAAAGTTTATGGAAAAAGGACAGCATACAAGTGAGCGGTTAGAACAGCTGAAAGCGCAGCTGGCTGGAAAAAATGTATTATTGATAGCGCCAGGTATCAGTTCCGTGGCACAAAAAGAAAAGATTTTGGCAGAGGCATTTAAGGATAATACGGTTGTGGTATCAATAAATCATAAGTATGCATTTTGCAAAATAGATTATGTGTTTTGTAGCAATAAAAAAAGATATTCCGAATCAAATTTCGATAAGGAGGATTCTGTAATTGTTACTTCAAATATTCCAAAAGCGGATTGCTATTTACAGATTGAGTATGGAAAACTCATAAATGACGAAGACTTCGTGAATGATAATGCGGGACTTATGGCAGTAAAGCTTTTCCTGCTTTTAGGTGTTCGAAGAATCTTATTAGCAGGCTATGATGGTTTTCACCATAATATATATGAAAATTATGCTGATGAAAATATGGTTTTGTGTATACCGGAAAATATTGCGGAATTGATTAATCAAGGTATGAGGAATGTTTTGAAGAACTATATGAAAGAGTCTGAAATTGTGTATCTTACGGAAAGCTGCATTTTTTAACGGAAAGAACAGGTAAAATAGGATGTTAAATTATTTGGTAACAGGCGGAGCGGGTTTTATCGGGGCGGCAGTAGCCCAAAAATTATTAGATGAAGGCAGTAATGTGATTGTAATTGACAATTTATCAACGGGTTTTTTTGAAAAAATACCAAGCAAATGTATAAAGATTATTGGGAATACGTATGACGACGAGGTAATCAGACTGTTGAACAGTTATCAATTGGATGGTATTTTCCATATTGCAGGGCAAAGCGGCGGGGTAACTTCGTATAAAGATCCGGTTTATGATATGCGGGCGAATGTTGAATCAACAATAAAACTGTTGCAATACTGTAGGGAGCATAAGTGTAATAATTTTATTTTTGCCAGCTCAATGTCTGTGTATGGTGATAAAAATCCGTGTCCTGTGGTGGAAGATGGGGAAAAGAATCCAACCACATTTTATGCAATTGGGAAGCTTGCAAGCGAACATTATATGAAGCTGTATGCCTCACAATTTGGGATAAATAGCGTTGCGTTAAGATTAAATAATGTGTATGGACCGGGGCAGAATATGGATAATTTGTTACAGGGCATGGTAAGTATCTTCTTAGCGCAGGCAGTCAAGAACAAACATATACATGTTATGGGCGACAAAAACCGTTTTCGGGATTTTGTTTATATAGATGATGTGGTAGATGCGTTTATTCGTTCCATGCGAATAGATATGAATGGTTTTGAAGCATATAATGTATCCACAGGAACGGCTACTACGGTAGAACATTTGATAGAAAAGATTAAAAAACGGTTACCATTTGATGTTACAGTTCAGTATGAAGGAACAACTCCAGGCGATCAGTTTGGAATTTACTGTGATTCGTCAAAATTACAGAAAAGCTTGGAGTGGAAACCTCAGACAGTACTGGATGAAGGGTTAGACCAGATGGTATCATGGGCGTTGAAAGGATAGGCATTGGAAGTGGAATATTCGAATGTAAAGGACTATATTAAGGCGATCCGGGCTTTATTTCCAAACAGGATATATATTGCAGGTGCCGGAAGAAACGGAGAGATTTTAGGAGAATATTTTAATAAGCATGGAATCGAATGGGAAGGGTATGTGGACAAAAGATCTTTTCAACATACTATAAACGGGAAACCAGTATGGCCTTATGAGGAGATGGACGCCCGGGAAGGGCGATATGTTATATCCAGTTATTCGTACAGAATGGAGCTGCTTGATGAGTTAAGACAAATCGGTGTATGTGCCAGTCACATTATTATGTTTGGGAATCATAATGTTTTTTTTGAACTTTACGATGAGCTTGCAAATCTGAAAAAATATGTCTCTAAGATTAAAACATTTCAGAACCTGCATGAGGAAAAACGTTGTTTTATTATTGGCAACGGACCAAGTCTGAAAATCAGTGATTTGGAAAAGCTGGAGCATGACATTACATTCGCAAGTAATTCAATATATGCTTTATACCAATCGACAGCATGGAGACCGACGTATTATTGTGCAAACGACAAAATTTTCTGCGATAAGATGATGTCGGACAAAAAAGATATGAAAATATTAACAAATGGCTGCAAGGCGGCGTTTACCTCTGTCCTTGGCGCGGGTTTTCAACACAGGGATGATATGGATATGAACAAGCTTTATTTTGTTCAATTAGTAGAGCATAATGCAGAAAACCTAATCCCCTGTTTTTCAGAGGACTGTAGTAAACAGGTATATTTAGGGGGAACGGTTACATATGTCATGTTACAGTTAGCGGCTTATATGGGATTTGAGCAAATCTATTTACTGGGAATGGATTTTAATTATTCCGTAGAACAACATAAAGATGGTTCCATAACGACGCATGATGTATGTAATCATATGGAGGAAATGGAAGCGGAGCATAAGATGTTTGACGCGTTAATAAAGAATCGTTATGGTGTGACATATCTGGCAGATGTGGATTTGCAGCTTGCGGCCTTTCAGTCTGCGAAGAAGTACGCGGATGAACATAACATACAGATTTTTAATGCGACTCGCGGGGGAAAATTGGAAGTTTTTGAGAGGGTTGAATTTGACGGACTGTTTTAATTGGTTAGAGATTTGACGAGTTATCTTATTTGTCGTAATTACAATGGAATATATGATTAAAGTGTGGTGATAGTATGCAGACAAGAAATGTAGTAGCAATAATACAGGCAAGGATGGGATCAACCAGATGTCCGGAAAAAACAATGCGTCTTATTAATCAGAAACCATTATTAGAGTGCATTATTGAAAGAGTTCAACATAGTAAGGTTGATAATATTGTGGTAGCAACAACAGAAAATAAATTAGATGACGTTGTTGAAAAGCTATGTAGAGAAAAGTGTATTGATTGTTTCCGGGGCAGTGAAGAAGACGTGTTAAGCCGATATTATCTGGCAGCAAAAAAGTATAAGGCAGATATTATTGTGCGTATTACTGCAGATGATCCATTTAAAGACCCTAAAATTATTGACCTGATAATTGATACGATTCTTGAGGGTAAATATGATTATGTCAGCAATACTATAAAACCAACCTATCCAGATGGGTTAGATGTTGAGGCATTTACATTTTTCGTATTGGAAAGGGCATATACGGAGGCACAGTTGACATCAGAGAGAGAGCATGTCACACCATTTATATGGAAAAACCCCGATATCTTTCGTTGCCATAACATAACATATAAGGAAGACATTTCAGATATGCGGTGGACGCTTGATACAGAGGACGATTATGAATTTGCAGTTTCCGTATATGAATATTTTGAAGGAAAAGAGATATTTTATATGGATGATATTCTAAAGGTTTTAAAAGAGCATCCAGAATTACCAATGATTAATCAAGGTCATGTAAAAAACGAAGGATATATGAAATCAATTAGGGAGGAAAATAAAATGAATAAAGGAGTAATTAATCGAATTTCTGACTTAGAAAAACAGTATGTAAATGAAGTATTAGCGACGGATTTTAGAAATTCAAAAAGTTCTACAATGATGCAGAGATTAGAGCGGTCTTTTGCGGATTATTCAGGAAGGAAGTATGCAATTTCTTTTATCAATGGAACACAGAATATGCATGTGGCACTTGTTGCAAAAGGCATTGGAGAGGGAGATGAGGTCATCGTACCGCCTCTTACCATGGCAAGCACTACTTTTGCAGTTTTGCAGGCAGGTGCAACTCCGGTATTTGCTGATGTATGTGAAGACAGTTTTCTTATTGATCCTAAAAGTATTGAAGCGAATATTAGTGATAAAACGAAAGCGATTATTCCGGTTTCCCTATATGGATTGGTTCCTCAAATGGATGAGATTATGAAGATTGCTGAAAAATATAATTTATTTGTATTAGAGGATGACGCAGAATGTTTTGGTGGAACATATAAAGGGAAAAAAGTTGGGACGTTTGGACATGCTGCAAGCTTTAGCTTTCAGAGTTCCAAACATTTAACAGCTGGCGAGGGCGGTATGATTGTTACGGACGATTTGGAACTTGCACAGAATATCAGAAGAGTAGGTTCTTTAGGATATGCGGGTGTCAGTGCTAATAAAGGAAAAATAACAAAAACAGATATTCAAGATCCCGATTATTGCAGGCATGTAAGTATGGGATGGAATTATCGAATGCCAGAGTTATGTGCAGCAGTGGCCTTGGCACAGGTAGAACGGGCGGAAGAATTAATTGAGGTTCGCATAAATGTTGGGAAAAAAATGTTGGAAATTGTTAGTGATTGCAATTGGCTGCATCCTCAGTGTATGGAGGAGGAAGGTGTAAATACATATTGGACGGTGGCAATGCGATTAGATACCGAAACAGTGTCATGGCATGAATTTCGTGATAAATATATGGAATATGGCGGCGATGGTATTTATGCGGCATGGAAATTAACTTATCAAGAACCGATGTTCCAAAATATGCAGTTAAATGGAATGGAGTGTAAGCTTACGAGAGGGAAAGAATATTATCTGCAACAAGGTATTTGTCCTATAGCAGAAAAAATTCAGCCACAGATTCTTCAGTTTAAAACAAACTACTGGGATGAAACTGTTCTGAAACAGCAACTGGATGTCTTAAAACAGACAATTGGGTGGTTTGAAAATAAATAGAAAAAGGTGAAATATTATGTCTTATAAAGAAATATTTAATTTGTCTGGAAGAAATGCTGTAATAACTGGCGGCTGTGGCTATCTTGGAACGGAAATTGTAAAAGGTCTGGCTGATTTTGGAGCTGATGTTGTTGTTATTGATGCAAAATGTAATAAAATTGATGGACAAAATTCTGTTTATGATGCAGTAAAGTATTTTGAATGTAATTTGGATAATACCGAGGAAATACAGGAAACATTGAAACTGGCGGCTGGCGAAAATAATAGGATTGATATATTGATTACAATGGCAGCAAATTTGGGTACAGGAATATTAAGCGATATAGAGAATATGGATGATGCATATTGGGCGAGAGGTATTGATGGAACCGTTGGTTATACGTTTCGTACAATTCGAGAAAGTATACCGTATATGAAAAACTCTTCCAACGGAAGTATTGTGAACATTGGTTCTTTGTATGCAGTTGGGGCGCCAGACCCAAGAACATATTTTGATACGCCGTTCAGCAGTACACCAAATTATGGTGCGGGGAAAGCCGCAACAGTAGAACTGACAAAGTACTGTGCATCTTATCTGGCAAAATATAATATACGCGTAAATAGTGTAAGTCCGGGATCGTTTCCGCATCAGAGCGTACAGGAAAATAATTTATTCAAGGAAAGATTACAGGAAAAAACAATGTTGGGAAGGATTGGTTATCCGGATGATTTGGTAGGAGCAATGATTTATCTTGCCTCAGATGCATCTAAGTATGTTACAGGAATCAACCTTATGGTTGATGGGGGACAGACTGCATGGTAGCACAAAGCGAGGAGAAATTTGATATGGGGAATGTATTAGCAGTGATTCCTGCTAGAAAGGAAGATGATAAAATTCCAAATCGGAATGTACGAATTGTGGCTGGTCATCCTTTAATTTATTATACAATAAAGACAGCGCTTGCTTCAAAGTATATTACAGATATTATAGTTACTACAGATTCGGATGAAATACAAATTATTGCAGAAGAAATGGGAGTACAATGTAGGAAACGTTCTCCGAAATTATGCGTAAATTCGGTATCTTTGGATGAAGTGGTTTATGATGCAGTGCCAGATACCGCGAAATGGGAATACATAGTAACAATGGAACCTGTGTGTCCATTATTAAGAACAGAAACAGTAGATAATGCAATTTGTTTTATGAAAAATAATGAATTGGATACATTAATTTCGGCAAAAAAATCATATGTTTTTTTGTGGAAATCAGAAAAAAATGGAAAAAAAAGTCCTGATTTTAATAAACGGATGAATTTTGCACTGATGGATCCGGGGTATATAGAATGTGGTGCGTTTTTAATATGCAAAGGAGCAGTGCTAAGTCATAAAACGCGGATTGGTGAGAAAATTGATCTGTTTGAAGTACCGAAATTGGAGGCGGAAGAAGTAACAAATCTATTTGACCTGCAAAATATTGATAGTATTTTGAGCTGTCCTAATGTTGCAATATATGTAAACGGGAATAGTAAACGTGGTTTAGGACATATATATCGTGCACTTGATTTAGCAGATGAATTTTTTACAACACCAGTAATTTACTATGACAAAAGTCAGACAAAAAGAGAATATTTTGGGAATATTT
This sequence comes from uncultured Lachnospiraceae bacterium, assembly GCA_947178145.1. GTDB lineage: Bacteria > Bacillota > Clostridia > Lachnospirales > Lachnospiraceae > COE1. Next base: position 16,157 of record CAMWXE010000033.1, on the reverse strand, counting down.
CATATCAGTTAGTTCCAATAGATGGGATGGAGGATTTGCTTAGACACTGTGAAAAAGAAAAATACACGCTATTTATTAATGATGTCTTAAATACGTCAAAAGATTATATGATAAAACTTAAAAGAGCTATGCCTTGTGCAAAGATTATTAATTTTGAGGATGACGGAGAAGGAAAATCAGAGGCTGATTTGGTAGTCAATGCTTTGTATGCAAGTGGACATAATGGCAATGTTTGCGGGGGAGAAAAATATTATATAGCGAAAAGATTGTTTTTGCTTTATGAGCCAATTTTGATTCGTGAAAAAGTAAAAAGAATTATTATTACTTTTGGAGGAGCCGACCCTCAAAATTATACGGATCGCTTAATCCGTATAATAAAGAAAAGAGAATATAATAACTATCATTTTACAGTGGTTTTGGGGCGTGCTAAAGAAAATATTGATGAATTGATGGAATTTAATCAGAAAGATAATATAGATGTGTTGTATGATGTGAGCAATATGGCGGCTTTGATGTGCTCTTGTGATTTAGCCTTTACCTCGAGGGGAAGAACAGGTTATGAATTAGCAATGTTAGGAATTCCAACGATTGCAATGGCACAGAATGAATTAGAAGAAAAACATAGTTTTATTTGTGATGATAATGGGTATATATATTTAGGATTAAATCCAACAGATAATATGATAGAGGAAACTTTAAAAATGTGTCTGTTGTTATCAAAAAGCAATCGGCAAAAGCTTCAGAATAAATTGTTGCAACATGATTTACGAAACGGGCGTAGACGGGTAATGAATGCAATTAGAAATTTATATTAATCTGATAGGAGGATAGCATGATAGATATTATTCAAAGAAGAATTAAGGAGAATAAATTTGTTTTGATTGCGGAGATTGGCGTTAATTATTTTGATATAGCAAGAAAATTTCAGATAGCTCCAATGGAAGCAGCAAAGAAAATGATAGAAATAGCAGCTTCTGCGGGTGTTCATGCAGTTAAATTTCAGTCTTATAAGGCCGAAACTCTGGCTTCCAAAGATTCGCCATATTATTGGGACATTAATGAGGAACCAACAGATTCCCAATATAAGTTATTTCAAAAGTTTGACTCTTTTGGGAAAAACGAATATTGTGAATTGTCAACATATGCTGAACAGACAGGTATCGAGTTTTTGTCAACTCCATTTGATATTGATTCTGCAGATTATTTAGAACCGTTGATGAATGTGTATAAAATATCATCTTCCGATTTAAATAATCTTCCATTTATAGAATATCAGGCAAAAAAGAATAAACCAATTATTTTATCAACTGGTGCATCAGAAGAGGATGAAATCTGCCGTGCGGTTGAATTGATTAGAAAATACAATAAACAACTACTTGTTTTAATGCATTGTGTGCTGGAATATCCGACATCGTATGAACATGCAAATCTAAGTAAAATAATTTCGCTAAAAGAACGGTTTCCTGATTTGGTTATCGGATATTCTGATCATACAAAACCGGATAAAGGGTATGACATTTTGAAAATTGCATATGGACTTGGAGCAAAAGTAATAGAAAAACATTTTACATTAGACAAGACACTAAAGGGGAATGATCATTATCATGCAATGGATCAACAAGATGTTATTGAAATTATTAAAAAAGTAAATTTTTTAAACATGATTTTGGGAGATGGAAAATTATGTTGTATGGAAGGCGAAAAAAAAGCCAGATTAAATGCAAGGCGTTCTTTAGTGGCACAGACGGACATCAAGGCAGGAACCGTAATAACAAATGAAATGCTTACTTTTAAACGCCCGGGAAGTGGTATTAGTGTATCCAGAATGGAAGAAATAGTTGGAGAAAAGGCGGCAGTTGATATAAGAAGGGATACGGTTTTGAAAGAAGAAATGATATGCTTTTACAAAAGTTAGGAGGAAATCTGAAATGATATTTGAAAAAGCAAAGACCATTGCAAAGGATAATATGGATTATCACAAACGGCAAATTAATACTCCATATAGGAGTACAGTGAGAATGCTCGAATGGCTTAATAAGAAAGAAATATTTAAAGATGGTACTAAAATATTGGACATGGCATGCGGGGGGGGGGTAATTTAATTTACCTTGCTGAGAAGTTTCCTGGTGTTAAATTTGAAGGAATAGATTACGACGATAGGGTAGTAGAATTAGCACGTAGCAGTATACCAAATAATTTACAAAACAATTGTGAAATTATTAATGGAGACTGGTATGATTTGGATAAATCCTTAAAAAATAGGTATAGTGGTTGCATTAGTTTTCAAACATTATCCTGGTTGGATGGATATAAAAAAGCAATAGAAGCGCTGGCTGCGTTGAATCCGGAATGGATGGCTTTTTCATCTCTGTTTTGGGAGGGTAATGTTGATTATTTTATCAAGGCTGTTGATTACGGAAATGAAGTAGTAAATTTTAATGATTGTACTGGTGTTTATAATTATAATGTTTATTCCCTTCCAAGTGTCAAGGATCATTTTGCTAATTTAGGTTACAAAGAGTTTGATTATATTCCTTTTATAATAGACATTGATCTGGAACAAAAAAATCCGAGTTGGTTTGGTACATATACAAAAAAACTAGAAAATGGTGAGCGGCTTCAAATTTCAGGTGGGATAATGATGCCATGGTATTTCATATTTGCTAAAAAATAACTATAAGGCTTGGGACAATATTTGGTGTAGAAAAGATTCCTAAGAATTTTAAAAACAAATATATATAAGAGGAAAGGAAAAACAGGTTATGAAAATTTTTTTAATGTCGGGAGCATATAGAGATGCAGGTGATTTTTTGATTGTGGATAGAAGCATTAAATTACTAAAATATGTATATCCGAATTGCGAAATTGTGACGCACCAAAGAAAATATCCATTAAATGATGTAATAGATGAAGTGAATAATTGCGATCTTATGTTTTTTGCAGGAGGTCCAATGTACAAAATGAATATTTGTCCTAATCAAATACCTATGATTGATGACTTAGAGAAGATTAAGGTTCCCATTCATTCTATTGGCCTTGGATGGTATGGCAAAAACCAATGTGGTAAATTGACGTTTGATGATGTTATTTATAATAATTATAGATTCAATAGTGAGACAGGTGCATTATTATGCAGAATGGAAAAAGACGGAGATTTACCATGTCGTGATTTTCAGTCTGTACGTGTTTTAAAAAATAATGGATATAAAAAAATTGTTTTGACGGGATGCCCGGCTTGGTATGATCTTGATTTTATAGACAAAAATGGTGTAAAGGAAAATATTAATTTTCCATATAAAAAGATTTGTATTTCAGGTCCAGGGTATCAAATGAATATGGAGCAAAGTGTTGAACTTGCCAAACATCTTGTAGACAGATATCCAATGGCAGAGATTTATTATGTATTTCATGAAGGTACCTATTTGAATGAGGATATCTTACCGGAACGTGTAGAAGTAATCAATCAGATCGTAAAAAAACTAGAGCAAATGGGAGTTAAAATTGTTGGAATTCCCTATTCTGTAGACGGATTTCACTTGTATGATGACTGTGATCTCCACATAGGATACAGGGTTCATGCGCATATATATAATCTTAGCAGGAGAAATGTTTCTGTTTTGATTGAGGAAGATGGAAGGGGGAATGCGTTTAACGAGATTGCCGGCTTATATGGTATAGAACCATATCATTTACAAATGAATAGAACGCTGGATTATGAATGGAATCCTTATTTTTTACGGGTTATTGATGATTATTTAGATATTTTGGAAAAGAATGATTTTATGCAAATGAAGGTTGCGTATAGAGTTATGCAGGATTATTTTCCTAAAATGATAAAACGCATTGAAGATATGGGAAAATAGGATTGATTTATTTTTGGAGGGATTATGTTACAAATAGAATCAGAACAAGAGTTGAAATCTTTGCTTTCGTCTATCAAGAAAGTACATATATATGGCGCAAGATACAATCTTTCTTTGATTCTTTTGTTATTGAAAAAATTGGGTCACTCCAAAGATTTCATTGAGGCAATATGGGTTACAAGTAAAAAAGGAAATCCAGATTACATTGATGACATAGAAGTGAAAGAGTATGTGCAAGGCGAAGCAGAGGCTAATACATGTGTATTTTTAGCTTTGGCAGAACGTAATGCACAAAAGCTTGCGGAAAAACTAGAAAAGGATGGAATACTTGCTGTAAAAATATCTGGTACATTGATTAATGATATTGTAATGCCTAAAGATATGTGCGAGGACATATATATGAGCATAGAACAATTTGTGACAGACTTTGAAGATATAAATACGCAGCTGAATGTACCTGTGATATGCAATACGGTATATGCATGGACCTGCTGGTGGCAGGGCTTGTCGAATGCACCCAATATTGTAAGGGCATGTATTAACAGTCAAAGGAAGAATTTGCCTAAGGGAGTGCAATATGTAATTATTACGGAGGAAAATTACTGCGATTACATAGAAATACCAGACTATATTATGGAAAAAATGGAGAAGGGGTATATTACACTTACAACTTTTTCAGATATTATCCGAGCATGCTTGCTCTATAAATATGGAGGAATATGGCTGGATTCGACGCTATTACTTCATAGTCCCTTGCCCATAGAGTATTTTCATTACGATCTTTTTACTGCAAAGCGGAAAGTATGCGCTTCATATTCCCGGTTTTCCCTGTGGTTTTTGGGAGGAAAATCAGGTAATCAGTTGTATCAATTTTTGATGGAAGCATTTTTCTATTATTATAGAAATTATGATCAAATACGGTATTATCTTATGATTGATTTTCTGATAAAGATAGCGCTTGATACAGTCCCCAAATTAGGGAATCAGTTTGAGGTACTTCCATATAATAATGAGAATTCGGGGGGTTTGGCAGTTCATTTAGATGAAACTTATGAAATTGAAAAATATAAGGAAATTGTGGAGGGGACTGTCGTACAGAAATTAACATGGAAGCTCGAGCGATATAATCCCGAAGCATTATTTCGTAGTAACAGTTTTTACAATGTAATTTTGAAAGCGTACAAAGATATATGAAAGTAAGCATTATTACCGTATCCTATAATGCGGAACAGACAATAGAGCAGACGATTAAAAGCGTATTAAATCAAACATATGAAGATGTCGAGTACATCATAATAGACGGAGCGTCAACGGATTTAACATGTCAGATAATAGACAAGTATCAGCCATACATTAGTACAATTATCAGCGAGAAAGACGAAGGCTTGTATTATGCCATGAATAAAGGCATTAGTTGTGCAAAGGGAGAGCTTATCGGAATATTAAACAGTGATGATATTTACGCAGAAAATGCAGTAAGTAAGGTTGTGGAATATTATCAAAAAACAGGTGCGGATGTCGTATATGGAAACGCTATGTGGTTTGAGCAGGATAGGGAGGCTGGCATATACAGATGTGATGATATTGAGGAGCTGTGGTACAGGATGGCAATTCCGCATCCGGCTGTTTTTGTGAAAGCCGAAGTATATAAAAAGTACGGAGGGTTTCATACAAAATATCCGATAGCGGCGGATTATGAATTGATGTTAAGACTTTACAGCAATCATTTAAAATTTGGGCATTTGGAAGAAGTGATAACCTATTTTAGAATCGGAGGGAAAAGTTATCAGAACAAGAAACTTTGTATCGAGGATTCGAAGGAAATTGCTTTGACTTATATTAATCAATGTAATCATAAAGAATATTATCGAAAGAAGATTTATGATAAATATTATGAGAGCTATTTGGGATATTTTTGGGAAAATGACAGGTCGGTGATAGAAAAAGGAATACATAATCTGCTAAGCAGTCATTCTTTGAAGACGATTGTTATTTTCGGAACAGGAAAATGGGGACAACGAGTGGTGTACATGCTGCAAAACACTAATGTAACGATAGCGTGCTTTGTTGATAATGATAAATCAAAGCAGTATCAGTCTGTTTGCGGAATAGAAACAGAGTCTCCCGATTTTTTGAAAAATTATGTGGATGGTGTGTTGATTGCTATCAGTCAGTATGGCAATGAAATTATGGAACAAATCAGAAAGATGAACAGCAATTTATATATTTTGACATTGTCGGATATTGGTAAGGCTGTTATACAAGAAAACGAATGGGAAGAGAAGAAATAAATAGATAGGGATATATATGATGGCAATTTTGGCAAATACAATCAGACCATTTCATGAACGATATGGAATGAAAACAGATTATAAAGAAATGATTGAAAAATGCGGGGCGAATACAGGAAATGTTGTTTTTCATGATGCAATATGGCAACAGATAAAATTTGATAAGGAGATTATCAGTTATGATGATTTAGAGACTGCTAAAGAGTCCGCGGTTTATGTATTACCTGCCGCAAATTGGATTAATCGGAATGGCAGGGTTCTTCAAATGCTTTTCGGAAATTTAAGTCATTCACATATAAGGGTTCTCGTGCTTGGATTAGGTATTCAGATGAAGCTTGGGGAGAGCAAAAAGGATTTTGTTGACAGCTTGTCAAAGGAAACGGTAGCGGCACTAAAAACAATGAGTGAACATTCCATTTCTATCGGGGTGAGAGGAGCGGTAACAGGGGCGGTATTGGATTGCTTAGGAATTCATAATTGGCAGGTAATTGGCTGTCCGTCCTATTATGAGCCTTATAGAAAAAATATAACGATAAGACAAAGCAAAAGCGTTGATAAAATCTTGTATAATATAAAACCTACTGAAACTAAAACGGACAAGATCTTTGATTTGGCGGTTAAAACGGGTTCCCGTATTGTCATACAAAGCAGAAGCGATATGGAGAGCTGTGAACAAGTAGAGTACAATAATACCGGGGGGGGGTATTATAATATCTTTAGCAACCGGAAAGCGTGGGAAGAATATCTTTTCAATGAAAAAATTTCTTTTTCTACAGGATTAAGGTTTCATGGTAATATGATGGCTTTTTCCTGTGGGATTCCTGCACTATGGATTGTAAGCGATGAAAGAACGCATGAAATGGTTGAGTCAATGAAGCTGCCATATATTCACGAACGTGAATTGGAGAATATGACCAGTCCCGACGCGCTTATAGAATTAGCGGATTACAATGAGGTTTTTAGGAATCATTATAAACAAATGGCAGAAGCATACGTGGAATTTTTGGAGAAAAATGGGGTGGAGCATTGTTTTGGAAGAAATAAAGACGGAAGAGATCGGGATAGTAATACCATATCACAAGCGTTCGTTATCTAATATAGAAAAAATGGCATTTGAACAATGCCGAAGCATATTGGGAAGATACGCTATAATCTTAGTTGTGCCTGACTCCATGCGCGAGGGCGATTATCCATGCGATGGTAAGCTGATTATTGAGAAGGTTCCCAGTAGCTGGATGGAAAGTATAACGGCATATAATGAAATGATGATGAAGGAAGCCTTTTATGAACGTTTTTTGAGTTACCAATATATTTTAATTTATCAGCTTGATTCATTTGTTTTTTCTGATAAATTATTGGACTTTTGCCAATATGGATATGATTATATCGGTCCGCCTTGGATATCCGGTTATTTTCATTATATCAGTCCGAGGAAATGTGTTTGGAAGGTCGGAAATGGGGGACTTTCACTAAGGAAGGTGGACAGCTTTTTAGAACTTTTAAAGCTGGGAAAACAGAAATCATATGAGGGAAATGAGGATGTATTTTTTTCCATATCGGATAATGAAGCTTTTCAAATTGCACCGTTAGAGGTTGCTTTAAAATTTGCGTTTGAAAGGGAAGTGGAGCAGTGTTTTCAATTAAACAATCAAGAGCTACCGTTCGGATGTCACGCATGGGAACGATACAATCCGGAGTTTTGGAAACCATTGATAGAAGCGTTTGGATATACTGTAGGTATGGTAGGTTCATCCGAGGATAAGGAATTGGAAAGCGTATATGACAAGGCAAGAAAGACAACACAATTTTGGGAAACAATATTGGTGGGTGACAGGTTGATTACAGCGGTTCATGAGCTTTGCGGAACAAAAAAGGCTGGCTATATTATTTGGGGCGCAGGCTATTATGGGAAAATGATATCTGACATATTTGTGGAAAAAATGCTTCCTGTCAAGTTTATGATAGACAATAATCTGGCAGCAGGATCAATGCTTAATGGGGTTATGGTAAAAAAATATGCTGATTGTGATATAACGGAAAACGATGTGATTATTGTGGCAGTTAAAAACAGTTGGGAAATCGTTCGCCAATTAGAAACGGATCACTATATTTACTTAAAAGACTATTTTCTGTTAAATGATTTAAAGGAGGCAATGGGAATGCCTTAAAAGGCGACTGTTAGTTCATTGGAAAGGTAGAAAAATATGAAGCGACTTGCCATATTTTCTTTTTATGATTGTGAAGGTCATGCGGATATGTACATAAACTGTTTGCTGCAGGATATGGCGGTTTTTGTGGATAAACTTGTAATTGTTTGTAATGGCAGTGTTGATGAAGATAGCTTGCAATTATTTCAGAACATTTCTGATCATTATATCATTCGGGAAAATATTGGCTATGACGCAGGGGGATATAAGGATATGCTAATATATTTAGAACAGGAAGGTGTCTTTGCGGCGTATGAGGAATGTATATTGTTAAATAATACTTTTTTTGCTTTTCTTTATCCTTTGCAGAAAATGTTTGATGTAATGGAGCAAAAAACGGATGTGGATTTTTGGGGAATAACCAAACATCCAAAGGGACAGTATCGAGATAAATACTGTTTCAATGAACATATACAGGCATACTTTTTGGTTATTCGAAGCCGTATGTTTCATAGTGCTGACTTTCTCTTTTTTTGGAGAAATATGGACTATCCGTCAGACTATCATATGGCAGTACGGCAATTTGAAATTGCGTTTACAGAATATTTTACGGGAAAAGGATTTGTGGGAGACGTTTATTGTGATTTACAAAAATTAGGGATAGCAGACAGATATGGTATCAATCCGTATCTTTCCTATGGATTTGAATTAATCGTACAAATGCAGTGTCCCGTTTTGAAAATAAAAAGTTTATTCATTGAAAATTCCGAAAGTATCAGAGTTTTGGAGGCAATAGACTATTTGCAGAAAATGCAGTTGTATGATACAAAGCTTATCTGGCAGTATTTGATTAGAAGTTGCCAAAACGGTAGTATTTCCACACATTTTGATTTTTATAGATTGGAGCGGTTTTGCAGACGCTTTTCCTGTCTGTATGTTTATGGAAATGGTGTATATGGTAAATGGATAAAAATGTATTTGCATTTAAGACATTTTCCGTTTGGAGGATTTGTGGTTACGCGTAAAACAGAAGCTTCAGAAGAGGATACTTTTGAATATGCAAAACTGGGGGAAAAACAGAATGCCGGCTGGATACTTGCATTGAATGAAAAAAATGCAAGAGAAGTATTACAGTTCATTGGGGATGACATTTCAGAAGACCAGATATTTACAGGAAATAAAAAATAGAAAGTTAAAGGAGACCAGACGGTTGAATGTAATAATATTTGGAACAGGAAAAAGATATATCCAAAATAAATCGCACTTTCAACATATGCAGATCATAGCTTTTTTAGATAATGACATAAAAAAGCAGGGATCTTTCCTGGATGGGATTATCATAGATTCTCCCGCCAATATTCATAAATATCAATTTGACTATGTCATTCCAGTAGGGAAATACTACATGGAAATGCATTCTCAATTGCGTTCTCTGGGAGTGGATGAAACGAAAATTTTGGATAAAGACCATAAAGGAATTTATTCTATGATAAAGGAAAGCACGCACTACGATGTAATTACAAGCTGTACTAAGCCAACCAGGAAAAAGATTGCAATGATTTCGCATTCGATGTCAATGGGGGGAGCTCAAATCGCTTACTTATCAATGGCAAAGATACTAAAAAGGAATTCTTTTGATGTGCGGATTTATGCGGAGAGTCAAGGAGCAATATTATATGATTTTTTAAAAGCGGAAATTCCTGTGACAGTGTTGGATGGATTTGAATTAGATGAAAGGGAAATAAAATATTATTTTTCCGGTTATGACTGCATTATTGCTAATACAATTGCGCTATATGATTTCATATCAAAGATAAGTATTTTGAAAATTCCGATGATGTGGTGGTTGCATGAGGAGGATGCTGGATATAGAGCTCATTTAGGGACCAGGGATATAAATATCAGAGGGAATGTACATGTATATGGTGTGGGTTCCAGAGCCATACGGACATTTAGTAAGTATGCACAAGGCGAGAAAATCAATGATTTACATTATGGCATTCAAAAATACCAAAAAACTGGAATTATAAAAGCGAAAAGAAAGGTTATTTTTGCAATGATAGGTGCGGTTGCATATCATAAAGGACAGGATATATTAAGCAAAGCAGTTGAAAAATCTTGGGATATGTGGAGAGAACGGGCGGAATTTTGGATAATAGGTGATATCTCCGATGAACTTAGAGAACAATATGAAACGGAAGACCAAATACGAATTTTTGGCGCGGTTGCTCATAATAAGGTTTTAGAGCTGATGGAGGAAATTGATGTTGTAATATGTGCCTCACGATATGATACGATGCCAATTGTTTTAGCAGAGGCGATGATGTTAAAGAAAGTATGTATTACTACAGATATTACGGGTACAGCGGATTATATTGTACCATACAAAAATGGATTAGTCTGTAAGTCGGATGATGTACAGAGCCTTTCAGAACAGATAGAGTGGGTTCTGTCAAATCGGGAGCAATTAAAAGCAATTGGAGAAGAGTCTTATAAGGTGTATGAAACGGAATTTTCAGAGGAAGTATTTGAAAGAAATATAGTGAACATTATAAAAAATATATTAGCTGATGGAGGCACCAATGAAAACGAAGACAGCTGTACTATATTATCATAGAGTATATGAAAAGCAATGTGATATAAATTTATTATGTGTTTCGCCGAAAATGTTTGAGCAGCAGATGAAATATCTGAAAAAAAATTTCAATATTCTTCGTTTTGAGGAGGATTGGACCAAAAGTGACCGTGACAGTGTTGTAATTACATTTGATGACGGGTACTTGGATAATCTTACATTTGCGCTTTCAGTCCTTGAGGAATTACAGATTCCTGCAACAGTATTCGTTAGTACAGGAACATTATCAAATATCAGGGAACTGTGGTGGGACGAACTGGAGACGATATTGCTGACGGAGGGAAATTATTCAAATGTGTTTCAATTGCATGATGATATATATAATTGTGAATGGAGAACGGATACATATGAATTTCGTTTGAATTGTTATAAGGCATTACATTATTTAATGAAAAATCATGTAAATCCTTCAAGGAGAGAAAAATGGTTTGAACAATTGTGGAAATGGCGGGGGGAAATGCGATATGTAAATACAGAGAACGCGACCTTGTCAGATAAAACCTGTCAAGAGCTGGCAGAATCAAAATATATTACGATTGGTGCGCATACCGTATCACATCCGTCATTGGCGAGGCTAATGTTTGAAGAGCAGCAGATGCAAATTCAGCAATCAGTTGCTTACTTAGAAAATTTACTGCAACGAAAAATAGATATGTTTTCATATCCTTTTGGGGCAGAAGGCATAGACTTTGACGAAAGCACAGTTGCTGCATGTAAAGTGTCCGGCATAAGGAAGGCAGCGTCAACCAACGCGGGATTATGGCAAAAACAATTCGATCCATATGCAATACCACGAAACAGTATAGGAAATTGGGGATTGTATGGATTTAAGGCAAAAATAGATAAACTATTTAGAAAAGAGAAGTAAATACAATGCAGAATGTAATTATTTTTGGAAGAGGAAAATTTTATCAGAGTGTGAAAACAGATATACATGCGAAATATCATGTGGCTGCTTTTTTGGATAATAAAATAGTATTGGGCATGGAAGAATATTTGGAAGACTTGAATATATCTGCTTATAATCCAGCAGATGTGAAAAAAGCTGGTTTATGTCCAATCATCATCATGGCTAAAAACTTTTGGGAACTATATAGGCAGCTTTTGGACTTAGAGATTGATGAGAAACGAATATTGTTTGGCGTAGAATTATTTCCAACTACTAGGAATGAAAAGCTGGCATTTTCAGGTAAGGAACATCTGATAATTGAGAGCAAGATGCTTGTATTTAAGTCAGACAAGCAGGATGTTATATTAAGTAACCAGGAGGCGTATGAAAGTCATATCAAATACTATGCAAATCAAATATACAAGGAAAAATGTCCATATATAGATATCATTGCCAATATGCCAACCATCCCTGCCAGCAGGGTGTTTGGGACAGAGCGGGGAAAGCCTATAGATCGTTATTATATAGAAAAGTTTCTTGATGATAACAGGCAATCTATCTGGGGAGAAACGTTGGAAATTGCAGAAACCACATATTCGTTAAAATATGGGGAAGAGAGGATTAAACATGCATATATGCTCCATGTGAATGGATGGGGAGAAAATGCAATTAAAGGAAATTTGGAAACAGGGGAAGGACTTGAGGATTGTCGGTACGATACCTTGGTTATTACGCAAACACTGATGTTTACATATGATTTGTACAATGCCGCAGAAAATATATATAGAACGTTAAGGCACGGGGGAACCGCTTTCGTGACAGTGGCGGGAATATCGCAGATATCAAGATATGACGCAGACCGGTGGGGGAGTTATTACAGTTTCCATAAAGACGCACTTCACAGGCTTTTTGAACCGCTGTTTGGGCAGGAGAATGTGAGCGTGAAAAGCTATGGGAATGTTAAGACTGCTATAGCAATGTTATATGGGTTGTGCTGTGAAGATTTAGTGGAAAGTGATTTTGCGGTATATGACAAAGATTATCCGGTTATTATAGGGGCAATTCTTCATAAAGTATGATATATAAGGCGGTGTAAAATGAAATATGTAGGAAATATTATTTATGATGAGAAACTAATGGATGATCAGACAAAATTTGTTATTTTCGGAGCAGGGAAAACGGGAAAAGCAATATATGAGTTTTTTGATATAAACAAGAGGACAAACAGCATATTATGTTTTTGCGACAGAAATTGTATGTTGTGGGATACAGAATATAAAGGAATTAAAATTGTCAATCCAAAAAAAATTATGCAGGAACATTCAGAATGTCATTTTTTGGTTGGCGGTTTGTATGGAGAAGAGATTGCGGAATATTTAATATCAAATGGCATTGAAAATATCCATATATTGTTTTTGAATTAATGGGTGTGTATTTGTAAAAGGAGATAATGACAGGTATGTTTAAAAATCAGACTTGGGATTTGCTGGAACAATCTCTGCCAAAGAAAAAAATAGTTATATTTGGCGCTGACATTTTTGCCTCCCTTCTTTTTTTGCGGTATAAGGATTTATGCCTTCAAATGGTAATTGATAATGACATGAAAAAACAGGGAAAATATTTCAGAGAGTTAGCATTCGGAATGGAATGTGACAGCAGTAAGGATATGCCTGTTTGTGCAGTCAGTGAGATAGAAAAGTTGATACCGTCTGAAACCATAATATTGATTACAAGTCTGAACCATTATAAAGAGATGTCTGAACAATTAGAAGAAAAAGGGTTCCATGACTATTTCATTTTAAAATTAATGGAAGACAATCATCCTACGAAATTACCAGGAACGGGTAATACACTTAAGGAAAGACTTCTTGATACATATATTATAAATTGCTGTAATCAGGCAATAGATAGAAAAAAAATTGTGATATATACAGAAGGAAATTACGCAGGACATGGAAAGCAAATTGTGAATCAAATGCAAAAGTACTATGAAAATTGGGATATTGTTTGGATGGTGAATGATTTAGAGATTGAAGTGCCGAATAACTTTCGCAAAATCCTGAGATCTGCTTTTTTTGAGGTTGTATATGAAATGGAGACGGCAGGCTGTTGGATTTTTGAAAGTGAAATTCCGTTGTATATAAAAAAACGGGAGGGACAGTTATATTTTCAGCTGAAACATTGGTCAAGCATTACGCTGAAAACTTTTGGTTTTGATTTTTATGAATTTCGTAATATTAAGAATGGAATTGCAATCTGCGAGCATGACAGCAGGGCAATTGATTATCTGATAACAGGAAGTAAGTTTGATACGGAAACATGCCGGAAAGGGTTTCACTACAAGGGGAATATATTTGAGGCAGGGTCAGCAAGGTCGGATGTTTTATTCCATGGGGAAACATATAAATTGCTTATTTGTGAAAAATATGGGATAGACCTAGAAAGCAGAATTTTATTATACGCTCCTACTTTTCGAGGCGGAACAGGACAAGACTATATTATGAGACAGGGAGATATAGATTTGGATTTTGAAATGCTGCATGAAACGATTACAGAAACATATGGTGGAGAGTGGATTATTTTATTTCGCATGCACCCTGTTATTTCAAGAGAGAATATCAGGAGATCAGAAAACAAATTTGTGATTGACGTAGGGGATTATCAAGATAGTCAAGAGCTGGTTGCTGCCGCAGATATTGTGATAACGGATTATTCCAGTATTATGTTTGAACCAGCATTTGTTCATAAACCGGTATTTTTGTATGCACCTGACAGAAAAGAGTACATCAATCATGAACGCAGGCTTTTGATTGATTATGATGCACTTCCATTTCCGATTGTCGAAAGCAGTGTGCAATTGTGCGAGGCGGTTAGAGATTTTGAACAACGGGAGTATGACCGGAAACTGGATGATTTCTTTGAAATGTACGGTGTTCATGAGGACGGTCACGCCAGCGAGCGAGCGGCAAAATTTATATCAGAATTGATAGGCTGTGGAGGTGAAGAAATATGCAGCCGTTAGTTTCTATTATTGTTCCGGTTTATAATACGGAGGAATATGTGTCACGTTGTATAGAGAGTATTCAAAAGCAAAGCTATCCAAAAGTAGAGATTATTTTGGTGGATGATGGTTCTACAGACAAATCGGGAGAAATTTGTGATGACTATGCAGTAAAGGATGAAAGAATTTATGTAATTCACCAATCAAACCAAGGTATTATAGCTGCAAAAAAGGCAGCGCTTAAAGAATGTCATGGGGAATTTGTCATGTTTGTAGATTCTGATGACTGGATTGAAGAGGAATTGCTTGAAGTGATGGCTGCTCAAATGATTAAAAACGGTTGTTCACTTGTCTGCTCAAATGTGTTTATGGATAAAAGTGATGGTACGATTGAGAAGAGAAATGAGATACCGAGTGGAGTTTATGAAACAGATAAAATCTGTAGGGATTTATTTTACTATAAGGATACACAACAGTACGGGGTGCTGCCATACAGTGTTGCAAAACTGTTTTCTAGATCAATGCTACAGGAGGTTATGGAGAAAATCGGAAGTGACATAAGGTATGCGGAAGACAAGGCAATTGTATTTGGATGTATCTATCAAAACATAAAAGTTTGTTTTATGGAGGCGATTTATTATCATTACTGTATTCGGCCAGACAGTGCATGCCATGTGGAAAATCCTGATTTTTTGGTAGAATTGACGACATTTTATAAATATGCAAGAAGCCTGTTTAAATCCCATAGAGAGCACGATTTCCTGCTGTGGCAGTTGGGACGCTATTTGATGGATGAGGTGAAATACACTGTCAATTGCAGATTGGGACTGACTGGAAATGGGCGGTCATTGTATGAAGTATCTTATGAGCTGGATCCATCTGTTTTTCTGATGAATGATAAAAACGTGATTTTATATGGAGCAGGCCGGGTTGGTGCAGACTACCATAAAAAAATTGCGGATTGTATGAAGTTCCGTCTTTGCGGATGGGTTGATAAAAACTATGAAAAGTATAGGAGAAATGGTCTTGATGTACAACCGGTAGAGTATCTTCAAAATATTGCGTATGACTATATTTTAGTGGCAGTAAACAATGAAAAAGTATTCTGCGAGATAAAAAAAGAACTGAAAGGGTTTGGTGTAGTTGAAGATAAAATCATATGGGGTAAGCCTTTAAGGGCATTGCAATATTGTTAAATAAAGAAAAGTCAAAGGAGATAAGCTTATAATTTCATGAAGGACATAAAATTACTAGATATACATAATTTAGATCTTATCAGAAAGCTTCCTGTATACTTTAAATAGGTCAAGAGATTGACACAAAAAAATACC
>CAMWXE010000032.1 GCA_947178145.1 uncultured Lachnospiraceae bacterium | reverse complement strand
TTAGTGAAATGAAAGAATAAATTTATTCACCGTTAATTCCGCAATGCTGTACTAGTGACAGGCTAGTGACACAAGGTCCTGAAATTCCCCGTAGAATTCACAGAATAAACACACCTGATTTAAGTTTCGCTTAAGCTTCGCACCCTATACTCATAGCATAGAAGCAACTAACAGGGAGAAAACAAGGGGGAAAAGTGATGGCATATCAGGCAGTATTTAAGCGTTATGAGATGAAATATATGATGACGAGGAAGCAGTGGAGGGCAGTGCTTGAGGCGATGCTTCCCTATATGAAGCTGGATGATTTCGGACATACGACGATCAGGAATATCTATTTTGATACAGACAGCTACAGGCTGGTGCGGCGCTCCATTGAGAAGCCGGTTTATAAGGAAAAGTTTCGCATCAGAAGCTACAAACAGGCAGAGGCACAGGATGAAGTTTTCATTGAGCTGAAGAAGAAATATCAGGATGTTGTATATAAGCGGCGGGAGTCGCTCACACAGCTTGAGACATTAGAATGGCTGGTGCGTGAGACCCCATTTCCAAAAGCGACACAGATCGGAAATGAGATTGACTATTTTTTCAAGGTGTATCAGACTTTAAAGCCAAAAATGTTTTTGTCCTATGAGCGGGAAGCCTTTTATGCACTGGACGGCAGTGATTTCAGGGTAACATTCGATGAGAATATTCTTGCCAGGCAGGAAGATCTCTCACTCTCGAGGGAAGTGTGGGGAGAACGGTTAATCGGCGAGGAACAGGTGTTGATGGAAATCAAAACACCAGACAGTATACCACTCTGGATGACGCATGTGCTTGCGCAGGAAAAGCTTTACAAAACTTCCTTTTCAAAATATGGAACAGCTTATGAAAAAATGGTCTGTGGGCAGCAGGCCGAAACAGAGAAAACGGTTTTTATTGCATAAAATTAGAAGATTCGGGAGAGGTTAACGAAATGTCGGAAAATATTTTTAAGGGATTATTTGATGCGGAGATGGCAAGTGTGATATCCGTGACAGATTTTATGATTTGCATTTTCAGCGCACTTGTTATAGGATTTATATTGTCTGTGATGTATATGTACAAAAATACATACTCGAAAAACTTTATTGTGACGATTGCCACGATTCCGGCGATTGCGTGTATGGTGATTATGATGGTGAATGGAAATGTGGGAGCAGGCGTGGCAACGGCAGGCGCTTTCAGTCTGGTCCGGTTCCGGTCGGCACCAGGCACAGCAAAGGAGATCGGTGTGATTTTTCTGGCGATGGGAGCAGGCATTATTATCGGAATGGGATATATCACATATGCGTTTCTGTTTGTGGTGATTATGGGGGGCGTTGATCTGTTCTATGCGCGGATTGACTTTGGCGTAAAGAAACATGCCGCTCTGGAACGGACACTGCACATCACGATTCCGGAGGATTTGGATTATGTGGATGTATTTGACGATTTGTTTGACCTGTACACGAGCAAGTATGAGCTTGTCAATGTCAAGACTACGAATATGGGAAGTCTGTTTAAGCTGACCTATCAGATCACATTTCGGGAGGCAGGCAGAGAGAAGGCATTTATTGATGATGTGCGCTGCCGAAATGGGAATTTAGAAATATTGCTATCTAATCAGGAGCGCAGTCTGTCGGAGATGATGTAACAAGTTATTGCAGTGCATTGTGATAAGGCAGGCTGATCAGCCGACGTCAAAATGCGGGGAAGTGTATATGGGAGGAGGAGTATAAATGATGAAGAAAAAGCAGGGTCAGGTTCTGGCGATCGTATTGGTGCTTGGCCTGTTTGCGACAGCATGCGGAAATAAAGCGGATGTCAATGGGAATGCAAACGTTGTGGCGGCAGGGGCAGATGGTGTTGACCATACAGGAACTGGCCAAGAGGACACAAGTGTCACATCCATTTTGACTGAAATTGAGACGACAATTGATCGTTCTGATTTATTTTCGAACCGCGATTTGAGCGGTTCGTATGACAAGTGTGACAGTATCACGCTCTCTGATGCGGGATGCACGACGGATTCCCAAAACGTTGTAGTGGATGGAAGTACTATCACAATTACAGGGGAAGGGGATTATATTGTCAGCGGCTCCCTAAGCGATGGAATGATTATTGTTGATGTGGATAAGTCAGAGAAAGTCCAGCTAGTGCTGAACGGCGTGGAGATAACTTCGAAGACTTCCGCCCCTGTCTATGTGAGGAAGGCCGACAAGGTGTTTGTGACACTGGCTGACAATACTGAAAATACACTGGCAAATGGCGGTACATTTGTGGCAATTGACGATAATAATATTGATGCAGTTATTTTTTCCAAGGATGATTTGACACTAAACGGATCGGGCACACTTATCATTGATTCACCTGCTGATCATGGTATTGTGTCCAAGGATGATCTTGTCATCACCAATGGCACTTACCAGATCACAGCGGCATCCCATGGGATGACAGGAAAAGATAGTGTGGCAATCGCAAATGGTAATTTTGACATCACAGCTGGGAAAGATGCGATACAGTCACAAAACGAAGATGACGATACGCTGGGATTTGTATACATTGCAGACGGAGACTTTTTATTGAATGCGGGGAGTGACGGAATCAATGCGATCAATGAGATATACATTGCAGGCGGAACGATTGTGGTAGAGCAGTCAGAGGAAGGCCTGGAGGCAAGGATCATCAATATAGCCGGCGGAAAGATTGATATTACTTCCTCCGATGATGGGATTAACGCCACCGATAAACGGTCAGGAACAACCTCGGCAGAGGCGATTTCCGATGGGAATACAGCGGATAGAGGGAAGAATTTTCAAGGCGGACGCGGAGGCTTTGGAGGAGGTATGGGCGATACCCAGAGCGATGCAAACATTTACATTTCAGGCGGTGTGACCTGCATCGATGCGGAAGGTGACGGCGTTGACTCAAACGGTTATCTCACAGTGAGCGGCGGCGAGCTTTATGTGATGGGTTCTTCCAATGGTGGAGACGGCGCGCTCGACTATGGAATTGATGCATCGATAAGTGGAGGTATTGTCGTGGCAGCAGGGCAGAGTGGGATGGCGCAGAATTTTGGAGCAGAGTCAACGCAAGGCAGCATTTTGGTTAATACACAGCAGAATGCGGCGGGGAGTGATGTCGTGCTGCTGGACAGCGATGGCCGGGAACTTGTTGCATGGACCGTCAAAAAAGGTTATAATTCAGTTGTGATTAGCTGCCCGGAGATTGTGAGTGGCAGCACATACACTGTAAAAACGGGTGAGCAATCGACGGAAATCGTGATGGATGGAGTGATTTACGGGGATAGCTTTGGATTTGGCGGAGGAAGAGGAGATTTTCAAAATGGCGGAAGACCAGGGGGAAAACAGCAGTTTGAAAATGGAGAGAAGCCGAATGGAATGCCGGAACCGCCTGACATTGAGGGTGGTGAGAGATTGAATGGAATGCCGGAACCGCCTGATATTGAGGGCGGTGAGAGACCGAATGAAATGCCGGGACCGCCTGATATTGAGGGCGGTGAGAGACCAGAAGGGGCAGCGGAGAGATGAGACTATTACTGGCTGAGGATGAAAGGTCACTTTCCAAGGCGATTGTGACAATACTCAAGAAAAATAATTACACCGTTGATGCGGCGTATGATGGTATCGAGGCGTTAGAGTATTTGGAGTCCAATGCGTATGACGGAGTGATACTCGATGTGATGATGCCGTGCATGGATGGAATCAGCGTACTGCAAAGGATTAGAAAGGAAGGGAACAATGTTCCGGTGATTATTCTGACAGCAAAGGCGGAAGTGGATGACAAAGTGTTGGGACTTGACAGCGGGGCAAATGACTATCTGACAAAACCTTTTGCCTCCAAGGAGCTGCTGGCACGCATACGCGCTATGACAAGAAATGGCGCGGGGACAGCGCAGACAGACTCTAAGCTGCATTTTGGGAACGTCACACTCGACTGTGCGACCTTTACTCTGGCGTCGCCTTTTAATAGCTTTGCTCTTGCAAACAAGGAATTTCAGATGATTGAGCTCTTGATGCGCAACCCAAGACAGATTATTTCAGCAGAGCAGTTTACAGACAAGATATGGGGATTTGAAGCGAATGCGGAGAGCAATGTAGTGTGGACCTATATTTCTTATCTGAGGAAAAAGCTTGTAGCGCTCAAGGCGGATGTGGAGATCAGGGCAAGAAGGAATGCGGGGTATTCTTTAGAAGAAAGTGCGAAGATTTAGAAAGGATATGGTGGATTTTGGATGATAAAGAAGCTGCGCGTCAAGTTTATCATTTTATCGACAATCTCGCTTTTGTTATTGCTGGGTATTATTGTGATATCCAGCAATTTGTTGACTTACAGAGAACTCATAACAAATGCAGACAAGGTACTTGACATGATAGCTGGTCACGATGAGCGGATGATGCCAGTACCACCTTCTGACAAAAAAGAATTTCCCCCAGACAGTACAGATGGACAACACATGGATTTTTGGGGAAAACTGGGGCGAAATATACTTTCTCCTGAGATTATGTATGAGGCGCGTTTTTTTACAGCGGACCTTTCCGCAGTGGGAGAGGTCGTCGCAGTGGGGACAGAGCGCATCGCTATGGTGAATGAGGAGGAGGCTTTTGCGTACGCTGTGCACGCTTACCGAAAGAAAAGTGACAGGGGATTTATCGGAGCGTTTCGATATGTAAAGCTTTATCAGGATAATGAGAGTGATATGCATGTCATTTTTCTGGACTGTGGCAGAAACCTTTTTACATTTAGAAATGCGCTTTTGACCAACTGCCTAATCTCTTTTTTGGGGTTTATCGCAATTTTTATTGTCATCGTCGTTTTTTCTAAGAAAATTGTAAGACCAGTATCAGAAAGCTATGAGAAACAGAAACAATTTATTTCTGTGGCAGGACATGAGATAAAGACGCCGGTCACCATTATTGATGCTGATGTGGAAATTCTTGCGATGGAGTTCGGTGAGGAAAACGAATGGCTTCAGGACATCAGTAAGCAGACTAAGCGGATGGCAGCGCTCACCAATGATTTGCTGACACTGTCACGCATGGATGAGAACCGGCAGCAGTTTACCATGATTGATTTTCCAATATCGGACATTGTGAGTGAGACTGTTCAGTCGTTTCAGACATTGGCGCACAGCAGAAACAAAAACATCATAGCGGAGATTGCGCCTATGCTTTCCTGCCGCGGTGACGAGAACAGCATCCGGCAGATTGTAGGAATCCTGCTGGAAAATGCAATCAAATATACGAAAGAGCACGCGGACGGCAGCAGCGATGCGATTCTGTTAAAACTTGAGAAAAAGAACCACAATCTGTATCTGAGTGTAAAAAACAGTGCTGATCCTGTCAGCGAAGAACAGCTCCGACATTTTTTTGATCGTTTTTATCGGACAGAACAGTCAAGAAACTCGGAAACTGGCGGATATGGTTTGGGGTTGTCCATCGCAAAATCAATGGTGGAGGCGCACAGAGGCCGGATAACTGCATCTGTACCAGACCGGGAAACGGTGCAGCTTACAGTCATCCTGCCAGTAAAATAACAGATATTTTTGGTTAATTTTTTTCCGTTTTTTCCAGCGTAAAGATAAATTCTGTTCCGACACCCTCTGTGCTGATCACGTTGATATTTTCATTGTGGGACTGAATGATTTCTTTCGTGATAGAAAGACCAAGCCCAGTGCCTTTTTTGTCCTTGCCGCGTGAGAGATCGGTCTTATAGAAACGGTCCCAAATCAGTCGAATGCTGTCTTTGGGGATGCCGATGCCACTGTCTTTTACAGACACGAACAGCTTGTTTGACTTTTCCACGGTTTCGATTTTAATGGAAGCGTTTTTGTGGCTGAACTTGATGGCGTTGTCCACCAGATTGTAAAGCACCTGCTGAATTTTGACCATATCCGCATTGACATACATTTCGCTGCCGGTGAGAACCAGTTCGATGGAAATCAGCCTTTCGCGGCAGGTTCCCTCGAAGGAGATCGCGGTGTTTTTGATCACCTGATTGATGTCAAAGTTACTCCGGTCGAGTATCATACCTTTTGTAGTCAGGTTGTTGAGTGTGAGCAGGGAGTTGGTCAGCTTAGTCAGGCGGTCAGTCTCATTTAAAACCACGCGAATATATTTTTCATGCATCTTGGGAGGAATCGTTCCGTCAAGCATCGCTTCAAGGTATCCGCGCATCGAGGTGAGCGGCGAGCGGAAGTCGTGAGAAATATTGGCCACCAGTCGTTTCTGATTATCCTCGCTCTTTGCGACTTCGCTTGCCATGTAGGCGAGCGAGGCTGCGAGGTAACCGATCTCATCCTCACTGTCAAGCTGAAATTCATACCGGAAATTGCCGATTGCGTACTGCTCTGTCGCGTGTGTAATCTTGCGCAGCGGAAGATAGACCATTTCTGTGAAGAAAAGCAGGATAATCAGCGACAGCAGAAAAAGGATAATCAGCGTGATGTAGGATATATTGAGAAGCGAGTTGCAGGAATCCTGCAATTCATCGACGGATGCATGGATAACCACATAGCCTTTTACCTTGTATTTGGAGGTAATCGGTGCAAATGCAGATATCATTTCCCTGTCAAACATCCCAAAAAAATTTCCAGTCGTATAAAAGGAATTTCCTGTGATGGTGGGGCTGAAGTTAGGGATTGTGACAGGATTCTCAATCTCGAGCGGCGAGCTGGAATCAAGTACAATAAGCCCCGATGGATTCACAATCCAGATCGAGGCATCCAGAAAAGTACCAATTGCCTCAATCTGGCGCCACACGGATTCAAGCGTAATTTCGCTGTTGTATAAATCCGCAGCGTAGGAGTCGGATATCAGCAGGGCTTCTTTGTATAAAGAGTCAGCGCGCTCGCGCTTCATGTGCTCAAGGGTCATGCTGGATGTAAAAGTGGCCACAACGATAAAACCAAAAAACGCAAAGATAAAGTAAGCCAGTACAAATTTTAAATAGAGTGTCCGCTTCAATGAAAATCCTCATTTCTTTTTAAGATTTGTAAGTCGTTTTCCAATGCTTTTCGATTAATTTCGAACCTCAAATTTGTATCCAACGCCCCATATCGTTGAGATGCGCCAGGAACCATGGTCCTTGATTTTTTCGCGGAGACGCTTGATGTGCACATCGACAGTGCGCGTGTCGCCGATATAATCATATCCCCAGATCTGATTGAGCAGCTGATCTCTCGTGTATACATGGTTTGGCGACGCAGCGAGAAAGTACAGCAGTTCGAGTTCCTTGGGCGGCATATCCACGGTTTTTCCGTTGTATATTACAGAATAGTTGGTCAGGTTGATGGTGAGGTCTGGATAGGAGACCTGCTTGGCGTCGGAAGCCGGTTCCGCTGGAGCGGCAGTCTTGTAGCGGCGCAAAACTGCTTTTACGCGCGCTACAAGCTCTTTGGTGTCAAAAGGTTTTTCCAGATAATCGTCAGCGCCTAGTTCCAGACCAAGTACTTTGTCAAACACCTCGCCTTTTGCGGAGAGCATGATAATCGGAGTCTGTGATTTCTGGCGCACTTCGCGGCAGACCTGATAGCCGTCAATGCCTGGCAGCATTAAATCCAGAAGAATCAGGTCCGGTGCAAAAACGCTGATTTCCTGCAGTGCGGATTCCCCGTCATACACAATCTTTGTCTCGAAGCATTCTTTGGTCATATACAGGGAAATCAGATCTGCAATATTTTCATCATCATCAACAATCAATATTTTTTGTTTGTTAGCCATTTTCTCTTCCTCTATTTATATCATGATTAAATTTATTATTATTTAAATTCTACAATCGTCACTCCGGCATCTCCTTCGCCGTACTCACCAAGATGGAAGGACTTTACATAAGAAACACGCTTCAGGTGTTTCTGGACAGCTTGTCTCAGCGCACCGGTTCCTTTGCCATGTACGATGCGAACGCTGGGAGCGTGGGAAAGGTATGCATCATCGAGATATTTGTCTAGCTCTGAAAGTGCTTCGTCCACCGTCTTGCCAAGCAGATTGATCTCCGAAGAGATAGTGGCGGCTTTGGACATGCCAATGCTTCCGCCGCCGGAGCGCTTGGCGGTGTTTGCGCTGCCATAGCCTTTTTTGTAGGCTGCGGTGCCGGACAACACGTCCTCGTTGAGCAAAACCAGGTCCTTGATATTGACCTTAGAGCGGATAATACCGCACTGGACAAAGAGATCCCCCCTGGCATCCGGCTTGGAGGAAACTGTGCCCTTTAACCCCATGGATACGACCTTTACCAGGTCTCCGGGCTTAATCTGGTTTGCCTTTAAGATTTTGTGCGTAGGCTTTTCCTGCGTAGAGGAAAGCTTCGCATTCTTTTCTGATATCTTGTCGCGCACCTTCGTGCGGGCTTTTTCCAAATCCTGAATAGAGGTTTTGCCAGTATTGACCTTCTGGAAGTCACGGATGGTCTCGTCGGCGATATCTTTGGCCTCCTGCAGTATTTTGCGGGCCTCCTCGTTTGCTTCGCGCAGTATTTTCTCCTTCTGCGCGTCAAGCCGTTCCTGTTTCTGTTCGAGCTTTTTCTTGAGGGATTCTATTTCGGCCTTGTAGCTCTGGATTTCATTGCGTTCATTTTCGATCGTGCGCCTGCTTGACTCGAGGTCAGCCAGAAGATCTTCGAAGCTCTCGTCCTCTTCGCTGATGTGTTCCCTGGCAGACGAAATAATCTCGTCCGGAAGACCGAGCTTTGACGAGATGGCAAAGGCATTGCTCTTGCCGGGGATGCCGATGAGAAGCCGATATGTCGGGCGGAGCGTCTCCACGTCAAATTCACAGCATGCGTTTTCCACATAGGAGGTGGTGAGAGCAAACACTTTGAGCTCACTATAATGTGTGGTTGCCATCGTGCGGATTCCCTTGTCGTGCAGATGTTTCAAGATGGCGATAGCAAGCGCAGCGCCTTCAGTCGGGTCCGTACCGGCGCCAAGCTCATCGAATATGCAAAGTGAATTTTCATCCGCATTTTTCAGGATGGAGATGGTGTTTGTCATATGTGCAGAGAAGGTGGACAGATTCTGCTCAATACTCTGCTCGTCACCGATGTCCGCGTACACTTCTGTAAACACACCAAGTTCGGAACGGTCGAGCGCTGGTATGTGAAGGCCAGATTGTCCCATCAGCGCAAAGAGCCCGACTGTTTTGAGTGACACGGTCTTTCCGCCGGTGTTTGGTCCAGTGACAACCAGGAGATCAAAGTCTTTGCCGAGATTGATATCAATAGGAACCACTTTCTTCTTATCCAACAGGGGGTGGCGTCCCTTGCGAATGTTAATGTAGCGCTCCGGGTTAAACAGTGGGCGGGAAGCGTTCATGTCAATAGCAAGTCCCGCTCTTGCAAAGATAAAATCAAGCTTTGTCAAAAGGCGGAAATTGTTGGCAAGTTCTTCCGTGTGCTCCCCCGCATTGGCGCTCAACTCGGCAAGAATGCGCTCAATTTCTTCCTTTTCTTTCAGGGCGAGTTCTTTGAGCTGATTGTTTAAATCCACAACGACAGCGGGTTCAATAAAAAGTGTGGAACCAGTGGAAGACTGGTCATGAACCATTCCAGGGACATTCCCTTTGTGTTCGGATTTGACAGGAATGCAGTAGCGATTGTTGCGCATTGTAATCACTGCGTCCTGCAGATAGGTTCGGCAGCTTCCGTTGACCATGTTTGTAAGCTGATTGTGGATTTTCTCGTTTGCCAGGTTGATGCTGCGTCGAATGTGCTTGAGGGTAGGACTTGCGTCGTCGGCGATTTCCTCCTCGGAAATAATGCAGCGGTTAATCTCATTTTGGAGTGGTGTCAGCGGTTCGAGATTGGCAAAATATGCCTGTAAGCTGTCCTCAATTTCCTCGTCATGCTCTGTGCGTGCATAGGATTTGGCCCTTGTGGCGCAGGCGAGAGATGCTGAAATTTTTAACAGTTCTATGGCTGAGAGCGCACTTCCAATTTCCAGCGATTTGATGCTGAAACGAATGTCCTTGTTTCCACTAAAGTGAATCCGTCCGCCCTTTACCAGGCGTGTAAATGCATCAGCAGTTTGCTGCTGCGCTTCCTCAATTTGCTTGATGTCTGTCATCGGCGTCAATTTTTGGCATAGCTCCTTTCCGGGAGCAGAGCTTGCCTTATCAACGAGCAGATTGATGATTTTGTGATATTCGAGTATTCGTAATGCTTTGTCATTCATAATTGTTCTCCTTAATAAATTCCCCGGATACCAGTGTCACCATCCAGGGTATTCATGTTATATAGCAGCAATACATCCGTTATCCTGTTATGATCTGACAGAAATGAGGAAGGTCCGTCTCTGTAATAGCGGGTATCAAACACATATATTTTTCTGTAATGGTGTGCGAGAAATGGCACGATAGAATTCGCGTAGCTGTCCTTAATCAGCATCAGCTCATCCTGTGACGATGCGGCCTTGTTCTCAATTTCGATCAGTGGATGGATATTGTTGAGGAAGAGGGAGTACTTATCCTTTTCCTTTAAATAGTCAAGATTGTACAGGCTGTCGGTCACTTCGCCTGTATCCACATAGGTGACAGTAAGGTCATCTTCCGGGTTTGTGTATATTGTGATGGTATCTTTTTGGTGGCTGTAATCGTTCACCTTAGAGTACAGTGTGCCGGCAAACTCTTCTGTGACAGTCTGTGCGATCAGTGACTCGAGCGGCACAGGGGTGAGCCCTTTGGCGTCACAGTACGCAAGATAACCGTAATAGGCACCAAGCGTTGTCCAGTGATGGTCGGTGCGGTAGTATAGCTGTCCCTGTGAGGCACCGCCGGAAAGCCAGTCACTGCAGTCGATAGCAGGGATACCAGATGCATTATAGATAGCAGATGCTGTTGCCATCTGATCAGACAGAGGCGCATACGTTGGAAGCTTCTCACTGTATACGGTAACAGCTGTCGGCACCAGCATCAAGTGGATATCAAGCTCTGTCTGGTTGAGTTTTTCATAAAATTTGACAAGTGTGTCAATGATTCGTTCTGTGTTTTGCGGCTTTGCATAAGGCTCAATCAGATAATCGTCCGTTGCCACATAGATATGATTGATTTCTTTTCTGCCGCTGGCAATCTCAGCTCTGCTCTTTAAGCCCACAAAAAAATCCCGCTGCGGAAAGTGGTCGGCGAGCCAGTCATTGAGTGAATCTGTGTATGTACCGTCAAAAACCGCTTTTGCGGACAGTGTTGGGAGCTTTGTAAGATACCTGTTTTCATTTTCGGAAAAATCTTTCTTAGGACTGATCAGAAAACATACTGACATGGATAAGATACCAATGCAGATAAGACATACCACAGCCCTTTTTATTTTAACATTCGTAATCATAAGTGTTGGCCCTTTAAAATATTCCTAAAATCGAAAATACAAAAATGGATTGTAGGTGTCGCTGACCATATATGCCGTTGACAGCACAAAGAGCAGCAGGACACTAAAACCAACCAATGCGGACAAAACACCGCTTTTTCCACGACTGAGCGCAGCTGCCCTGCGGCAAAGCCAGGGGTATACCGGACAGGCCAATATACATGCGATGGCGATCACAATACCATAATTGCCAAGATACCAGAGGAAACGTGTGTCTGCCAGTTTATTTGATGCAAAGGAGAAGAGCAGGATGATATAACTGCCAAGCTCTCCCATATCGGTGATTGCAAAAATCACAAATCCAAACACGACAATCAGAAACGCATAGGTATGTTGGAGCCATCGTGGGAATTTTGCAAGTGCTTTTCCCCAGATATATTTTTCTAACATGAGCAGAATACCATAGTAGACTCCCCACAAAATAAAATTCCAGGATGCTCCGTGCCACAGGCCGGTCAGAAACCAAACCACTGCAATATTGAACAGATGGCGGGGCACTCCTTTCCTGTTTCCGCCAAGTGGAATGTATACGTAATCGCGAAACCATGTGGACAACGAAATATGCCAGCGCCGCCAGAAATCCGTCACAGAGATGGCAGTCAGCGGGTAGCGGAAATTTT
Organism: uncultured Lachnospiraceae bacterium; assembly: GCA_947178145.1. GTDB lineage: Bacteria > Bacillota > Clostridia > Lachnospirales > Lachnospiraceae > COE1. The sequence continues at coordinate 42,155 of CAMWXE010000032.1, read as the reverse complement.
CATTGTAGTCAAATCCGAGCATGTGTCCCATTCCGATCGCCATATCACTGTAGGCGCTAAAGTCGAAATAGAGCTGCAGAGTGAAACAGAGTGCACCAAGCCATGCTGTTGCAACGCTCGTTTCCGATGCGCCGAGAATGCGTATCTCTTCCCACAAAGCGCCTGCCTGATTCGCGATAAGCACCTTTTTAAAGAGGCCCATCATAAAACGCAGAAGACCTTGTTCCATCTTGTCCAATGTGATTGTTCTGCTATGAAGTTGCTCCTGTATGTCAGCAAAACGCACAATTGGACCAGCCACCAACTGCGGAAACATGGATACATATGTGAGGTATGCGGTGTAGCTGTGCTCCGCTTTCACCTCACCGCGGTACAGGTCGATGATATAGCTCATCGTCTGAAATGTATAAAAGCTGATGCCGACTGGAAGGTGCATTTGCGGTTGTGCAAACTGTGTGCCCAATAGTCCATTTACCGAGGCGATGGCGAAATCGGCGTACTTGAAAAAGGCAAGGATGGACAGATTGATACAGATGCTGCAGCACAGGAAAAAAGTCCTCTTGCATTTCGTCGTGCCGAAACGCTCCATGAGCCGTCCGTTTGTGTAGTCGAGCACAGTGGAGAAGAGCATCAAAAGAATATACAGCGGTTCTCCCCATGCATAAAAAACGAGACTGAAAATAAGCAAAATCCCATTTTTCCATGAAAATGGGACCGCATAGTACAAAATCAAACAAAGCGGCAGGAAGAAAAACAGAAACGGAATACAGCTAAAGACCATAACAATCCTCCGCTAAAATAATCCACTTTCAATAATATCCGTAATCGCGTCCGCGCTGTCGGATATCACGAGCCATATATAAGTATCTTTCGTCTGCACTTTGCTCTTTTCTACGATCGCAAACTGCTCAGGAATATAATTTTCCATTTCGTTTTTCTTCTCATCGACAACTGTCTGTAAACAGTTGGTAAGCGTCTCTAAATCATCGGTATTTTTGACTTTCATGATGATGACCGTCTCGGCCTGTGCCGCGTCTTCTGACATGGAAAAGACGTATTCTTCGAGGGCAGCGGCATCAATGCCATAATAGTTTGAGATAAAGTCATCATCCATGCATTGCGGTGATTTTAGGGACACTGTCTGCTCGATTTCCTGATAGACTTCCTCAATGGATTTTGCGGTTTCTTCGCTGTTTAAAGTGGTGCTTTGTTCTGTACCGCTGGTTGTGGGTACTGTTTTGTCGGAACATCCAGTGCAGATTAGTGCGGCAGCTGCCAAAGCTGCCACAGTCTTTATGTATTTTGATTTACGCATAATTGTTATCTCCCTTTTGTTGATTGAGAAGTGTCTGCTTCTAATATCGTTTCCATTTTCGATTTACTGTCTTTGTTTTCCGCCGTATTTTCTGTATCGGTATCCGATTTTGCTGACTGAATAGTTGCATAGTCGATCAGTGCGGACTCCCACAGGGCATAGGCGGTGTTGGAAAGATGCACATAACCATCGCTGCAGTACTGCTTGTCAAGATTTCCCTTTCCGTCGGATAGGAGTGTACATAGGTCAATATATTCCCAACCGTTTTCCTCCGCCATCTCCTGCAGAAGGATATTGTACTGCGCAATGTTTTCGTTGTTCAGTTTCCCTTTGCCTTGATCTGGCAGTGTATAGGTCACGCTGATGATATGAATCTCGATATCCGGAGAGGTTTCCAGTATCTTGTCAATCAGCTCTTTGTACTGGTCGCGCGCGCCCTCCAGTCCAAGGATACTGATATCGTTCATTCCCAGAAGGATAAAAGCACGCTTGCAGCTTAGGAGGGGGATTGCATTCCATACCTGATATTTTTTTCCTTTGTACATAGGATGCACACTGTCGCTGGTGACAGGTTTCATGGCATTGAGTGCTGAGTAACTTCCCACTGCCAGAAATTGGATATTGTGTACATAGGATTCCTGTTTGGCGCTGTAATTCCGAAAACCGAGCATAATCGAATCGCCGATAAAGACGGAGTCGCTGTAGTATGCGGTGAGTTCCTCGTCCGTCAATGTTGGCACCGCGGGTGCTTCGAGCGTATTTTCTTTCGACGAATCTTCTTTTGACGAATCTTCTTTCGATAAAGTTTCTTTCGATAAAGTTTCTTTTGCTGAATCTTCTTTTGCTGAATCTTCTTTTGATAAATTTTCTTTCGGTAAATTTTCTTTTGACGAATCTTCTTTTGATAAAGTTTCTTTTGTTGTGGCTGTTTCTGCTTGGTCATCATCGGGTGCGGCATACACATATTTTTCTGTATGACTGCCTAAAACAAGCATTGCGGTAAGCATAACGCACAAAAATGTTCTTTTCTTCACTATCTTTTTCATATATTTTCCTCTTTATCGTCTGTGTTAATAAAAGTATGCTTATACAAAGGATATTCTAACATTATTTTTTTATTACTACAAGGGATTTTTGAGTAGTAAAAATGTGAAATTTTTGTCAAAAGACGAAATTCATTGACCATAGAAATTCTATCAGCTATACTATGATATGGAAAAGGCACTTTGGATAATATATAAAATAAGAAAGGCAAGATGTGAATGAAGGATGAAAAGAATGAAAATCTAGAATCGCAGAATAAGAATGCATCTTCCGAGGCGGCGAGTGATTTTGAGTTTTTGCAGGAGAAGATCAAGGAGCGGCCAATTAATAAAAAGAAGCTTTTGAGACGGACGCTCATTACAGCCTCCATGGCAGTGCTTTTTGGTCTGCTGGCCTGTTTATCGTTTTTACTGTTGGAGCCTGTGCTGAACAACTGGTTGTATCCCGAGGAGGAGCCGGAGATTGTGACATTTCCACAGGAGCAGAATGAGATGCTCCCGGAGGATATGCTGACAGAAGGGACGACAGCGAGCACAGAAGAGATAGAGAAAGACGCAACAGAAGTGACGGTATCGGAGCCACAGACAAAGGATGCGGCGTCAGAAGACATCGCAATAGGATATCCTTCCCACCAAGAGAACGCAGAAGCAGATGGAGCCATCGGCAGGGAAGAACATTCAAAGGATAGCGTTCTGGGGGATGAAGGTGCATATGTAGGAGGTGCATATGAGGGTGATTTAGAGCAGGAAACGGTACCGATTGAGCCGCTGAGGCCGTATCAGGCACAGTATGCAGAGCTGTATAAGATCTACAGCAAAGTTGAGTCAAGTATGGTTACAGTCACGGCAGTGCACTCAGAGGTGGACTGGTTTAATAACACTTATCAGAGTGAAGGCACGACAGCGGGAGTTATCATCGCAAACAATAACCGGGAACTCTTGATACTCAGCAAAAAATCTTCGCTGAACGATGCAGAGCTGATTCGGGTCAGCTTCTGTGATGGCTCCGATGCGGAGGCCGTGATTAAGCAGTATGACCAGAACACAGATTTGGCAGTATTGGCGGTGGATTTGAAAAATATAACAAGTGAAACGTTGGCATCTGTCACGGTTGTAACACTGGGAAGTTCCGTATCCTCTGGCATTACAGGTACACCGATCATAGCAATCGGCAATTTATTTGGTTACAAAGATACGGTTTGCTATGGAATGATCACATCGAGGGGCAATGTCATCACGATGGCAGACAGCGAGTATAAGCTGATGACAACAGATATTTACGCTGGTACCAATCCAAGCGGGATTCTTGTCAATATGAACGGGGAAGTGATCGGTATTATTGACAACAGCCATAATAATGATGATACCCGCAATCTTCTTTCGGCAGTGGAAATCACAGAGCTGAAGGGACTGATTACAAAACTTTCCAACGGGGAGCATATTCCTTATCTTGGAATTTATGCGCAGGATATTTCTGCACAGATCAGAACGGAGATGGGACTTCCTCAGGGCGCGTTTATTGTGGATATTGATATGGATTCGCCGGCCATGTTGAAAGGGATTCAGAAGGGAGATATTCTGGTGCAGGTCGGTTCGCAGGAGATTAAAAGCGCTGCAGATTACATGAATGTGCTGCGGAATACTAAGGCGGACAGCAGTATAAATATAGTAGTACGGAGGGAAAGTGTCAACGCTTATGAAGAAATGCACTTTGTATTGCAGGCAGAATAGCTGGATATTTTCATAAAATAATAGTGAGAAAGGATTCGTTAAGAAAATGAAGTATATTAAGGATTATAAGGACGGAGACAGGGTTTTTGACATTTACTTTTGCAAGTTCAAAAGCTCTGCGGTGACGAAAAATGGAAAGAGCTATGACAATGTGATTATACAGGACAAGACAGGCACGCTGGATGCCAAAATATGGGATCCGAATAATGTCGGGATTGCCGACTTTGAGGCAATGGATTATATTGAGGTATACGGCGAGGTCACAAGCTTTAACGGCGCACTGCAAGTCAATGTGAAACGGGTGCGCAGATGTGAGGAGGGCGAGTATGATGAGAGTGAGTACATGCCGATCAGCAAAAAGAATTTGGATGTAATGTACGCAGAGCTGCTCAAGATTATTGACAGCGTCCAGAATACATATCTGAAAGCACTGCTAAACAAATTCTTTGTGGAGGATGGAGCGTTTGCATCCCGGTTTAAGAAGGCATCTGCTGCAAAATCGGTTCATCATGGATTCATTGGCGGACTTTTGGAGCATACGCTCAGTGTCACAAAGCTTTGCGAATATTACTGCACAACATATCCGGTCTTAAACCGTGATTTACTCCTTGCCGCGGCGATTTGCCATGACATAGGAAAGACAAGGGAGATTAGTGCATTTCCAGCAAATGATTACACTGACGAAGGACAGCTGCTAGGGCATATTGTGATGGGATCTGAGATGATCGGGCAGAAGGCAGGAGAAATCCCTGGATTTCCGCCGATGCTTGAGATGGAGTTAAAACATTGTATTCTGGCGCATCATGGTGAGTATGAGTATGGGTCGCCAAAAAAACCAGCGCTGATGGAGGCGTTGGCACTCAATTACGCAGATGATACGGATGCAAAGCTGGAAACGTTCACAGAGATTCTTGAATCCACCCAGGAGACCGGATGGCTTGGCTATAACAGACTGTTTGAGTCAAACTTAAAGCGGACAATCTGAGTACTGTGCCGGAAATTTCCTGACGTCCTTCCATTGGACAGGACGTTCTGGTATACCATCCAGATGGATGTGGGATTGTGGGCTGCATGGTCTGTTCCAGTACTCCATCCGGTCAGAAAGTTAATCATCTTATATGTGATTAGGAACTGATGAGAGTGCAGCATTTTTCGCATGTGTATATTTATAGAATTGATGGAGGATTCAATTGGAGTACAGAAAAGATGACATTGTTACGTTAGTGATTGAGGATATGGGAACGGAAGGGGAAGGGATTGGAAAGATTGATGGCTTTACTTTTTTTGTAAAGGATGCAGTAATCGGCGATAAGATCGAGGCAAAGGTCATGAAGGTGAAAAAGGGTTATGCATATGCCAGACTGGTGAATCTGACAGAACCCTCCCCGCACCGCACAGAGCCGAAGTGCCCATATCACAGGCAGTGCGGAGGCTGTCAGATTCAGGCTCTTGACTATAAAGCGCAGCTGGCATTTAAAGAGAAAAAGGTAAAGAATAATCTGAGCAGAATTGGCGGCTTTTCCAAGGAGCTGCTAGAACGGGTAATGGAGCCGATCGTGGGGATGGACGAACCTTTTTATTATCGAAATAAAGCTCAATTTCCGATTGGTGCGGATAAAAATGGCGAGCCTGTGGCGGGCTTCTATGCCGGAAGAACGCACACGATCATACCAAATACAGACTGCGCACTCGGTGTGAAAGAGAACCAGATCATTCTAGAAATTTTGTTGTCCTATATGAAGAAGTATCAGGTAATGCCTTACGTGGAAACAACTCAAAAAGGATTGATCCGCCATGTGTTAATCCGAAAGGGTTTTACGTCGGGTGAGATTATGGTGTGCGTGATTATCAACGGCGATGAGCTTCCACGGCAGGACAAGCTGATCGAAGAACTTCAGAAAATTGAGGGCATGACGAGTATTTCTGTCAATAAAAATAAAGAAAATACCAATGTGATCCTGGGAAAGGAATGTCATACCATTTGGGGGCGGGATACGATAAGTGATGTGATCCATATGCAGCGTGTGGAGAACATTGACAGTGGTGAGAGTACTGTGCATTCCGACAACAGTGGGATAACATTTGCGATTTCTCCGCTGTCCTTTTATCAGGTGAATCCGGTGCAGACAGAAAAGCTTTACAGTATTGCGCTAAACTATGCAGGATTGACGGGAAGAGAGACGGTATGGGACTTATACTGCGGTATTGGAACAATCAGTTTATTTATGGCGAAAAGGGCAAAACAAGTTTATGGCATTGAAATTGTCGAGGAAGCGATTGTGAATGCACAGGAGAATGCGCGGCGAAACAATATTGACAATGCCAGCTTCTACGTGGGAAAAGCGGAGGAGGTGCTGCCCGCGCTTTATCAAACGGAAGGTATCTATGCAGATGTTATCTGTGTGGATCCACCGCGCAAGGGATGCGATGCGGCATGTCTTGAGACGATTGTGAAGATGGCACCGAAACGCATTGTCTATGTAAGCTGCGACAGCGCTACGCTCGCGAGGGATTTGAAGTATCTGTGTGCGAAAGGGTATGAATTGAGGCGTGGGCGGGCGGTGGATTTATTTGCTAATACGGTGCACGTAGAGTCAGTAATAATGATGCAGCTTGTGGAAAAATGAAGAATTTGGCACTAGAAACCACAACATCTTGTGGTTTGAGGGCGAAAATTGGCGAAAAATCCAACCAATTTTTGCCCTCTTTTTTTGCTCGATTTTATAGATGCAAGTGCTCGTCTAACGACGATCACGGAGTATTAATCGGGTTTGGGCAGGATTTGGAGATAAAATGATGAAAAATGCGGAAAGGAGGTGAGGTAAAAAATGGAGAAGAAGCAACACCCAAGTTATGGGATGCTCCAGTTGTCAAGATCATCGATTGGAGGAAATGGTACAGCGTTGTTTGGCAGTTCCATCATGCACAATGATGTCATCCGGCTGACCATCTCAAATGGATTTATGGAGCGGGAGGACAGTCAGGACAGGTACTTTGTAAAGACCAGCAGGAAAAACTGTATCGTAGAGGTGGATATGTCCTACACGCAGTTTGCAGAGGCGATCACATCACTGAACATGGGCGACGGCGTTCCGGTGACGATCACAAACATCGGAGGGCAGCCTGTTCCCCAATGTCCTTATGAGGCCATGTCCTTATATTAAGGACAAACAGAAAATGATGAGGAAGGAGGTTGAGGAGGCTGCGGATAGTATCGCATGGAAACTGAATCAGCAGGCTGCGGAAGTAAAGAAACTGCTTGATGAAAAGCGCGTGCTGAGTAAGAGTGACCGGGAGTGGATCGTGGATGTGCTGAAAAGTGCAGGCCGCAAACTGAGCAGCGACCTCCCGTTCCTGAATGAGTTGTTTCAGGAGCAGATGGACAGGACGGTGACTGAAGCAAAGGGGGAATTTGAAAGCTATGTGCAGAACAAGATGAACAGCATCGCGCTCGAGGCGCTGGCCGGCCGCATTGCGGATAATGGGATTCACCCGGCAGTAAATATGATTCCGGGTGCAGAGGAAGTGGAGCAGGTGCAGGATGGAATGCACTTATTTTGCAATCATCGGCTATGAGATCATCAAGTCAATGGGTACGCTGTTTTAGCAGCGCAGGAAGGAGAGAGAATGGAAGCTGTAAAAAAGATCATAAAGGACAGAAGTGGAGAGGGCTATATTGATGTGGCGGTGATCGTGTTCTGCGTCATGCTCGTGACAGCCCTTGGCGTAAAGCTGTTTCCCATATTTATCACGAAATTCAGCTCGATAATTTTGCGGATGAGCTGGTGCGGGAAGCGGAGATCAGCGGCAGGGTGGGGAGCGAAACGTCCGTCAGGCAGAGAGTACTGGAGGAAAAGACAGGAATCCACCCTGATGTTTACTGGTCGTCGGGCGGAAACATCCAGCTGAATGAGGAGGTGACAGTCACGCTGGTCATGAACAAAGACCTGGGACTGTTTGGAAGATTCGGATCGTTTCCGGTAACAATCCGGGCGGCGGCATCCGGGAAAAGTGAGGTGTACTGGAAATAAAGCGGGTTTAAAAAGTGAGATGTGCTGGAAATAAAGCGGGTTTAAAAAGTGAGGTGAATGGAAAATGAGACGGTGTCTGCAGAAAGTAAAAATGTTGTGGAGCGACAATGCCGGAAGCATGGTTCCGCTTGCCGTGGCAGCCACAATAGCGGTGCTGTTTATCATCCTCGGCGTCGGTGAATATATGCGTCTTGTCATTACCGCAGCCGGGGTGAAGGATGCAATGGAATCCGCGGTGGTCTCCACTGTGAATGATAATTATAATGAAGTCTATCACGGTGTCCGGGAGGGATATGCTGCCGGATATGAGCCGGACGGGGAGGGTTTTTTGGCGGCAGTTGACTACGGTGACATTTATGGAAGAATGTGTTTCCTGCTCGGCCTGGAGGAGGACGGTGAAGGGTATGTCAGGATGAACAACGGCGGTGAGAGGGAATACCGGCTAAGCGGGCTTTCGGTAAATATCCCCAATACGGCGCTGGCAGCTCCGGGCGGAACATACTATGCGGATGCATCCATCACGCTGGATGTGCCGGTCCGTTTCGCTGGAAAGACCGTGTCGGATCTGTCAATCAATTTAAAGGTAAAGGCAGCGTATAAAGAGAAGTTTTAGTAAGTTTTTACAGATATCGTAAGAGTTATGACATTTTGATAGACTTGAGCACCGTTATGTGATAGGGTGTGGCTTGAAAAAACATATAAAAAATAGGAGGATTTACCATGAAGGAAAAGACAAAGAAATGGCTGGTGACAGCAGGACTTGCAGCAGTAAGTGCAGGGCTGGTTTTCGGGATCAGCAGTGTTCTTTACCGGGAGCCGGTGCAGAAACCTGTCATTGGAACGGAGGATACCGGGGATGCTTCGGAGATAATCATTGATATCGGTAAAATGCAGACCGTACAGACAGGGGAAAAAGGGACAGAGATGGCAACGGATATGGAGGAAAACAGAGCGGATACAGAGGAAAGAGACTCGGAAACTGAGGAAACCCTTGTGACAGAGTTTGACAAAAATACAAGGGTGACAGTCAGCGGCAAGGAGCAGGAGATCCAGCCGGAACCGAAGAAGACGGAGAAGGAAAAACCAGATGAACCGCCTGCATCATCGGGGAATGGGGACACAGGAAAAACAGGAATACAGCCCGCAGATGGAACACCAGAGGAGCCAGTGACACAGCCCGCAGTTGAAACGCCAAAGGAGCCAGCGACACAGCCGGTTACTGAATTACCCAAAGAACCAGTGCCGCAGCCTGCAGATGAAAATCAGAATTCCAGAACTGGTGATATAAAGGATGGGATGATGTATGTGGAAGGTTTTGGATGGGTGCCATATGAAGGCGGCGGTGGTCAGGGAATATATGCCGCAGATATGTATGAGAATGGCAATAAGATAGGAATCATGGATTAAAGACAGGATTGCAGAAAGCACAGTGTAAAAGCTGTGCTTTTGCTGTTTTGAAGGAGGGAACATGAAATATTTAAGAAAAAGGCTCCTGCTCCTTGTTGTTCTGTTTCCGCTCATTATGTCCGAGACCGTTTTCGCGGCCGGGGAAGGAAATATTGATCATGGTGGCGGCGGTTTAGGAAACGGGACAAATACAAACTTCTGGAGCAGCCGGGATGAAGGGGTAAGGGTGACAGTAGTAAGGGCATCGGATGGAAGTGTGGTATCAGAATCGGTTGATCTTACCAATAAACATCCGGATAATATCGTGGTACAGTTTGGAAAGGTGTGCAAGACAGCTTACCGGGATGGTACTGCTTTAACAGTCAGAACCAGTGCATACAGTTACATCAATCCTGCACAGTCCCTTCCACAGATCATCAGCACATCCAGCGGGGGTGCGAACCTTGCAGCGATTAAGGGATATTTTACGGATGAGCAGGTCATAAGGTCGATTGCAGGATATGTAGGGATGGATTTTAAAACGCTGACAAATGGGGAGTACAAACTGCTGATAGAGCCGGTGGCCTATGTGACTTTTGAAGGAACAAGGACGGCATTCACGGCTACGGAGGCGGCAAAATACAACCAGATCAGGGGCGGTATGCTCCGAAAGAAGATGCCGTCATTATCCCATAAGAACCTGCCGCTTGCCATGTTCCTGGAGACTCCGGACTTAGGATATCCGGCATGGGGAGGCGCCAGAAACCAGAAGGTGTCGGATGAGGACATCATCAGTTCATTGGGGCTTGGCATTGTGCGGTTTCGTGAGATCACTATCCAGGAGATTATCACGGCAGACTATGAGTACCGCGTAGATACAGATGTGATTACAGCTGTGACTGTGAGCGGAGGGCAGAGCGATCCGGACCACCCAGTCAGTGTGTCCTTTTCCATGCTGGGAAGGACATATACTGTCAGAAATGTTTATTATCCGGAAGGCGGCCAGCAGCTTGTATGGGTGAAATGGCACACGCCGTCCACGGAGCAGGTGGTCTCCATCAGTGTGAACGTGAGCGGCGGAGGCGTCCCGGGCAGGGGGACCATTACGGCAAATATCGTTGACCTGGATAAGAATCCGCCGCCCAATCCCGTAGCCGATGACAGGAATGATTCATACAGGGCGGGGAATGCGGTCATACCATCTAACCTGCAGAAAACCTCAGCGGCATGGAGTGTGTGGCGTCCGTGGTGGAAAGAATACTGGGTGTGGCATTCCGAATCCCATTCTGACTCCTGTACGGAGGACTGTGAAGAAGAGCATGGGCACTGGGAGGACGAGGGATGGTGGGAATTTGACCTGGACCAGTATTCTGCATCATTATCGGGAAATATGACACTAAAACCTGATGACAAATCACCTACGGCAACGGCATCGACTATGAAGAGCGGCTATGGAGTAAACATTCTGGTGAAGGCGCACGCATCAGCGAGTGAGCCGCAGGCTACAACACCTCCCCAGACCGCAGTCAGTTATTTTCCGGAGTTTTATTATAAGACCTGCTGGCGTCTGCTGGACAGGACAAAAAACGGATATGGTGCGGAGTTTGAATTCAAGGAGAACCATTATTCCACCTACAACCGGAGGACACATTTTACACCGATATGGATGCCGGATGGCACCTATAAGGTTTATACATACCTGCTTGACTGCTGGACTCCCGACGGTATGCTCAGCATGAACCTGACAGATTCCATACAGATCGCAGGGGATTTATGGGATGACTGGCATATCGCACCGCAGAAAGTGGAGTGACAGCCTATGGGATATGAAAGGATCGATAAACCGGAAGGAAAGCTGTACCATTATACAAAACGGGAGAACCTGGAACAGATCTTAAAAGACGGCAGGATACGGAAGTTTAAGGACAGGGAGTCGTGGTTTTGTAATTCTCTGGAGAATACCCTGCGGCTGATGGAGATGACCGTCATGCAGGAGGGAAACCTGTATTATGATGTGTATGGTTTCCCGAGACATTACCCGCCGTTTGAAGCAGAAGATTATGTTATCCTGGAGCTTTCGCCGCGCTTCCAGAACGGGGACTGGGTGAGATGGAACCAGGAATTTCCGGAAGGTACGCCGGAAGAGATACTCAGGTGCGGGGAAGAATTCAGCCGTCTGAAACTTGGATTCAGGGGTGATCTTAAGTTTTATCCTGATCCTCAGATTTATGAGGTATCAGAGCTTCTGGCAGAACAGAAGCAGGATATCGGGATAACAATGTAACTAAAATAGCAGAGAAAAAGGGCTGCTAAGATGCAGCCCTTTTATATGGGCAGAAATCTGCCAGAGGAAGGAGAAGATTAGAGTGATGAAAGCGATGAAGAAAAAGAAATGGACTGCAGCGGTGGTTATGGTATTTGTGTTTTCCCTTATGTTTGGAATGACTGTTTGTGCCAGCGGTAAGGGAGATGTGGCAGGCGCCATAGAAGGAACGTGGAAAGATGCGTCATCCCAGATCAAAACGGTGGTCAACAAGGTGGTGTTCCCGGCCATCGACCTGATCCTTGCGGTGTTTTTCTTTGGTAAATTGGGTACTGCGTACTTTGATTACAGGAAACATGGACAGTTTGAGTGGGCAGCCCCGGCAATCCTGTTTGCGTGTCTTGTGTTCACCCTGACAGCGCCGACTTACATCTGGACAATTCTTGGAATATAGGGGGAGCAGAATGAATTTTTTTGAAGATGAACTAAGAAAGGTGATGACGGAAAGCGCCGTATTAAAGGATCAGAAGTATGTGGGACGGGCCTGTTTCGGGACAGTCGGTGAAGATATCCGTGCAAGGATTGAATTTGTGACGGCAGGCACAGCCAGTCAGTATGAGGGCATCAGAACATCCATCATCAACAGAAAAGAAGGTGTTGTGGATAGTATGCTACTGCGTTTTTCTGATATATGGGGAAAAAGAAAGGCGGGCAGTCCAAACTTTAAGGATGGTGTCATGCCCCATATATGGACGGACAACGGGAAGAGTGACTGGTATGTGTTTCGTCCCGCAAAAGAGGATTACAGGCAGTTATCTGCGGGGATAGAGCGGTACCTGTCTGTTTTTCAGGACATGGAAATGACACAGGGACAGCAGGATGGCGGCATGCAGCAGATGCAGTGACATGGCAGACAGGAAGGGCGGTGTGAAATGTTTATATTTGATTTTGTGGCGGATGTGGTCCTGGACCAGATCGTGGACTGGATCTATGGAAAGATAGTCAGCTTCCTCAATGACTTCTTTGCGATGATGAACAACATGGGCGTTGAGCTGTTTGAACTGCCGTGGGTGCAGGCGGTGACTACTTTTTTTGGATACCTTGGCTGGACGCTCTTTGTAGTCGGCATCGTGGTGGGAGCCTTTGAGTGTGCCATTGAATACCAGGGCGGCAGGGGGAGCGTTAGAGATACAGCACTCAATTATGTGAAAGGGTTCATGGCAGTCAGCCTGTTCACGGTACTGCCAGTCAATCTGTATTCGCTGTGTGTGTCGCTACAGGGCACTTTTGGTACTGCCATATCGGGACTTATCAATCCGCAGAGTATTGGTGAAGTGGCGCAGGGTGCCCTGATGACGGCAGCCATTCCGGGCATCGGGAATCCCATCCTGCAGATATTCTGTGCAGTGATGATGGGATATGCGGTGATAAAAGTATTCTTTGCGAACTTAAAACGCGGTGGCATTTTAGTGATCCAGATCGCAGTAGGGAGTCTTTACATGTTTTCTGTGCCAAGGGGATATATTGACGGCTTTACACAGTGGTGCAAACAGGTAATCGGCATCTGTGTCACGGCATTTTTACAGTCTACCATACTGACGGCAGGGCTTCTGGTGTTTCCGGACCACCCGCTTTTAGGGCTTGGCCTGATGCTTTCCAGTACGGAAGTCCCAAGGATTGCAGGGCAGTTTGGGCTGGATACCAGTACGAAGACAAACCTGATGAGTGGAGTTTATGCGGCCCAGAGTGCAGTTAATCTGTCAAGGACTGTTGCGCGGGCTGTGGCTGTGTAAGACGCTGTATAAGGAAGAGCTTTGTTAACCAGCGGCAGCGAGGGACAGAGCGTCCGGAAACAGTGCTGCAGCGTCGTGTGCAAATTTTATTGTACATGGCACTGTCTGGCTATTTCTATCAGGAGGAGAGGAGGAAAAGAATGTATATTTATCCCGATAATTTAAAGGCAAAGGCAGTTATGTGGCTGTGGGAGCTCAAAGACCTTGCGGTCATAGGAACCATTATTCTGCTCTCTGTGTTTGCATTTGCCTTTGCGGGCATCTGGTTCCCGTCAGTCATTGCAGGGGCCTATGCCTTTCTGACAATACAGGTGGAGGATACGACCATTATGGATTTTATCCGCTATGCCTGTGCATATTTTCTGACAACACAGCAGTATTTTGAATGGAGGTACACACCGGATGAGTAAGAAGAAAGAACAGTCCACAAGGGAGCTGATGGAGATCAGGGAGCTGACGGATTACAGCATCCGCACCAGCAGAAATGAAGAGCTGGTATTTTTCCTGATCCAGCCGAGCAACCTGTCGGTATTGTCCGAGGAGAGCCTGTCAGCGAGGATTTATGGCCTGATGACAGTGCTTAAGGGCATCACGGAGATTGAGATGATGTGTTTAAATTCGAGGGAGAACTTCGAGGACAACAAAAGATATTTAAAGAAACGTGCAGAAGAGGAAGAGAATCCCGTGGTGAGAAAACTACTTGAACTGGATGCGGGACACCTTGACCGGATGCAGGTGCAGATGGCAACTGCGAGGGAATTCTTACTGATCCTGCGGCCTGGAAAACAGAAGGAACATGAGACCTTTTCCTACTTAAACCGCATCGAGAAGATGCTGGTGGAACAGGGATTTAAGGCAAAACGCGCAGATGAGGAGGACATCCGGAGGATACTTGCAGTTTATTTTGAGCAGAATGTGACAACGGAAAAGTTCGAGGAGTTTGACGGGGAGAGGTGGATCATCTTAAATGACTGACCGGGAGAACGCGTCATATTTCTATTGCTTTCCAGCCGGAAGACCAATATAATGTACGTGAGGTGATGGAATTGACACTGTTAGAGTTAATAAAGGAAAAAGGACTTTCCCGCTACAGCCTGTCGAAAATAAGCGGGGTGGAGTGGGATACACTGTCAGGTCTCTGTTCTGGTGAAACCGGGTTCGAACAGTGCAGCATGAGACGCTCTCAAAGCTGGCAGAAGCACTGGGAATCGATACAGAAGAGCTTGTGCTTCTGGAGACGGGAAATGACATGGATAAGGACGGGAGGCCCAGAGATAAAAAATACCTGGAGACAGGGCTGCCGGAAAGCCTGCAGCATTCCCTTGATGAATTTATCCAGGGGGAGAAAGACCATGTGTCCCATATGGACTGCCTGTGGGGAGAATTGTATGGCTCCATCAATGCCTGCCAGTGGGGAGGCCGGATCACAAAAGAGCATGCTGATTACCTGCGGGCAAAATACCTGTTTGGAGAGGAAGATTCGGACGAGGAAGAGTGATTCTGTATCTGCTCATTTACACAGGAATACCATGAGTGTTATAAAAATTTTGGAGGAATGAGGTGCGGTTTTGGATTTATCTAAGATATTGGAAAAACAAAAAAGATATGAGGCCGGAAAGGATTCTCTTCCGGAAATGACAGCTGCGTCCTATGAAAAGGCTTTTGAAGTGGAGTATACCCATAATTCAACGGCCATAGAGGGAAATACGCTGACTCTGATCGAGACGAAAGTGGTATTGGAGGACGGCATTGCAATTGGCGGGAAGTCCCTCCGGGAGATCTATGAGGTAGTGAACCATAAAAAGGCATTCCAGTATGTGAAGGACTGCGTTGGCAGGGGGCTTGTGCTGGAGGAGAACATCGTAAAAGACATTCACGCCCTGCTTATGGAAAATATCCTTACCGGTGGTATCTACCGGCGGGAGGAGGTTGTCATCAGCGGTGCGAGCCATACGCCGCCCGCAGGAAATGAAATGTATGCGCAGATCAAGAATTTTTATGTGGAGCTTTGGCAGAAGCAGGATTTAAATGGTATTGAGCTTGCGGCGTGGACACATGCGGAATTTGTGCGGATACATCCATTTTTGGATGGAAGCGGCAGGACTTCGCGGCTGCTCATGAACTACCAGCTGATGGGGAAAGGCTTTTTACCAGTATCTGTCGCAAAAGAGGACAGACTGGAATATTACAATGCGCTGGATAAGTATGCAGCACATGGCGAATTAGGGGATTTTGTAGACATGATAGCGGCATTAGAGGAAAAGCAGCTTGATAAGTACCTGGCGCAGGCTGCCATACAGGAGCAGCCAGTACAGTCCATGTAAACAGAATACAATAATCAGAGCAGGGAAAGTATCAGACGGAATGTTTGGTACTTTTTTTGTACCCAGTTTCATTATGAAGGAGGATCTAATGACAACAGATACCAGGAACAAAGACAGAAAGAAAAAAATGGAAACACAGTCACCCGGGGAGGCGAAACTGAAAGGCTTTCTTGACATGATCGCCCCGTCCGTCATCCAGTTTTACACGGACCACTATCTCTGCGGCAACACTTACCGCAGCGTGTGGGCGCTCAGGGAATACCCGACGGCCACCGATGAGCAGGCGATCCTGCGCCACCTGGGGGAGAAGGACGGCGTCACACTCCGCATTTACACAAGGCAGGTGACACCCGCTGAGGAGAAAAAGATCATCAGCAATGCGGCAAACAGGAACCGGATGAAACAGGGGACTACGGAAAACCTCCAGGAGACCGTGACTGCCGCAAGCAACTTACAGGACGTGACAAATATCATTGCCGCCATGCACCGCAACAGGGAGCCGCTGCTGCATACGGCTGTGTTTCTGGAATTATCCGCGCAGGATATGGAGAAGCTAAAGCTGCTGCAGACGGAGGTGCTGACAGAGCTGATCCGTTCCAAACTCAACGTGGACAGACTGCTTCTCAGACAGAAGCAGGGATTTATGTGTGTGCATCCGGCAGGAAGGAATGTCTTTTTAGAGCAGTTCGAGCGTGCGCTGCCTGCCTCCAGCGTGGCAAACCTGTTCCCGTTCAACTATTCCGGAAAGACGGATAAGAATGGTTTTTATATTGGAAGGGACAAGTTTGGCAGCAACGTCATCGTGGATTTTAACCAGAGGGCGGACGACAGGACCAATGCCAACATCCTGATCCTTGGGAACTCCGGGCAGGGAAAATCCTACCTGTTAAAGCTGATCCTGACATCACTGCGGGAATCGGGCATGAAGGTCATCTGCCTGGATCCGGAGCATGAGTATACTGACCTGACAGGAAATCTGGGCGGGTGCTTTGTCGACCTGATGGGCGGGGAGTACATGATCAACGTGCTGGAGCCAAAGACATGGGATGAAAACGGCAGCCCGGAGGACACGGAAGCACCATATGCCTTCCGCTGCTGCTCCAAACTCAGCCAGCATATTTCGTTTTTAAAAGATTTTTTCAGGACGTACAGGAATTTTTCAGACAGCCAGACCGACACCATCGAGATCATGCTGGCGAAGCTGTATGGGCAGTGGGGCATCCGTGATGATACGGATTTTTCAACATTAAGACCGGAGGATTATCCTGTGCTCTCCGACCTGTATGAGCTGATGGAGGAGGAATATAAGCATTACAACACAAAGAAAAAAGAACTGTATACGGCGGAACTGCTGCAGGAAATCTGTCTTGGACTCCACTCCATGTGCAAAGGGGCGGAGTCCAAATTCTTTAACGGGCATACCAACATCACCGACAGCAGCTTCCTGACGTTTGGCGTGAAAGGACTGCTCCAGGCAAGCCGCAATGTAAAGGATGCCATGCTGTTTAACATTCTCTCTTATATGTCCAACGAGCTGTTGACCAACGGGCATACGGCAGCCAGCATTGATGAGTTCTACCTGTTTCTGACAAACCTGACAGCGGTGGAGTATATACGCAATTTCATGAAGCGCGTGCGTAAGAAGGAGAGCGCGGTCATCCTTGCCAGCCAGAATCTTGAAGATTTTAACATCGATGGCATCAGGGAGTATACCAAGCCGCTGTTCTCCATTCCAACCCATGCATTTTTGTTCAACGCCGGGAATATCGATGCGAAGTTTTATGTTGATACCCTGCAGTTAGAGCAGAGTGAATACAGCCTGATCCGCTATCCGCAGAGGGGCGTGTGTCTGTATAAGTGCGGCAATGAACGCTACAACCTGATGGTGCATGCGCCGGAGTATAAGGAAAAGCTGTTTGGAAATGCAGGGGGAAGGTAGTTATAAGGAAAGGATGTCTGGAAGTATTTGAGGAAGATCATATCAGGATATTTGGGGAAATTAAATTTGATAAGTGAGATAACAATTATGGAGATTTTTTTAAGACATGTGAAAGAGCGCCGCCTGAAAATGTTTCTGTACACAGAAGAATGTCCCAGCAGGGTATTCTTCTGAATTGGCAGACAGAGTCAGAATTTTGTCTGGAAGAATGCAGATACAGTATTTTTCCATAATCTAACGAAACCAGAGGGGAGGGATAAAAATAACTGATGGATATGCGGGAGCAGAAATTCGGGATAGAGATCGAGCTGACAGGCATTACCAGGCAGAAAGCTGCAGAGGTCATCGGAGAATATCTGGGGCGGCCATCGCGTTATGACGGTGGTTATTACAAGGAATACATTGTCCGTGATGAGCAGGACCGGAAATGGAAGGTCATGTATGATTCCAGCATCGTGGCAAAGAGAAAGGACGGCACACGTGCAGGGGAAGATTACAAGGTGGAGTTTGTATCACCCATCTGTGAGTATGGCGACATCCCTAAAATACAGGAGATCATCCGCCAGCTGCGGCATGCAGGGGCGGTGGCGGGGGAGAACAGCGGCATCCATGTACATATCAATGCAGCGCCGCACAATGCAAAAACCCTGCGGAATATCACGAACATCATGTACAGCAAGGAAGACCTGATCTATAAGGCCTTACAGGTGGATGTCAACCGGGAGCACCGGTACTGCCAGAAGGTGGAGGAGAGCTTTTTACAGGAGCTCAACAGTAAGAAGCCAAAGACGCTGCAGGAGGTCAGCAGTATCTGGTATAAGGGCAGGGATGGAAGCCATGAGCATTACCATTCAAGCAGGTACCACTGCCTGAACCTGCACAGCGTGTTCCAGAAGGGGACGATAGAGTTCCGTCTTTTCAATTCCACCACCCATGCGGGGAAGATCAAAACTTATATCCAGCTGTGCCTTGCCATATCCGCGCAGGCGCTCAACCAGGCCAGTGCGAGCCGTATCAAGACCACGAGCACGAATGAGAAGTATACCTTCCGGACATGGCTGCTGCGCCTTGGCATGATCGGTGATGAGTTCAAGACCGCAAGGAAGTTTCTGCTGGAGAATCTGGAAGGCGGCATTGCATGGAAGGATCCGGAGCAGGCCGAGCGGCAGAAAGAGCGGCTGCTGGCGGCGAAAGAAAAGAAGGAAGCAGCGCAGACGGCGGAACCTGAGAGCGTCCAGACAGAAGAACTGCTGGAAGGATCACAGGATGAAGAAATACAGGGAATGAACATGACTTTATAAGTCTGTGGATATGGCAGTGGATAATGAAAAAATTAAGAGGAGAAAAACAATGCAGAAAAGAAAAAAATATGTAGCTTATGGTTCCAACCTGAATCTGAGCCAGATGGCAAAACGGTGTCCGACAGCGGAGGTGGCCGGAAGTGGAGAAATTAAGGATTATGAGTTGTTATTCCGGGGATACAGCGGATCGGCGGTGGCAACGGTGGAACCTAAGCCGGGGGCCAGTGTCCCTGTGCTCATATGGGATATCGGACCGGAGGATGAGAGAAAGCTTGATATCTATGAAGGGTATCCGAGGCTTTATGGCAAGGAATTGATGGAAGTCCAGACGGAGGGTGGATGTGAATCCATCATGGCATATACGATGAATGGCGGATATGATATTGGAATGCCGTCAGCAGTATATCTGGATACCATCACGAAAGGATATCAGGATGCAGGGTTTGATGTCGGGATCCTGATGGACAGTGTTTCCCGCTGCAGTGGCCTGATCCAGAAGGAGATGGAAGGAACGGAGGAGAATGCATGGATCCAGCAGCCGCTGCAGTGATAGCAAAGGCTGCCATTGCAGCCGGGAGCAATAAGAAGACCTGGACAGGGACTGCTTCGGTAATTGCAGCCATCTGTCTGCCGTTTATCCTGATCGTTGTGTGCCTTATGAGTGTGGCTTCCGGCGGTGCGGACCATAACCGTGCGGCAGTCCGGCTGGCTTTCGGGGGAGGAGACGCAGGAGCAGGTATGCCGGCTGATTACAGGGAATATATCGCAAAGATGCAGGAGAGCTTTTCGGAACTGGACGCTGTGCTTGACGGGATTGAGGAGATGGCAGAGGGGGATCCGCCGGACCGTTATCTGGTCAAAGCGGTGTTTTACTCCCTGCATTTTGGCGGGGACAGTGTGTGGCTGGATGCGGAAGATTATACCCGTTTTGCAGACTGTTTTGTGGATTATGAGGAAAGGACAAGGGTAATAGAGCATGAGGATGGCAGCACCGGAGAGGAGACCTACACAGTGGCAGTGGCAGTCACAGATAAGGTGGAAATATTTAATAGAATAAAAAATGATTATGGAAAGGCGGTGACTTATGAGCAGCAGTCCAATGCAGTGAACGTGTGGTATCTCGCAAAATATGATATTACTGCGCCACAGGAAGGGGACGGGTTTGACGACTGGTGCGGCTGGAATGCCCCGGAGGAAACTGCCTATTATGATCTTCCTGCAAGTGAAGTGGGCAGTAAAGTCGTGGAGCTTGCCATGTCGAGGCTGGGAGATCCGTATTCGCAGGGGTACCGCGGCAGGGGAAGCTATGTGGACTGCAGCTACCTCACCATGTGGTGTTACAGGCAGGCCGGGATAGCAATCCCCGGGACCGCGGCGGAGCAGGGGCGCTATATGGTGGAGCATAACCTTACCATATCAAGGGAAAACCTGCAGCCCGGGGATCTGGTGTTCTGGAGCTACAAGCCCAACGGGAGGTTTATGAACATCACTCACGTGGGCGTTTATGCAGGAAACGGGAAGGTGGTGGATGCCTCATATTCGAAGGGAAAAGTAGTGTACAGGAATTTGTTTGACAATGACAAGCAGGTGCTTTATGGCAGGCCGCAGTAGTGTCTGATACCGCAGGCACCTGTTTTTTGCAGAATGAACAGGTAAAACGGAGACTGAAACTGCATGTTCTCTATACGGCGGTACAGGAAGAAAACTGTTATTCTGTGTGTAATGCAGCAATCATATCAGGAAGGGAGCAGGGAGATTTGTCCGGACAATAAAGCATGCTTTGCTCTGGGAATGAATGGATTTAGAAAAACAGGCACTGGAGATATTAAGGGCTTTTGAGGGAGATGAGCCTTACCAGCTCGGATACAGCGGGGGAAAAGATTCGGATGTGATCCTCCATCTCGCAGGGAAAAGCGGGGTAAAATTTCAGGCAGTCCATAACCATACTACGGTGGACGCACCAGAGACGGTGAGGTATGTCAGAAGCAAAAAAGGCGTGGTGATATCATACCCGCGGATGAGCATGTGGCAGCTGATCGTGAAACACAAGACACCGCCCACGCGCCGCATGCGGTACTGCTGTGAGGAATTAAAGGAATATTCAGGAACCGGGAAAAAGGTCATTACCGGCGTGAGAAAGTCTGAAAGCAGGAACCGGAAGGAAAACCATGGGATTGTCACGTTTACAAAACCAGACCGTACAGCAAGGATGCTGACAGATGATGAACTGTTCCTCTCAAACAGTAAGGGCGGGATCGTGGTCATGAATTATGACAATTCCGAGGTACACGCATGGTGGAAAGCTGCTACAGGACTTCCAAGACGCTTGTCAACCCCATTCTGGAATGGGATGACGAGTATCTGTGGTGGTATATCAAAAAGGAGCAGATAGAGATCAATCCGCTGTACGGGGAGGGATTTCATAGGATCGGCTGTATCGGGTGCCCGATGGCATGCCAATAAATTGGCAGGCAAAAAGCGCTGGCGTGAATTTGCCCGATATCCGAAGTATAAGGAAGTCTATATCCGTGCATTTGCAAAGATGCTTGAATACAGGAAAGCGTGTGGCAACAAAGAGGTTGCAGGCTGGAAAACGCCGGAAGGTGTCTTTAAGTGGTGGATGGAGGACCAGATCATGGAGGGGCAGATGAGCATGGTCATTGAAGGAAATGTTATCACGGGTTTTCGTGCAAAAGGGTGAAAAAATATTTTAGGAGGACTGCAGATGAGGGCAGATTTCAGGAGAAAAGAACCAGAAGTGGCAGTAAACGAGTGTGTTATAGAAAAAGTAATCGTATTGCCGGATGCGGAATATGACTATTTTACACAGCATCTGCTGCATGATTATGACTTTATAGACGAGAACAGGGGACTGATGGGAGAATGGAACGGTGCATGGCACTGTCTGTTAGTGACAGGAGACAAGGCAGGGGAGGGCGTGCTTGTACAGAGTGAAGGTTCTTCCTATGCGCGGTATTCTGCATTTGTCCCGTCTGTTTCTGACCTGATCGTTCAGGAAAAGTGTGTAAAATATGGGTACAGGGAGACAGAACAGAGTGAAGGATGCAGCCAGCAGATGGTATGAGGAGAAGAGAAGAAATGGCAGATAAAGAGATAAAAATCACATTTCCGGAAAAGAAGATGGAGGCACTTGTCTTTTTTCTCGGGGAGCAGAATGAAAAGATTGAGGATGTGCTTAGAGCGCATCTGGACAAGACCTATGAAAAATATGTGCCGCAGCAGGTCAGGAAGTTTGTGGAGAGCCAGAAGGCTGTGACACAGGAGGAAGCACCTGTCCGGACACCTAGGGCACGGCGTCAGATGGGGGAGCCAGGAGAGCCGGTAAGGAGGAATGCCCGGCAGGGAACGAGGCAGAATGCCACCAGACAGGAGGCGCGTAGGACAGCAGGTGAACCTGTGATTCAGGAAAACGAAGCAGCGGAAACTATGGAAGAAGCAGAAGAGACACAGGAAATGAGCATGGGAATGTGAGGTGACAGGGATGGTATTAGAGGAATACAAAGATTATTTTACTGACATATATGAAACAGACAGCCTGGCCGTTGCTGTCTGTAATGCGGAGGCGAACCGCGTGCAGCTGTCGGACATGCCGCATGAACAGCGGGAGGATCTGGCACTGTATTATGGCGTCCGGGTGCCGCCAATGGTAAATAAAAACGGCATCATTGCAATCCATAACAATCAACTGAAGAAGTGGGGAATTAGCGGTGAACAGCTGAAAAAAGATGCATGGGAGAACATGGAGAAAGAATATCCTGCTGTATTCCGGACCATTGATGATGTCATATACGGGATACGGGACAGTATTGCGCCCGGACTGGAAGGGACAGGAATGGAGGAATGCGTGGGAAATGATGTCATGTTTGTACTCAGCAACCGCGATAACGTGCAGGGAGCAGTTTACATATTTGATGAGAAGATCATGGAAAAGATAGCAGAAAAGTTAGATTCCAGTCTGGTCATACTCCCGTCATCCATTCATGAATCGATCATCATAAGAGAAACAGAAGACATGGATATGGAGTTCATGAGGGGGATGGTAAGGGAGGTTAATGAGATATCAGTAACACCAGAGGAGCGTCTTTCTGATGAAGTATACCATTATGACAGGGAGACAGGTATCCTGTCCATGGCCAGATTTTTGCAGCATAAAGAAGATATGCTGGGCGTGGAAGAAATGCACGGTCAGGACTGCGCCGGACAAAGCGAGAGCATGGTTCCATGTATGATGCAGTAATTATGTGGCAGTTGATAGAGTAATAATTAACGCCGTTACAAAGCTAATTCTCTGCCGTTTTCGGCGGAGTGGTTTATATAAAAACATAAACTTAGGAGGAAACGAACTTGAAACAGGCAGCAATTACAATCAAATATGACGAGGAAAAACTGAATGCAGTCAGGCAGTATATGCAAAAAAAGGATGCTGATCTTGAGGCGGAGCTGAGTGAAGTTTTAGGAAAACTGTATGAGAAATATGTGCCGCAGGCAGTCAGGGAATACATAGAAAGCAGGGAAAATGTACCGCCTGCCATCCAGAAGGCAAACAGGTCTTCCACGAAGAACAGTGCAGATAAGCAGACCGCATTGGACGAATAATATGTGGACGGGGAGAAAGATATATGGAGCAGCAGTCAGTCAGAGTATTAAAGAACGGGCCGGTGAAGGCACCTTATGAGAAAGAGATCCGCAATGATTTTATGGCATGCATATCCAGAATGACACTGATCACTTTCTGGGGGTGATAACCGGCATCAATTACCCTGTAACTGCGCGTGTGGCGTTGTGTGCCCTTGTTTGAAAAAAGTGGATAAGATGACCGGCTGGCAGTAGTTTTGTTCTGTCCGGGGCGATTTGGAGCGTGTAAAGCGAAATCCTTCGGATAATGGCAGACTGACCTGACTTAGCAGGCTTGAAACTAACGAAAGTATAGAAGAAGAGGAGGATATATGGATACAAGAGCAGTTTATAGCATTCATGAGGATGGAAAAGAATTCTATTTTTATTCAAAGTATGCAGGTGGGTTTAGTTATCCGTTTGAGGCGGCAGAGTATTTGAATGGCTTAAAAAATGCACTGCGGAAACCAAGAACCGGGAAGCAGGACATCTGTGCAGCACCGCTGCTGGCACAGATGAAAGGTACATATTTTTTCTCTGAAGCATTAAAGGATGAGCTGCTGTTTCAGGAAACCACAAAAGAGATAGCAGAAGATTTGGAAAAGGAAGTACCATTTTCTATCATAGTGGATGTCGACCAGTATACAGTGGCGTTTCATTTTAATGAACGGCTCGGAGAGCTTGCGGATCTGGCAGATATCACAATCCCCTGTTATGAACCAACAGATAAATACAGCGGTGGGTATTTCAGGAATGAATCACTGGTCAGACAGATGGGAGAGAGCAGCGCTGCTTTTGATGAAACAAATGAAATGATCTTCAGGGAGCTGATCAGGCAGGCAATAACAGAACAGGGACAAGTGCAGGACCAGCAGATGACGTGGGGATACTATGAGTGAAGAAAAGGGAAGAGTCAGAAAAGCTTTTTATATTGAGGAAGATTTACTGAAACGGGCTGACAGTCTTCTCCAACAGGCAGATGTCAGGTCAAGAAATGAATTTCTGAATCAGGCACTGAAGTTTTATATTGGGTATCTGACCTCGGAAAAGATTGAGAACTATATGCTGTCTGTCATTTCGTCCGTTGTGCATGCAACCGTAAAAGACAGTGAGAACCGCATGGCCCGTGCGATGTACAAGATGGCGGTTGAGGTTTCCAAACTGTCCCATGTGACGGCGTATGGCCATGAAGTAGATGAAGAAACCCTACGAAAGTTGCAGGCAAAGTGTGCGGAGGAAGTCAAAAGGATTAACGGGACTGTTGCATTTGAGGATGCATATGAATATCAAAACCCAAAAGTATAAAGAAAAGTTATTCCATTGTGAACCAGTTGCGTATATGCTATAATCTTAATGTCGCTGACAGAAATAAAATCTTATTTGGGAGGAAGTCATTTATGGATTTGAAAGATTTCAAATGGACAAGGGAGCCACAGGAATACAAAATAGAAAATGACAGAATTGAAATAACCACCAGTCCACATACAGATTTATGGCAGAGAACATATTACCATTTTCAAAACGATAATGCCCCTGTGCTGCAGATGGAAACAGAGGAAGAATATTTCAGTTTTGTTGTCAGGACGGAATTTGCTGAAAGCCACCACAGGTTTGACCAGTGCGGCATTGTCATGTATCTGGATAGTGAGAACTGGTTAAAAAGTTCTGTTGAATATGAAAATGACAAATACCAGCATATGGGAAGTGTCGTGACCAATGATGGATATTCGGACTGGGCGACAACGGTTATAGATGCTTCCGCAAAATCAATGTGGTACCGGTTCAGCCCGAGGGAGGACGATTATTATATCGAATGTTCAACCGATGGAATTACATTCAATCAGATGCGGATCTGCCATATGAACAAGGGAAGAGGCAGGATACAGTTTGGAGTTTATGCGTGTTCTCCAGAAGAATCTTCTTTTAAAGCTGTATTCTCAAATATGCAGATCATGGACTGCCAGTGGAAAGCGCATGACGGACAGCAGCCGGACTGATTCCATTTTTGTATTGAGAACAAAATTCCTGACGAAACAGATTGAAAGCAATATATGCGGAGTGATACTTTTATGGAGAATGAAGAGAAGTATCTGAATGAAAAAGTATTGAGGAGGTCAAAAAGTAAAATGAAGGGAGGGGTTGCTTGCCTAAACTAATCTTACGCTGTAATTATTTAAAGAATGCCCCGCCGTCACATCTTGAAAACTATGTAACATATATCGGCACCCGTGATGGCGTGGAAAAATCGGACAACACAACCGCCCACCTGCCATCAACAGCAGGTCAGAAAGAACTGATACAGGATATCTTAAAAAGGATTCCGGATACAAAAAAGATGCATGAATACTATGATTATCTCCAGAGACCAACAAGGGAGAACGCTTCCGAGTTTATCACACAGGCACTGGAAAATAACCTTGACATCATAGCCAAAAAGAAAAATTACATGGATTATTTAGCAAACAGGCCAGGCGTAGAAAAGACAGGCACGCATGGCCTGTTTTCCAATGAGGGGGAATCCATTATTTTGTCCCGTGTGGCAGAAGACGTGGCGAACCATACAGGTGTTGTGTGGACCAATGTGCTCAGTCTACGGCGGGAAGATGCGGAAAGGCTTGGCTATAACAGTGCTGCTCAGTGGCAGGCATTATTAAGGAGCAGGGTAGATCTTCTGTGTGAGAATTACAGGATTGACAGCAGGAACCTGAAATGGTATGCGGCATTCCATAATGAATCCCACCATCCCCATGTGCATCTGGTGGTGTATTCATCAAATCCGTCAGAAGGATATCTGACGAAAAAGGGAATTGATGCCATGCGGTCAGCATATGCGCATGATATTTTCAGACAGGAGTTTATGAGTATCTATGAGAGAAAAACAGAACAGAGGGAACAGTTAAAGGAGCAGGCAGGTCAAAGCCTGCTTTTTCTGTTGCAGCAGATGCAGCATGGCGTCTGCCATAATATAAAAATTACAGAACAGATGCAGATACTGTCAAAACGCCTGGGTAATACAGGAGGAAAAAAGGTCTATGGATATCTGAAAGCCTATGTCAAAGCGATTGTGAACAGTATTGTAGATGAGCTGGCAAAGGAAAAACCTGTTGCGGTCTGTTACCGTGCGTGGCTGGAAAGCAAAAATGAGATACTGCGTTACTATAAAGATACACTGCCAGAGCCGCCGCTACTGTCGTCACAGAAGGAATTAAAAAGTATTAAGAATATGGTGATACGGGAGGCAGTACGGTTTGGTGAGGGTTACTTATATTCAGAGGAGGAAGGTCTGTCAGAATTGGAAGAACGATGTGAGGAAAGGGGATGGCTGGCAGAACTGCAGGAGACAGAAGTAGAAAATGATGAGAGTAGAAGTGGCATTCCAGAGATATATGCTGATCATATATCTGCAGAATATTCAGATGAAGACCTGTCAGAGATGAGGGAGGCAGGAGCAGAAAATGATGAAGACATACAGGACAGCAGAAATACAGATTCCGGTGAGAAAAATGAATCAGGATACTATGCTGAATGGACGGATATCTATAAAGAAGCAAGAGGCTATCTGTATGGCACAGTGGAAGCAGAGCCGGATCTAGAAGCGGCATACGAGGTCATGAAGGAGGAGGCCGAAAGGGGAAATGCTTACGCCATGTATGATATGGGAAAGATTTATGCACAGGGTATCTTCGTGGAGCCCAACCAGGAGAAAGCAGCGGAGTGGTACAGCAGGGCGCTGTCTGCGATGCTTCTGTCAGCGGAAAGAAAAGGAAATGCCTGTCTGGAATACCGTATAGGAAAAATGTATCAGTATGGTCTTGGGACAAATGAAAATCTGACGGAAGCTGCAGAATGGTTTTCATTGGCATCAGAAAAAGAACATAAAAATGCTTTATATTCTCTCGGAATGCTCTGCCTGCATGGAAAAGGCGTGGTACAGGATGAGCCGAAAGCCTATCAGCTTTTTCTACGCTCCCATAAACAGGATAATCCCTATGCAGCATATGAACTAGGGAAAATGTATGAGACCGGGAAAGGAACAGAGAAAAATATCATGTTAGCTAAAAACTTTTACCACGCTGCATTTTTGGGATTTTTAAAGCTGGAAAAGAAATCCTGTGATGATACACTATGGTACCGCATTGGCAGTATGTATCTGCATGGCATCGGAACAGAAGTGAATGAAGCGCAGGCGGAAAAATATCTGTTACAGTCTGCAGATTATGGGAACACCCATGCAGCTTACCGGCTGGCAAAGCTGTATATCAGGCAGGAGACAGAAAGGCGGCAGAGGGAGCCGGATAGTACACCTGATTATAATAAGATCAGGAAGGCACTGGCATGGCTTAGGGAGGCGGCAGCACAGGGAAATCTGTTTGCGGATTATGCACTCGGAAAACTGTATGGTGATGGGGTGTTGATCGCAAGAGAGATGGATAAAGTATTTTTTCATCTTCACAGGGCAGCGGATGCGGGAAATGTCCATGCACAATACAGGCTTGGTGTATGGTATCTGACAGAGGAGCATAAGGATATTCCAAAAGCAGTCTGTTATCTGACACTTGCGGCAGACCAGAAGAATGAGTTTGCGGCTTACCGGTTAGGGAAATTATATCTGTCAGGAGTTGAAGTACCAAAGAACGCAGCGCCTGCCATTCAATATCTGGAAGCGTCTGCCTGTGCAGGGAACCAGTACGCGCAGTATGCCCTTGGAAAGTTATATCTCATTGGGAAAGACGTGGAACAGGATAAAGAAAAGGCATATAAATATTTCATGTCCGCAGCAGAACAGGGAAATGTGTATGCAGCTTATTTTCTGCAGCACTGGAATGATATGCCGCATCCGGATCTGTTTCTTATGGCGTCAAGACTTATGCATCATATCGGAAATATCATTGAAGAGGATATATCCGGCAGAAAAGGGGGAGAAAACATGGCAGGCATTGACCGTAAGCTTGCAAGAAGGATGAAAGAGAAGAAAGTTGTGCAGGGACATGCGGAGGATGACAGGGTGATGATGCAGATACAATAAATCTGACAGATAGTTATCTCTGCTAAAGCGTATTAAATTTCCATTGAGACAATTTAACAGGAAATAAAGAACCAAGATGAAGGAGGAACGGATTGGGAGAATTTATATATTTTACAGAGGAACAGAAGGAGCGTGCCAATGCTGTTTCTATTGCGGATATTCTGCAGAGGGAACATGAGGAAGTGGAACGTTCCGGCAATGAGTGGCGCTGGAAGCGTCATAGGAGCGTGACATTCAGGGGAAACAGCTGGTACCGGCACAGCAAGCAGGCAGGGAGCCATGCTATTGATTTCATGCAGGAATTTTTCGGAATGACATATCCGGAGGCAGTCACGTATCTGCTGGATGGAGAGACAGGACAGGTCATTCATGGAAGTACACAGGGGTTGAACAGGAATTCTGCATCAAAAGGCAGAAAACGTCAGGAACGGGCAGGAAAAGAGCAGATGGCTGTGGCAGATGCAGGAACTGTGCAGGGAGCGGAGCTCTCAAAGTCAGATGCAGAAATACTGCAGCAAGAGAAACAACAGAATCTGATAGCAGGTACCGAAATAAAGCCAAGAGATAAAGATATGTCTGACGGAGATGAGAAACCAGTATCGGAAAAGGAAAGAAAAATTCTTGTACCGCCTGAAAAAAATGATACCATGAAGCGTGTATATGCCTATCTTATGCAGAAACGCCATATCAGCAGGGAAATCCTGTCTTTCTTTGCCAGACAGGGAACGCTGTATGAATCCAGAGAGCATCATAATGCTGTATTTGCCGGACTGGATAAGGGCGGGAATGTCCGCCATGTTCATATAAAGGGAACCTGTTCCGACGGCAGGAATTTCCGCATGAACGGGGACGGATCCAATTCGTCATATGGTTTTGGTTACGCGGGAAAAGGAAACAGGCTGTATGTGTTCGAGGCCCCGATTGATCTTTTATCATTCCTGACCTTGTATCCGAAGGACTGGCAGGAGAATAGTTACATTGCCTTAAGTGGCGTTGCGGAACATGCCATGCTGCAGATGCTAAAAGATTATCAGAATCTGGATACCATTATCCTGTGCCTTGACCATGATCCGGCAGGTATTGAAGCTTGCGGAAGGCTTGCGGAAATTCTGGCGGGCAATGGTTACAAAAAGATCCAGTCATTAAAACCTGCATATAAAGACTGGAATGAAGAGCTGAAAAATCTGAACGGAGAGGAAGCAGTACCTGCACAAAAACATCCGAAAATTATGGAATGCAGCACATGGATATCCGTATTGAAACAGGTGGTGGAGAGCATGAATATAAAATATGCCACTAAGGAATATATCTGCCATTATTATCAGGAGATTTATAATGCCCTGAAAGGAGGTCGGACGAAAGAGAATCTGGAGGAGGCATTTGATGAGGCTGGGATGATTCTTTCGGGTGTGCTGGTAAAATGTATGGAAAAGGAAGGCAGGGCACTTGGGAAAGAGGTGGATGCTGTCCGGATTCTGGACAATCTGCAGAAACGCTACCAGCCCCACAAAGACAAAGGCAATTTCAATACCCGCATCCGGAATATGCAGAAAGCCTTTGTGGAGACAATGGAGGTATTTGACACAAAGGATTTAAACCAGAAAGAAAATAAAGAGCTGTTGGTAAAGAAATGTATGAGCCTGACGATAGAGTGTATCAGCGCTCATATTTTTGTTGCCCTGGATTATCGGGAGCCAGTCGTAACAGTCGGGAACAATAAAGTTCAGGCAGATGAAATGCAGGAAACAGAGGAACCAGTACAGAAAGAGAGGGGGATACAGTTATGCAGCCAGTAATTATGCTGATCGGATCAGGTGTTTTTATGTTTGCGGTCATAGGGGGAATCTCGCTGCTGTCACACTATTACACCTTAAACGGCATTAAGAGTAAGACAGTGGGGGACGGACAGCATGGGACGGCGCGGTTTGCCAGTAAAAAGGAGATAGAAGAAACCTATGTGGAGGTATTGTATGAACCAGAAAAATGGAGAAGTGGTGCAAACCTGCCAATAGCGCAGGGACTTGTGCTTGGCAGTCTTGAAAAAGCAGGAAAGATCTACGCCCTTGTTGATACTGGTGATGTCCACTGCCTGATGATTGGTGCGGCGGGTGTAGGCAAGACCGCACATTTCCTTTATCCAAACATTGAATATGCCTGTGCCTGTGGCATGAGTTTTCTGACCACAGACACAAAGGGTGATCTTTACCGCAACTACGCTGGTATAGCAAAAAAGTATTACGGCTATGAGACAGCAGTGATTGATCTGCGTAACCCGACCAGAAGCGACGGAGACA
The DNA here is from genome assembly GCA_947178145.1 of uncultured Lachnospiraceae bacterium. Lineage (GTDB taxonomy): Bacteria > Bacillota > Clostridia > Lachnospirales > Lachnospiraceae > COE1. Next base: position 11,074 of record CAMWXE010000032.1, on the reverse strand, counting down.
ACATGCTCCATCTGGTCAACAAAAACATGGATGAGTATCTTGCGGACAGCGACAATCTCAGCGCCAAGGCAAAGGCAGAAAAATATGCCAAGATCACAGCAAAGACCATTATCTCATCAGGAGGAGCAGATAGTTCCAGTTACGGGCAGAATGCATTTTTCTATGATGCGGCGGAGGGTGTACTGACTGCTGCCATTCTGCTGATTGCGGAATTTTGCCCAAATGAAAAGCGCCACATCATCAGCGTGTTCAAACTGATACAGGACCTGCTGGCACCATCAAAAGTGAAGGGAAAAAACCAGTTCCAGCTGCTTATGGCGAAGCTGCCGGATACCCATAAGGCAAAATGGTTTGCGGGGGCGGCTCTCAATACAGCAGAGCAGTCCATGCAGTCAGTTTTATCAACTGCACTTTCACGACTGAATTCTTTTCTTGATTCAGAGCTGGAACAGATTCTCTGCTTTAATACTGCTATCGATGCAGAACAGTTCTGCCGGAGAAAGACGGCAGTGTTCCTTGTAATGCCGGAGGAAGACAACACAAAATACTTTATTATCTCCCTGATTTTACAACAGCTTTACAGGGAGATATTGATGGTGGCAGATGAGAACGGCGGGAAGCTGGATAACAGGGTAGTTTTTTACTGGGACGAGGTTGGCACAATTCCCAAGATTGAAAGTGCGGAAATGATGTTCTCGGCTTCGCGCTCCAGAAAGGTGAGCATTGTGCCGATGATACAGTCCTTTGCACAGTTGAATAAGAATTATGGAAAAGAAGGCGCAGAGATCATCATCGATAACTGTCAGGATACCATCTTTGGCGGCTTTGCACCAAACTCGGAATCAGCAGAAGTGTTGTCAAAAAGCCTTGGTAACAGAACTGTGCTGTCTGGTTCCATCAGTCGGGGAAAGAATGATCCAAGCCAGTCACTACAGATGATGCAGAGACCACTGATGACACCAGACGAACTAAAGTCACTCCCTAAAGGAAATTTTATCGTGTCCAAGACAGGCTGCCACCCCATGAAGACAAAGCTGAAGCTGTTCCTGAGATGGGGAATCACCTTTGAGGAACCGTATGAGATTGAGGAAAAGTCTGCGCGGAAGGTGGCGTATGCGGACAAGCAGGAGATAGAGGAAGAGATTATTCGCAGATATATGTGCTGTATGGAGGAAGAGTCAGACCATACAGAGCAGAACACTATAAACAGAAATGGAGGGATGTAGCAGACACAGAAAAATGAAACAGTGGCAAAAGCCCGTCAGACATTACGGACGGAGGATTAGAATAAAGAAATAAAATGAGAAATGGGGTTAAGCATGGCATATGACAGAAGAATTTACGAGGCTGACCTGCCACACAGAGCCATAGCTGTTTATTTATATCTGCAAGACCGTGCAGACAAAGAGGGAACCTGCTACCAAAGAATGTTGGCATTCTTTTGCAATCGGTACCATTGCAAGGGAGTTACACCTCTCTGTCAGCACGGTCAAGAGAGCAATCCATGATCTGGAGGAAAAGGGATTTATTAGCAAGAAACAGCGATGGCGCGAGAATGGTGGCAGGAGCAGCTTGCTTTTTGAAATTATAAGGTAAGCACCAAGGGGGTACTGCGCAGGTCGGGTGAACTATGGTATGGTTCACCATGGCCTGTGCAGGGAAGTAGATACTTTAAAGATTAAGGCAGAGAAAAAACATAAAATATTTGAAGGAAAAATGCTATGAGTTATAAGCAAGAACGATGCGAAAGGATGTAAAATAGTATGAAAAGTTGATATTGCAAACAGCGCAAATAAGTTGTGTAGGAGTTATATGGATGAGGAAAAAATGTTCCAGATTTTCGGTAATCGAGCTTATGAGGGGTGTGAAAAATATCGGGAGGAGACAGGGGAAGATATATAAGTGGTCATCGCAAGTATGATGTAATTATTCAAGGTAATTTTGCAATAATATGTACCTGAAAAAGAGATTAGTCAAAATTATTTAAATGTTTGTTTGAAGAAAAGATAAGTATCAGATATAATTACTTTATCAAATTTAGAAACGTGGTGAGAATTAGGATGCGGGTTGCAATTGTAGATGATGAGGAAAGAATATTAAATCAACTGGAAGGATATATAGAGAGTTATGGGCAGGAAAAGGGAGAGACTATGCAGGTGTTTACCTTTTCCACAGCAAAAGATATGTTGGACTTTTATGACAGGTCTTACGATATTATTTTTTTGGATATCGAAATGGCGGATATGGATGGTTTGGAGGCAGCAAGGCGTGTCCGCTTGTTGGACAAGGATGTTGTTCTTATTTTTGTGACTAACATGGCACAATATGCGATTAATGGGTATGAAGTGAATGCGCTTGATTTCATATTGAAACCGGTCACTTATGAAAATTTTGTTTTCCGTATGGAAAAAGCCTTGCGCTATGCTGCTAAAAACAGTGCACCAATGCTTACGCTAAAAGCACAGGAGGGGACGGTCCGTGTTGTGGTGGATGAAATATATTATGTGGAAGTAATGTTACATTATCTCATTTACCATACTGCAATCGGAACTTTTAAGGTACGTGGGACTTTTAAGGAAGTTACAGCGCAGTTAGGACGCTTTTCTTTTGCGAAGAGTAAGAACTGCTACCTTGTGAACTTGCGGTATGTGGAAGCAATATCGGGTTCTGTTCTTCAAGTGAAGGGTGAGAAGCTGCAGATTAGCAGGAATTGCAAAAACGAATTTATGCAGGCATTTACACGTTATGTGGGAGGTATCCAATCATGATAACAACGCTTGATATTTTTGAAGAGTTTCGTTTTATATTGGAACTGGTGGTGGCTGAATGGCTGTTTGCAATTCCTTTTGCGAAGGGAAGAAAACATGTTTTGCGGAATGGTATCTTGGGTCTTATGGTACTTATGGCAAGCTCCCTTTTTTATTTTGCTATTAATAAATTTGACAGAATGGTGCAATATCCTATTTTATTCAAACCCGTAATTTTTGTGAGTTGGTATATGCTGTTGGTCATGCTTTCCATACTTTATCTGTGGACCTGCTTTGAACTAAAGAAAGAGGAATTGTTGTTCTTGACAGTTTCTGCATATACTGCACAACATATTGAGTATGTAGTAATGAATGAAATGATAGCCAAAGGGATTTTCCCTGCAATATCACAAAATCTGAAAATATATATTCTGGCATGTATTTTCAGTTGTGTTGTATTGTATTGGATACTTTATAAAGTATTTGCAATCCGTTTAAGAACAATGAAAAAAGAACTGTTTCAGGGAAACAGTCCAAATTTTTATTTATTTGGGGTCATGCTGGCTGTGTTAATATGCTCCACATTTATGGAACAGTATGCTTTTTTAGCGGATGATGGTACTCCGAACTATTTCAGTGCAATTGCTGATCTTTTGGCATGCTTTCTGATTCTGATAATCCAGTACAGTATGTTTTATAATATTCAGATGTCAATGGAACAGCGGATTTTAGAGCAGATGCTTTATGAACGGAAAAAACAGTATGAGCTTTCAAAAGAGACAGTAGAACTTGTGAACCATAAGTGTCATGACCTGAAAAATCAGATGCTTGCAATAAAAGGGATGGGGGATACGGCGCAGGAAGAACTTAGGCGTGAAATTGATAGTACTGTTCGGATATATGATGCAGCTGCTAATACGGAAAATGAGGTATTGAATACATTATTGACAGAGAAGAGCTTTTTCTGTGAACGCCATGGTATCAGCCTGAGCTATATGGTAGATGCTTCTAGGCTTGCATTTTTGAAAACATTTGACTTATATGCTCTGGTTGGTAATGCTCTGGATAATGCGATTGAGTGTGTTGGTAAATATGAGGATACTCGGAAACGAATTGTCAGTATGAATATAGCCTCCAAAAACCAGTTTCTGCATATAGAAGTATCAAATTATTTTGATGGGGAGTTGGTAATGGAAAATGGTATTCCAATAAGCAATAAAGCAGATATGCGTTTTCATGGCTTTGGTGTAAAAAGCATGCAGATGATTGTAAAAAAATATGGAGGCTGGATGGAAATCGAGACTGATGGAAAAACATTCCTGCTCGAAATCGTCATACCAATGCCACAGAATAGATAAAAATAGGATTTATGCTTGCCAACTGTGCCTGAATAAGACCCATGCATGCCACCCTTCTTGATAGAAATAACCAAAATCATTTATGATGATTGCAACAAATCTGAAAGGAGAAGGTTATTATGAGGGTTGCAAGAAAAATTATGAGCGGGGTCGGCGGTGTTTTGATGATCCTGCTCTCATTGGTACTGGTTGTTGCCATAGTTGGGGGTAATTGGGCTGCAAACACCTATGGCCAGATGTTGATGATTGTTTTAGGAGAAAAAGATTATAAAGTTTCTGGGGGCAGCGGAACTGAATATTATCCATCCGACTTTGGCAGTGGGGAGGAGCTTCTGGCTTATGAAGAGGAGGTTTGTAAGCAGATTGAAGCTGAAGGACTTGTTCTGTTACGGAATGAAAAATGTGCTTTGCCGTTGAATAACAATGAACGTGTGAGTCTTATGGGACAAGACAGCGTGGATCTTGTTTATGGTGGTGCTGGCTCCGGCTCCGTGGATACATCGAAGGCACCTGATATGAAGACGGCGTTGGAAGATTGTGGGGTTATTGTAAATCCTATTCTTTGGGATTTCTATGACACAGGAGCTGCTTCCGGTTACCGCAAAGAGACAACGGATGTGACAGGTCAGGGTGGTTTTGCAGTAAATGAAGTGCCGCGTGATGTTTATACGGAGGAAGTAATAGCAAGCTTTGATGAGTATTCAGATGCTGCCATTTTATTTGTTGGGCGTTCTGGTGGAGAGTCCCATGATATTGATACCGAGGCAGGTGAAGAAGGGACACATTATCTGCAGCTTACACCACAGGAACAGGATATGATTCAATTGGCGAACGATCATTTTGATACTCTGATATTGATTGTAAATGCAAATAATCCGATGGAACTTGGATTTATTGAGGAATACGGCATTGATGCATGCCTCTGGGTTGGGGGTGTTGGTCAGACCGGTGCTTATGCAGTTGCGGAGGCGTTAGCAGGCATTGTTAATCCATCTGGTGCCTTAGTGGATACATATGCTTATGACAGCAAAAGCGCCCCTTCCATAGTCAACTTTGGAGATTATACGATTGAAAACAGCCCGAATAAAAAAGAGAACAAATACATGGTATATGCGGAGGGCATCTACGTTGGGTATCGTTATTATGAAACACGTTATGAGGATGTAGTACTTGGCAGTGAAAGCGTCACAAATTACGATTACGGTGCACAGGTACAGTATCCATTTGGGTATGGGCTTTCTTACACAGAATTTGACTGGAACAATTATTCAGTTACGGAAAAAGAGGATGTTTTTGAAGTGAAGGTGACGGTCAAAAATACAGGTGAGACAGCGGGAAAGGATATAGTCCAGATTTACCTGCAATCTCCATATACGGAGTATGACCAAAAACACGGAATTGAAAAACCATCCGTTGAGTTGGTCGGTTTTGAAAAAACCCAGATGCTTGAACCAGGAGAAACGGAACAGATTACAATTGTTGTAGAAAAAGAAAATCTGAAGGTATATGATGCGGATGGTGAGGAAAGTTACATTGTAGATGCTGGGGATTACTATCTGGCAGCCGGAGAAAATGCGCATAATGCGCTTAACAATATTCTGGCGGTGAAAGGAAAAACAACATTGGACGGTATGGATGCAGACGGAAATCCGGACTTAACATACTGTTATAATCAGATGCAGATGGATACGGAAACCTATAGGATTTCTATTGCGACAGGAAATGAAATCACAAACCAATTTGAAGAAGCTGATATTCGGTTTTATGATCCGGACTTCACATATTTAAGCCGGAGTGACTGGACAGGAACATGGCCTGTTGTGTATAGTGATGGAATGCTGACAGCAGGGGAAGAACTGTTAGCAGATATCCAAATATCTTTTGCGGATGACACATCCCTTGAGACACCAGGAATAGGTGTGGTTGATGAATCATATGGAAAGTTATCTGCTGCTGATTTGATTGGCGTGGATTATAATGATGCCCGTTGGGATGCATTGGTGTCCCAGATGAGTTTGGAAGAAATGCATGATTTGGTTCGTCGCGGCGGTTATGCAACCCAGACAGTGGAATCTATTAATTTGCCTGGAACCATTGACAAAGATGGCCCGGCAGGTATTTCCAGTACGTTGGTAGGCGGTACATCCTGCATGGCCTATCCCACCGAAGTGGTATGGGCTTCGACATGGAACCGGGAATTGACAGAGCAAGGTGGACGGCTGATAGGAGAAGATAGCTTAAGCTCGGGTGTAACTGTCTGGTATGCCCCGGCAATGAACATCCATCGTTCTCCGTTTAGTGGACGTAATTTTGAGTATTATTCAGAGGATGGATTCCTCTCTGCTGAAATTGGAGCAGCTGAAGTAAAAGGTGCGGTTGATAAAGGTGTGATTGCTACAATTAAGCATTTTGCATTGAATGATCAGGAATGTAACCGGGCGGGATTACTGGTATTTGCGAATGAGCAATCAGTACGGCAATTGTATTTAAAGGGATTTGAAGGGGCTGTCCGTGAAGGAAATGCGAATGGTGTGATGGTCAGCATGAACCGGATTGGTGCAAGATGGTCTGGTGGCCATGCGGGGCTGATGACAGAGACACTGCGCAACGAATGGGGATTCCAGGGGCTGGCAGTGACGGATCAGGCATCATTTCCTGACTGTGCAGTTTTTGATCTTCGCGAAGGATTAGAAGCCGGGACAGATTTATGGCTGAATTCTTCAACTGCCATGTGGAAATTGATAGATGAACAGTTTACACCGGCTGTAATAGCAAACCTGCATCGTGCTGCAAAGAATGTTGTATATAACGTTGCCAACAGTAATGCAATGAACGGCATTTCTGCCGATGCTGTAGTCAAGAAAACAATGCGCACCTGGAGAATCTGGGTTATCCTGCTTTCAGTTATATTTGCGATATTGGCTGTACTTTGCTTTTACCGTGCCCTGCTCTGCTTTGGCTTTCGGAAGGAAGTTCGTGCAAAAAAGAAGGAAGAAAAGAGACAGAAGCGGCTTGAGAAAAAGATGGGAAAACAGCAGAGCTAATACACAAGAGTGTTTCTATAAATAGCAGTAGATGTGGATTCGTTCGTTGTGGGCGAATCCACATCTTATATATAGACGGTTGCATATAGAATGACAGATATGATGTAAATGAGGTGAATGAATTTTGAATATAACGAATATAGTGCAGAAGATGACATTGGAGGAAAAATGCTACCTTCTTTCTGGAAAGGATGTCTGGAGAACACGCTCTGTAGAACGTCTGGGAATATCTGGCATGATGCTGTCAGATGGACCGCATGGAATCCGTAAACAGGAGGGGGAGAGCGACCATCTTGGATTAAACGCAAGTGTTCCGGCTACTTGTTACCCGACTGCAGCTACCATTGCGAATAGCTGGGATGTGGCACTTGGCAGGGAGATTGGTGAGCATCTGGGTATGGAAGCGGTTTCGCAGGGGATTAGTGTTCTGCTTGGTCCGGGGATGAATATCAAAAGAAATCCTTTGTGTGGTCGAAATTTTGAGTATTTCAGCGAAGATCCGTATCTTGCAGGCAAAATGGCTGCTGGATATATTTTAGGCATCCAGTCAAAGGGAGTGGCTGCATGTCCAAAGCACTTTGCAGCCAATTCGCAGGAACTTCTCCGCATGACAAGTGATTCTGTGGTAGATGAGAGGACGTTGCGTGAAATATATCTGACTGGTTTTGAAATTGCAGTGAAAGAAGGTCATGCGAAGGCGATTATGTCTGCTTATAACCGTATTAACGGTGTATATGCGAATGAAAATGAACATTTGCTGCAGGAAATTTTGAGGGATGAATGGGGATTTGAGGGGTTTGTTGTTTCTGATTGGGGTGCATCCAATGACCACACGGCAGGAGTGGCTGCAGGTTCGCATTTAGAGATGCCCACTACAGGAGGGGATTCTGATGAGGAACTGATGGACTCTGTTAAGAGCGGGAAACTGAGCGAAGAATTACTGAATCGCAGAGTAGAGGAACTTCTTACCGTAATTATGGAAGTAAAAGGGGCTGTAGATAAAGCGAAAAGAACAGCATTTGATGTAGAAGAGCATCATCGCATTGCACAGAAAGCTGCGGAGCGGAGTATTGTCCTTTTGAAAAATGAGAACCAGATACTTCCCTTAAAGAAAGGAACAAAGGTTGCTTTGATTGGAGATTTTGCGAAAGTTCCTCGATATCAGGGGGCAGGGTCGTCAATGGTGAATCCGACAAAATTGGAATCTACATTGGATGTGATAGACAGTTTTGAGTTGGAATACATAGGTTTCGCACCAGGGTATCGCAGAACAGGGAAAACAAATGAGGAGCTTCTGCAGAAAGCTGCAGAACTGGCAGAAGGTGCAGATGTAGTGCTTTTGTATATAGGGCTGGATGAAATTTCAGAATCAGAAGGAATGGATCGTGATAACATGAAAATTCCGGAGAATCAGATTCAGCTTTTGAAAAGACTGACTAAAGTCAACAGTCATATCGTGGTGGTACTTTCCGGCGGAGCTCCCATTGAGATGGACTGGATTGATGGCTGTGAAGCGGTAATTCATGGATATTTAAGTGGGCAGGCAGGTGCAGCTGCAATGTTGAATGTAATTGTGGGGAATGTCAACCCATCTGGAAAACTCAGTGAGACATATCCAATGCGGTATGAAGATGTACCATCTGCATCATATTACCAGACAAAAGTGTTAAATGCGGAATACCGGGAGGGATTGTACGTTGGATACCGTTATTTTGAGACAGTAGATGCTCCTGTCAGGTTTCCATTCGGATTTGGTTTAAGTTATACTACATTTGAGTACAGTAATCTGAAAGTCAGTGATAAAAAAGTCACATTTACTTTAAAGAATACAGGAGATATGGATGGTGCTGAGGTTGTGCAATTATATATCAGCGCCAGATGCCATGGCATATACCGACCGAAAAAAGAGCTGAAGGGATTTACGAAAGTGTTTCTAAAGGTGGGGCAGTCAAAGGAGGTTACAATTTCATTCGATGATAAGGCGTTCCGGTATTTTAACTGCCTGACAAATAAGTTTGAAGTGGAGGGCGGGGAATACGAAGTTTTGATTGGCGCAAGCAGCCGGGATATCAGGCTGAAAGCATTGGTTTCCGTTAAAGGTACAGATGCAATACTTTCTGAAAATGCAGAACAGTTACCGGATTATTTTACCGGAAAAATTAAGAAGATATCCGATGAAGAATTTGCAGCACTTCTTGGACATGCAGTTCCGGAAGAGCATCGTGGCAGTGAAATGGGAATAAATGATACAATCAGCCAGATGTGCTATGCAAAAGGGCTGATAGCACGTTTCATTCATAAAATATTGACAAGAATGTTAGATAAAAGTATGGCAAAAGGGAAACCGGATTTAAATATCTTATTTATTTATAATATGCCTTTTCGTGGTATTGGAAAGATGTCAGGCGGCATGTGCAGCCAGTATATGGTGGAAGGGATTGTAAAAGCGGTGAATGGGCATTTATTTAGAGGGATTATGCAGGTTATTTCCGGTTATTTCAGACAGAGGAAGGTTCGGAAAAAAGCAAGGGGCATGGAGTAGGAGGAAATCTGAATGGAAAAGATAAAAGAATACTGGAATGATTTTGAAAAAAAGCACCCTAAGGCAGCAAAGTGGGCCTATCAGATTTCCTACTTTTTTGTGTTTAGTATGGGAGTGACGATTGTACAGTACATTATTTTCACGATAATGCCGGGCATATTGGGAATCGGGCTTGCTGAAACGGAATTTATGTGGCCGCAGGTGTCAATGAAGATTCTGGGTGTTGAATTTACATGGAGTCTGCTGGGATATAATGTACTTTATAACACGGCTGGAGAGGTGATGATTGGCGGGGGACTGGGTTATTTTATCAGTTATGAGTTTGGGTCTTTTGTGGCTCAGTGCATTAATTTTCCTTTGCAGAGAAATATCACTTTTAAGAGTCATGGAAATCCATACTATCAGGCAATGTGGTATTTTATAGCGTGGATTTTGATTTCATTGATATGTAACGGAATGAATAATTTGTGGATGCCGATAGCGGCGGCGTTCACTTCACCTGCAGTTTATAATATATTGGTAACATTTATTACAGGCGGGGTATCTATGATTATATTTTTCTTTGTATTCAAGATTATTTTCCCAGAGGGGGAAAAGAAGAAATAAACTGGAATGCCTTGGGCTTGGCAGTGTATTTTCAGAAACGGATTAAGAGGAAAAAGATATAAAATCATTAAGACCTTTACAAAAGAGAACCGGATTTGAAATATAAGCAGATTTGGTTCTCTTTTTCTTCATTTCGAGGTTATTATGGTTCAATTAAGCATATTACTGGTGTTATTTTGTGATATCATATACATATTAAAGACAAGAGAATACTAATTTTACGGAGGAATACTATGGCTGACTTTTTTAACAAGGGGAGTGCTAAGATTAACGAGAGGGCTTTTACATGCCAGAGAGATAATCTTACAATCCGGGGAACAGAGTACAGACCGGAGGGGGACTGCCTGCCAATCGCTGTTGTAAGTCACGGTTTTATGGCTTTTCAGGATACAGTACGCCAGTATGCGAAAGCTATGGCGGAAATGGGATATGTTTCATATTGCTTTGATTTTTGTGGTGGGTGTGTCATAAAAGGGAAAAGTGACGGCAGTACAACAGAAATGTCCGTTTTAACGGAAGTGAAAGATTTAGAGGCTGTCATTCGTTATGCACAAAGTATGGAATATAGCAATGCAGGAAAAATTGTTTTAATGGGCTGCAGTCAGGGAGGTTTTGTATCTGCAATTGCAGCGTCAAAATTAAACGGAAGCATATCTAAATTGGTTTTGTTTTATCCGGCTCTTTGCATTCCTGACGATGCAAGGGCTGGAAAGATGATGTTCGCAAAATTTGATCCGGATAATATACCTGACATTCTCCACTGCGGACCGATGAAGC